>JAIOQA010000356.1 GCA_021413675.1 Deltaproteobacteria bacterium | reverse complement strand
CGCCGCGCAGTACGCGACCTGATCAGCGCGCGCATCGAGCGGCTCGCCGGCGAGCTGCTCGGGCGGCATGTACGCCGGCGTGCCCAGCACGGCTCCGGTCTGGGTCATCGAGGGATGCGCGGCCGGGCCGCCGTGATCTGTCGCGTGGGTCTCGCTGCGCGCCAGCCCGAAGTCAGCGACCCGCGGGCGCCCGTCCTCGCCGACGAGCACGTTGTCGGGCTTGAAGTCGCGGTGGATCAGGCCGGCGTCGTGCGCGGCGGCGAGGCCATCGCCCGCGGCCGCGTACAAGGCGACGATCTCGCGCCAGGTGCGCACCTTGGCCTCGAGCCAGGCGCGCGCGGTGCCGCCGGGCACGTACTCCATCGCGAGGAAGACGCGCCGGTGGAACGCGCCGACCTGGTAGACGACGACGACGTTGGGATGCGACAGCCGCGCGAGCGCCGCGGCCTCGCGCTCGAGCCGCAGCAGGGACACCACCGACACCTGCCGGCCGACCTTGAGCGCGACATCGCGGTCCAGCCGCAGGTCGTGTGCGAGGTAGACGATGCCCATCCCGCCCTCGCCGATCGCGCGCTCGACCCGATACGTGCCCTCGAGCACGCTGCCCGGCACGATCGGCGCATCACCCTCGGGTCCACCCGGCGCATCCGCGAGCCGCCCGAGCAGGGACGCCATCGACTCCAGCTCGCCCGTCGTCGGCGAGCGGTCCGAGGAGCGCGTCGTAGACGCGTCGTCGAGATCGGCGCGATCGTCGTGGGTCACGGCCCGAACCTATCGCACGGGCCGCCCAACGGTTGCGGCAGAATCCGCTGCGACGGCTACGGCGTGGCGAGGTACGCGCGGTACTCGGGCTTGGTCAGGTCCACCTGTTCCTCGAGGAACGTCGCCCGCGCCGCGGCCTTCAGCGCGCGACTCCGGGCGCGATCGCCTTGTCGCTGCAGCAACTCCCCGAGGAACAGCTGGGTGTTCGCGCGCTGCGCAGGATCGGTGTCGTGCGCCTTGCGCAGGGCGAGCGCCCGCTCGAGATCCGCACGCCCACGAGCCAGATCCGGGCGCGGCCGCGCGAGCTCGAGCGCGCCGCGCGCGGTGAGCGCGAACGCCAGACGCTCGCTGTCGGGGTCCACCCGAGAGAGCAGCGTCACCGCGGTCGTCAGCGCGGCGTCTGCCTCGGCGAATCGCCCGGCCTGCCGCAGAACATCGCCGAGGTTACCCCAGGCTTTGCCCAGATCGGGATGCTCGGCGCCGAGGACCTCGCCCCAGACATCGATGACCTGACGGTACTCCGCGACCGCGTCGTCGTAGCGGCCGTAGCTGACCAGCGCGAGCGCCCGGTTGTTGTGGATCGAGCCGACCTCGTACGACCGCGGGCCGATCGTGCGCACGATGATCGGCAGCGCGCGATCGAGGACCGGTAGCGCCTCCTCATGACGCGTCACGCACAGGGTCGCGCCGAGCTCGAGGAGCGCGCCGCCCACGTCGTAGCTGTCTGGACCGAAGAGGCGCTCTTGCCGCGCCACGAGGTCCCGCTGTAAGGCGACGGCCTCATCCGTGCGGCCGAGGCGCGCTAGCGAGCTCGCGCGCTGCTCGTCGATCCCGAGCAGCACCGGAGCATCAGCGCCACGACCTTCCACGAGAACGCCCCGGGCCGCGTCGAGATCTGCGAGCGCATCGTTGTGGTTGTCGAGAGCCGCGAGTGCGTTTGCGCGTTCGACCAGCGCGTACGCGAACATCCTGCCACCTTGCGCACGCGCCACCGCGACCTGCGCCGAGGCGCTCGCCATCGCCCCCTTGTAGTCTCCGCCTATCAGCGCAACTCGGCCAGATGCCTGCATCGCCATCAAGCGCAGCCGCGGCTCACTGGTCCTCGACGCGGAGATCTCGGCGAGGCGCGCCCAATCGCGCGCCTCCTCGACGCGCGACTGGTCGATCAGCCCGAGCGCGCGCGCGCTTGCGGCATGCACGGCCGCCTCCGCGGCACGCCCCGCCTCAGCTTCGAAGTAGGCTTCGCGCAGCGCGAGGTCGGCGGCGCCAAGCGCGCCGAGCGCCTGCAACTCGACGCCGAGTGTTGCTCGAGCACTCGCGCTCAACGGCTGGTGTCCTGTCGCGATCGCCGGCGCGAGGAGCGTACGTGTGAGCACTGCGCTCGAGTAGTCACGGCCGACCAGCGCCAGCGCGTGAGCGTGATCGAGGGCCGCCTCCAGCGGCGCGACCGCGCTCGCAACTGTCGACGGGACCGGTGGTTCCGCCGCGAGCAAGTACTCCGCGTCGGCGCAGGTCGCGGGATCATCGAGCGCGAGCAGCGCGTCCGCCTTCGCGGCGACGTGGGCATCGGCGACCGCGAGCACGTCGACCGCGGCGGTCAGCTCCGCGCGGCGGCGGGACAGGCACTGCGCCGCGCGATCGTGGAGGTCGCCCGACCAGCTCGCGCCGGTCTCGCACACGGCGCGGTACTCGACGGCCCACTTCGCCGACCACGCATCGAGCGCGGTGATCGCGTTCGCGGCGATCGTCGCGGTCCACGGCGCGATGCGCCCGAGCCCCTCGCGCAGCTCCGCCGCGCGCGCGGGATTCCAGGCGCGCGCGATCTCGCGCGGACCATTCGCGCACGGATCCGGCGGCGCCTCGGCGAGCAGGCGGGTCGCGATCACCGCGCCGCCGATCGCGCTCGCGACGGCAGCGGCCGCGCCGATGCGCCGCCACCGCCGGGCCGGATCGCGGCGCAGCGCGACGAGCAGCGACGCCATCGAGGGGAAGCGATCGACCCGGCGCGACGCCAGACCGCGGCGCAGGACCTCCGCGATGTGCCGCGGCACGCGCCGCGCCGCGGCGCCGGTCGGCACGCGCGGCCGCGCCGACGCGATCGACGCCGCGACATCCGCGGGGGTCTTGCCGTCGAACGGCCGCAGGCCGTAGAGCGCCTCCCACAGCGCGGCGCAGAACGCGAACTGATCGGCGCGCGCATCCAGCGGCTCACCGGCGAGCTGCTCGGGCGGCATGTACGCCGGCGTGCCCAGCACCGCGCCGGTCTGGGTCATCGACGCATGCGCCGCGACGTCCGCGCCGATCACGCCATCGAGGTCGCTGCGCGCCAGCCCGAAGTCGGCGACCCGCGGGCGCCCGTCGTCGCCGACGAGGACGTTGTCGGGCTTGAAGTCGCGGTGGATGAGGCCGGCGTCGTGCGCCGCGGCGAGCCCATCGCCGGCGGCAGCGTACAAGGCGACGATCTCGCGCCAGGTCCGCGGCCTGGCCTCGAGCCAGGCGCGCGCGGTGCCGCCGGGCACGTACTCCATCGCGAGGAAGACGCGGCCGCCCGACTCGCCGACCTGATACACGACGACGACGTTGGGATGCGACAGCCGCGCGAGCGCCGCGGCCTCGCGCTCGAGCCGCAGCAGCGACACCACCGAGACCTGCCGCCCGACCTTGAGCGCGACGTCGCGATCCAGCCGCAGATCGCGCGCGAGGTAGACGATGCCCATGCCGCCCTCGCCGATCGCGCGCTCGACCCGGTAGGTTCCTTCGAGCACGGCACCCGGCACGATCGGCGCGGCGCCCTCCGGCCCGCCCGGCGCATCCGCGAGCCGGCCGAGCAACGACGCCATCGACTCGAGCTCGCCCGTCGTCGGCGTGCGATCGGACGACCGCGTGCTCGCGGCATCGGTGTCGTCGCGATCGTCGCCGCTCACCCGCCGAGCCTAGCGCACCGGCGCAGCGCCGGCGGCCTCACGAGCTCGTCGCCGTCGCGCGGCGCCGGCCCGCGCTCACTCCGCCGGCTTGGCCAGCGCCCGCAGCTCGAGCTTGATGCGCTCGAAGCGCTTGCGCAGCGCCGCCGCGCGCCGCTCGGTCGCCGCCGGCGTGTCGTCATCCTCGCCGAGGACGATCGCGATCTCGCGCCACGGGAGCTTCCGGTTGATCCGCAGGATCAGGAGCGTCTGGTCGTCGGGCTCGAGCTTCGCGCGGAGCTCGGCGACCTTGTCCTTGGTCTCGGTGCGCAGGTAGGTCGCGGTCCGGGTGCGGACCTGGGCGATCGCCGCCGACAGCGCGTCCGAGTACGCGACCTCGCGCTTGCGCCGCGGGTCGCGGCGCAGCCGCGTGAACGAGCGCCGCGCGAGGCAGTAGGCCCAGGTCCTGAGCGTGGACTCCCACCGGAACTTCGGCAGGCCCAGCCAGATGCTCTCGCAGCACAGCGCGAAGGCGTCGCCGGCGTCGACCTCGCTGCGGGTCATGCCGATGAGGTAGCCGAGGAGCTCGGGTCCGTAGCCCTTGACCGCGAGCGTCGCCGCGTCGGACCAGCGCTCCTGATCGCACGCGACCCGGATGCTGGCTTCCAGCGCGGCGGGATCGGTGCTCACTCCCGCGATGGTAGCAGAGCGGGTCTCCCGTCGGGAATCACCGCCAGGGCGATCCGCGTCACACGACGCGGACCGCGGCTCGACGATCGCGGAGCTCGGCTGCGACTAGACGTCGAGGTTGCGGACGTTGAGCGCGTTCTCTTCGATGAAGAGCCGGCGCGGCTCGACGAGATCACCCATCAGCTTGGTGAAGATCTCGTCGGCCTTGGTGATCTCCTCGACCTTCACCTTGAGCAGGTTGCGGCGCGTGGGATCCATCGTGGTCTCCCAGAGCTGCTCGGCGTTCATCTCGCCCAGACCCTTGTAGCGCTGGATCTGCAGGCCCTTGCGCCCGATCTCGTCGATGGTCGTCGCGATCTCGTCGAAGGTGGCCACGATGCGCGGCTCGTCCTTGTCGTGGACCAGCTCGAACGGCCCACCCAGCTGCGAGCGCAGCTCCGCGGTCGCGTCGCGCACCGCCTTGAACTCGGCCGAGTCGATGACGTCGCGGTTGATCGCGGTCGCGCGCCGCACGCCGTGCATGCCGGTCTGGATGCGGACCGTGAAGCTGCCGTGCTCGGGATCGGGGACGACCTCGAACTCGGCCTGTCCGAGCTCGCCGTAGCGCCGCCCGAGCTCGCCCTTCACGGCGGCGATGTGGCCGTCGAGGCGCTGGCGATCGGAGAGATCGTCGCGGCCGATGCCGGCCTCCGCGAACACCGCGAGGATGCGGCCGTCGCCGCGGCGGTCGAGCTGGTCGCGCATGTGGCGGGCGTCGGTGATCTTGCGGA
The DNA here is from genome assembly GCA_021413675.1 of Deltaproteobacteria bacterium. Classification (GTDB taxonomy): domain Bacteria; phylum Myxococcota_A; class Polyangia; order Haliangiales; family Haliangiaceae; genus JAIOQA01. The sequence continues at coordinate 48,441 of JAIOQA010000356.1, read as the reverse complement.
CCAGCGCCTTGAGCGCGCCGCCGGTGAACGGCTCGCCGTGAGCCTTGCCGCGCACGACCGTCTCGTCGCACACCGAGTCGAGCAGGTACTCGACGAGCGCCGCCTCGTTCTTGAGGTACTGCTCGGACTTGCCCTTCTTCACTTTGTAGAGCGGCGGCTGCGCGATGTAGATGTGGCCGCGCTCGAACAGCTCGCCGAAGTGCCGGAAGAAGAACGTCAACAGCAGGGTCCGGATGTGGGACCCGTCGACGTCGGCGTCCGTCATGATGATGATCTTGTGGTAGCGGAGCTTCTCGATGTCCTTCTCGCCACCGACGCCCGCGCCGAGCGCGGTGATGAGCGTCGAGATCTCCTGTGAGGAGATCATCCGGTCGAAGCGGACCTTCTCGACGTTCAGGATCTTGCCCTTGAGCGGCAAGATCGCCTGGATCGTGCGGTCGCGGCCCTGCTTGGCCGAGCCACCGGCGGACTCACCCTCGACGATGAAGATCTCGCACTTCTCGGGGTCGCGCTCCTGACAGTCGGCCAGCTTGCCCGGCAGGCTGGTCAGCTCGAGGGCGCCCTTGCGCTGCACCATCTCGCGGGCGCGGCGCGCGGCCTCGCGGGCCTTCGCCGCGATGGTCGCCTTCTGCACGATCGCGCGCGCCTCCTTGGGATGGCGCTCGAGGTACTCGCTGAGCTTCTCGCTGACGACCGCGGACACCGCCGGCGTCACCTCCGACGAGACCAGCTTGTCCTTGGCCTGGTTGGAGTACTTCGGATCTCCGCACTTCACCGAGATGACCGCGGTGAGGCCCTCGCGCAGATCCTCGCCTGACAGGGTCGCCTTGCCGTCCTTGGTGTCCTTGCCGAGCAGCTTGAACTCGGTGGCGAAGTTGTTGATGGTGCGGGTCATTGCCTGCCGGAACGCGGTCAGGTGGGTGCCGCCATCGCGGTTCTTGATCGTGTTCGTGAAGCAGGTGACGAGCTCGGAGTAGCCGTCGTTCCACTGCATCGCGACGTCGACCGTGATGTTGTCCTTCTCGTCAGAGAACGCGATCACGTCGGCGACGACGGTCTTGTTCTCGTTGATGTCGCGGACGTAGCTCGCGATGCCACCCTCGAACTGCAGCTCCTGGCTCTTGCCGCTGCGCTCGTCGGTGATCGCGATCGTGAGGCCGCTGTTCAGGTACGCGAGCTCGCGCAGCTTCTGCGAGAGCTGCTCGTACGAGAACTCGAGGACGTTCTTGAAGATGTCCGGATCGGGGTGGAACGTGGTCTTGGTGCCGCGCCGCTGCGTGACGCCGATGGCCGCGATCGGGCTGAGCGGGATGCCGCGCGCGTACTCCTGGTAGTACGTCGTGCCGGCGCGCTTGATCTCGAGGTGCAGCCAGTCGGACAGCGCGTTGACCGCGCTCACGCCGACGCCGTGCAGGCCGCCCGAGACCTTGTAGCCCGCGCCGCCGAACTTGCCGCCGGCGTGCAGCACGGTCATGACGACCTCGGCCGCCGAGCGCCCCTCGTCGACGAGGACATCGACCGGGATGCCGCGGCCGTTGTCCTCGATGGTCACCGAGTTGTCGACGTGGATGGTGACGTCGATGCGCGAGCAGTGGCCGGCGAGGTGCTCGTCGACCGAGTTGTCGACGACCTCGTAGACGAGGTGGTGCAGGCCGGTGCCGTCATCGGTGTCGCCGATGTACATGCCCGGTCGCTTGCGGACGCCCTCGAGGCCCTTCAGGACACCGATCGAGTCCGCGTTGTAGTCGGAGTCCGAAGTCTGTGATGTTCCCTGAAGATCTGCCATTCGAGTACCCGTTTTCGCGAGCGTGGGTCGTACCACACTGGAGCCCCCTGCGGAAGCCCGTGAGGGCACTCGTGTACGTGGATTAACAATCAGGAATAGCTACACAATTCGACCGTCCCGGACCTGATGATCGACGCGGTTTCGATCGAGCAGCACGAACCCCGCGTGAGTGGTCGTGATGAAGCACTGGCCCTGGCGTTCGGCGAGGTACTCGAACAGGTAGCGGTTGCGCTGCGGATCGAGCTCCGAGGAGACATCGTCGAGGAGCAGGATCGGCGGCTCGCCGTGGACGCGCTCGAGGAGATCGATCTCCGCGGTCTTCCACGCCAGCACCAGCGCGCGCAGCTGGCCCTGCGAGGCCACCGCCGCGGCCTCGTGGCCATCGAAGCCGAAGGCGAGGTCGTCCCGGTGCGGGCCGACCGAGGTCGAGCCACGGGCCAGGTCGCGCGCCTGGGTCGCGGCCAGCGCCGCGCGTAGCGCCGCCGGGAGGTCCGCATCGGCGGCGGCGGCGATCTCGGGCGCGGCGCTCGCGTAGGTGACGTCCGCCGGCTTGCCGGCGCGGGCGATCGCGTCGAAGGCGGCCTGCACCGGGCCGCGCAGCTCGGCGAGGTACGCGCGGCGATGGGCGATGACCCGCGCGCCGAGGGTCGCGACCTGCTCGTCCCAGACCGCGAGCTGGTCGCCGATGCCCTTGGTGCGGCGGCCGGCCGCGGCTTCGCGCAGCAGCGCGTTGCGGCTGCGCAGCGCCTTGTCGTAGTCGGCGACGACGGTCAGGTGCTCGCCGCGCCGGTTGAACACCGCGCGGTCGAGAAATCGTCGACGATCGGCGGGCGCGCCGCGCGGCAGGTGCAGGTCCTCGGGCGCGAACAGGACGACGTTCAGGTCGCCGAAGTAGCGCGACACCGGGCGCGGCGCCTTGCCGTCGAGCCGGACCTGGCGGCTGTGCGGTCCGATGGTGACGTCGTACAGGCGGGTGAGCCCGCCGCGCTCGACCCTGGCCCGGATGCGCGCGCCCGGGGCGCCGAACTGGATGATCTCCGCGAGGCGCGTGGTGCGGAACGAGCGCAGCGTCGCGGCGACGTAGATGCTCTCGAGCAAGTTGGTCTTGCCCTGGCCGTTGTCCCCGACGAAGACGTTGAACCGGGGCGAGGGCGAGAGCACCAGCGGCGCCAGGTTGCGGACGCCCTCGACCTCTAGCGCCGCGATGCGCACGTCAGCAGCTTCAGGACGGGCGCGTCAGATGCGCATCGGCATGATGACGCCGACGTAGTCATCCGCGCCCAGCGGGCGCCACAGCCCCGGGTCGAGCTCGCCACCGAGGGACAGGCTCACCTGGTCGGAGGTCATCTGGCCGAGCAGCTCGATGACGTACTTCGGGTTGAAGCCGATGGCGATGGCGTCGCCGGCGTAGTCCGAATCGATCTCCTCGCGGACCTCGCCGAGGTCGGGGTTGTCGCTGGCGATGGTCAGCGTGCCGGCCGCGAGCGAGAGCTTCACGCCGCGGGTCTCCGACGACATGAGCTGCGCGCGCTTGAGCGACTCGACGAGCAGCGCCCGGTCGATGACGACCGAGCGCTTCGGGTCCTTGGGGATGACCTGCTCGTACGGCGGGAACTGCGCGTCGATGAGCTTCACCGCCAGCGACAGCTCCTCGTTCTGCAGGAACACGTGCGGGGTCTTCACCGCGAGCTTGGCGGTCGTGGCGCCCTCGAGGACGCGCTTGATCTCGAGCAGGCCCTTCTTGGGGATGATCACGCCCGCCGACAGCTGCGGTCCGCCCGGCAGCGGGCGCTCGACCTTCGAGAGGCGGTGACCGTCGGTCGAGACCATGCGCGCCTTGGAGCCGCTCGACTCGAACAGCACGCCGTTCAGGTGAAAGCGGGTCTCGTCGTTGCAGACCGAGAACAGCGTGCGGTCGATCATCTCGCGCAGCACGCTGGCGTCGACCTCGCCGAAGGTGACCTCGCGCGGGTCGGGGACCTTCGGGAAGTCGCGGTCGGGCATGCCGACGATGCGGTAGTTGACCTTGCCGCTCTTGATCTCGGCCCAGTGGTTGTCGGTCCGCTTGAGCGTGAGGGTGTCGCCCGGCGCGCTCACGACCAGGTCGTGCAGCGCCTTCGCGTTGACCGTGAGCCCGCCCTCGGCCGTGTTGGTGCTCTTGAGCTCCGCGGTCAGCGACACGTTGAGGTCGGTCGCGGCGACCAGGAGCTTGTCCTTGCCCTGGGTGCGGAGCAGCACGTTGGCCAGCATGGGCATCGTGCTCTTCCGGTCCGCGATGCTCTGCGCGAGGCGCAGGCCGCGCACGAACTCTGCTTTGGGAATCCGGAACTCCATGGGCCCTCTCGTGTTCTCTCTTCTTCTCTTAAGATCTTGATCAGGAAGAAAGTAGAGATAGTAGTAGCTGGTGTGGGTGGTGTGGATACGAGACTGAATTGCTCGAGTTCACACGGGAATCAGGAAGCGGTCGCGGTGGACATCCGGGCGGTGCGGCCTGTTGAGGTCAGTTGACGACCTGTGGATGAACCGGTCGTCGAGATCTGCCCTCTGGCCGATCCACAGGCTCTTCCACAGTGATCCCCACAGGCCTGCGGCGTACCACGGAGGGCCGATCCTGTCATCGTTCGAGTCATCGGAGACGTCATCACTTGCTTGCAGGATCAGCGCAGCAGGATGGCTTCGATGGCGTGGATCTCACCGCGGAGGGACGGGTCGTCCTTCACGCGCTCCAGCACCTTCTCGACCGCCGAGATGATGGTCGTGTGGTGCTTGCCGCCGAACGCGCGGCCGAGGTCCGGGTAGCTGTCCTTGGTGTGCTGACGCGCGAGGTACATCGCCACCGCGCGCGGCCCGGCGATGGACTTGTGGCGGCGCGGGCTCTTGATGTCGAGCGGCTTGACGCCGTAGTAGCTCGCGACCGCCTTGATGACGGCCTCGCACGTGATGTGCTCGCGAGGACGCGCCAGCGCGCCGCCCAGGGTCTCCTGCGCGAAGGGCAGGTCGATGGTCCGCCGCGACAAGGACGCGTAGGCTGCGAGGCGAATCAGCGCGCCCTCGAGCTCGCGCACGTTCGACTTGATCGACGACGCGATGAACATCGCGACGTCGTCGGGCAAGGGGATCGCCTCGTTCGCGGCCTTCTTGCGGAGGATCGCGATGCGGACCTCGAGCTCCGGCGGCTCGATGTCGGCGAGCAGGCCCCACGCGAAGCGCGTGCGCAGCCGGTCGGCGACATCCGAGATCTCGTGGGGCTTGCGGTCGGCGGTGAGGACGATCTGCTTGTGGGTGTCGTGCAGCGCGTTGAACGTGTGGAAGAACTCTTCCTGCGTGCCGTCCTTGCCGGCGAGGAACTGCACGTCGTCGACGAGCAGCACGTCGAGGCCCTCGCGATAGCGCCGGCGGAAGTCGTGCATCTTCCCCGAGCGGATCGCGTTGACGTACTCGTTCATGAACCGCTCGCTCGAGATGTAGACGACCCGGGTGCCGGGCCGCATCGCGAGCTGGGTATGGCCGATCGCGTGGAGCAGGTGGGTCTTGCCCAGGCCGACGCCGCCGCAGATGAAGACCGGGTTGTACTTGGGCGGGTACGTGCTGGCGGCGGCTTGCGACGCGGCGAACGCCAGCTGGTTCGACGGCCCTGCGACGAAGGTGTCGAACGAGTAGCGCGGGTTCAGCGTCGCGAGCTCGGGGGCCGCGAACTCCGACGTGGCCTCGGGCGGATGCGAGGCAGTGATGACCGGCGCGGGTGCGGGCGCGACCGCCGGCAGGGTCGCGCTGCTCTCGACGTCGACCGCGAGCGGCGCGGGATCCTCGACGATCGCTCGGACGCGGGTGACCGGCTCGTCCGGCTCGAACTCGATCGCGCAGGGGGCGCCGGTGGTGTTCTCGATCTCGGCGCGGACCGAATCGAGAAAGTTCGATTCGAACCAGAGGCGCACGTAGGAGTTGGGCGCGCGCAGGCGAACCACGCCGTGGTGGCAGGCGACGCACTCGATCGGGCGGAGCCACATGTCGAAGTTCTGCGGAGAGAGCTTCGACTCGAGGCGGCTCAAGGCCACCCGCCACGGACCTGCGTCGGTGCCGGACGCGGGAATCACGCGTGAGGCTCCCGGCAGGACGTCGCGATGTGGTTTCGTGGATTCGCTTTTGAAATCATGTAGATGATTTGTTTGTTCCACAGGAAGAATGCGGACAAAGACAGAGCTTATCCACAGGCAGCGCGAGGCTACTCGTGGCCGGTGCCGAAGATCCCGGGGTGGGCGCGTCGGCAGTGCGTGGTCACCGGGCCCCCGAGGCGCGGCGACGTTTCGTCGGCGAGGGCACTAGCTACCAGAGTGAGAAAGCGCCGAGCAAGGTCATTCCATCAACGAAATCAGAAGTCTCGGATCTCATTTGGCTCCCGGTGACGGATCCGTCCCGAGATTCGTCCGGAGTGCAGACAGCTGTGGACCGAGATCTGGAAGATGCGAAATTTGCTGCATATTGCGCCGCAGCCGTGATTGTGGTTCAGCTGTGGGAACAGCCTCACGCCACTCCGGAGGATTGGCAGCGACTCACCGGGCACTGTCCTTGACACCCCGGGGCTCGTCGAGTATCGATCCACGTCCCGCAAGGACCCGGAGCTAGCCGTGAAGCGTACGTATCAGCCGCATAATAAGAGCCGCAAGCGCACCCATGGGTTTCGCGCCCGCAAGAAGACCCGCGGAGGCCGCGAGGTTCTTCGTCGACGCCGCGCCAAGGGACGCAAGCGGATCTCGGTCACGATCGCGAAGAAGTAGCGCGGTGGCGCAGCGCATGACCAAGAGCATGCGGCTGCGGCGTCGCCGTGAATTTCTGGCGGTCCAGCACGCGGGCTCCAAGATCGGGTCCCGGCATTTCCTCGCGCTTGTCGCGCCGGGGACGGCCGTTGGCTCGGTCGGGCGCGTGGGCTTCACCGTCTCCAAACGGGTTGGCAATGCGGTCGCGCGCAATCGCGTCAAGCGGCTGGCCCGAGAGTGGTTGCGCACGCACGGCTGGGTCCCAGCCGGTCGCGACGTGGTCGTGATCGCGAAGGACTCCGCTGCCAGTCTCGACGGGCTCGCCGAGGTCGGTGCTGACCTCGCGCGGTTGCGCGATCGGGTCGCGGCGTGGTGAAGCGCGCGCTCATCGCGTTCGTGCGCGGCTACCAGCGGATCCTGTCGCCGCTCAAGCGAACGCCGAGCTGTCGGTACGCGCCGACCTGCTCGTGCTATGCGATCGAGGCCATCGAGAACCGCGGCCCCCTCGAGGGCTCACTCTGGGCGGTGTGGCGGATCCTTCGATGCAACCCGCTGTTCCACGGCGGATATCACCCGGCGCCCGCGCGCCGTGGTCATGAAGCGAACCGGCCGGAGCGGCTGGAGACGAGGCCGTCGTAATGGAAGATCAGGGCAAGCGACTATTGCTCGCCGTCGCTGCGGCGATGGGCATCCTGCTGCTGTGGCAGGTGTTGTTCCCCTCCAAGCCGGAGGAGCCGAAGCCTGGCTCGGGCTCCGGTTCGGCGATCGCCACTCCGGCGGTCGCGGCGAACCCGATCGGTCAGCCGGCCACGGCGCCGGTCGCTGGTAGCGCCGCTGCGCCGCCGGCTGGCTCTGGCTCGGCGGCTGGCTCTGGCTCGGCGGCTGGTTCTGGCTCGGCGGCTGCGCCCGCGGCCCCGGTGGTCGCGGCGCCGACCGGCGTGACGATCCACAAGCGCGAGCCTGCCGACGAGATCACCCTCGAGACCGCCGAGGTCACGGCCGCCTTCACCAAGTGGGGCGGCAACCTGGTCTCGTGGCACCTCCGCGACGAGCGCTACCTGACCACCGCCGACAAGGGCGAGTTGGTGCCGGCCGGGTCGATCGGCGGCGCGGCCTTCGACGTGAACTTCGTGAACTCGTCGTACTACCTGCCGCAGGGCGCGGAGTGGACCGGCGCGCGCAACGGCAACGTCGTCACGTACACGTACAAGGATGACCGCTTCCTGATCACCAAGACCTATACGGTCATGGCGTCGGACTACCTGATCAAGCTCGACGTCGGCATCCAGGCGCTGGGCGGCTCCGCCAACGCGAACTTCCAGCAGCAGCTGGCGGTCTCGACGTTCGGCTACCAGGATCCCCGGCACGAGGTCGTGAAGGCCGGTCGCGTGACCCGCGAGTGGACCGCGCACTGCCGCGTCAACAACGAGGAAGACGAGCGCGAGATCCCCGCGATCTTCGAGCCCGCCAGCGCCAAGACCGGCCCGCTCGAGCGCGCCGGCGTGGTGACCTGGGCGGCGATCGCGCATCCGTACTTCCTGATCGCCATGGCGCCGCAGGGCGCCGGCGAGGAGACGCTGGCGTGCACGGCGTATCCCGTCGCGTCGACGCCGGGTCTCGTCCAGATGGCGCTGGTCTTCGGACAGACCACGCTCCGCGGCGGCGACCCGATGGTCCACAAGACCGTCGTCGCGTACGTCGGGCCGAAGTTCCTCGAGAAGCTGGAGCGCGCCGACAAGGTTGCGGGCTTCGCGACCGGCTTCGACAAGACGGTCGGCCTGGGCTGGTTCTCGTTCATCGCCCGCCCGCTGCTGTGGCTCCTGCTCCACATCTTCGACCTCGTCGGCAACTGGGGCCTCGCGATCATCCTGCTGACGATCCTCGTCAAGTTCGCGACGCTGTACTGGACGACCAAGTCGATGCGGTCGATGCGCGCGATGGCGGCGCTCAAGCCGCAGATGGACGCGCTCAACGCCAAGTACAAGGGCGACCGTCAGAAGATCCAGACGGAGATGATGGCGCTCTACAAGACGCACGGCGTGAACCCGCTCGCGGGCTGCTTGCCGATGCTGCTGCAGATGCCGATCTGGCTCGCGCTGTACAAGATGCTGTCGACCGCAGGCGAGCTCTACAACGCGCCGTTCATCCCGGGCTGGATCAACGACCTGACCCAGCAGGACCCGTACTACATCCTCGGCATCGCGCTGGTCGGCATGATGTTCCTGCAGGCCAAGCTGCAGCCGCCGTCGGGCGATGGCATGCAGCAGAAGATCATGATGTACGGCCTGCCCGGCATCTTCGGCGTGATGTCGCTGGTGTTCCCGTCGGGCCTGACGCTCTACATCCTGACCAACACCTGCCTCACCGCGCTGCACTCGGTCTACATGCGCAACTGGGACAAGAGCGCGAAGCTGATCGTGAAGCCGGTGCCGAAGGCGACCGCCGAAGACGGCCCACCGAAGGGCGACAAGGGCAAGCCGGCCAAGAAGTCGCCGGTGATCGACGTCGAGGAGGTCGCGCCCGCGACCCGCGACGACGACGGCGACGGCGACGACGGTGGTGACGACGACGGCGACGACGAGGCCGAGGCGCCCGCCGCCAAGAGCGAGGCGCGCACTGCGCCCAAGACAAGTAACCGGCCCCGGCGCGGACAGCGTCGGCGCGGCCGCAACTGAGACGAGGAGCCGGACGTGACCACCGAAACGAATCCTGACGACATCGCCGAGAAGGCATGCGACTTCCTCGTGGGTGTCCTGGAGCGGATGGGGATCTCCGCGGACATCGACGTGCACGAGGAGGAGGACCGCGTGGTCCTCGAGATCCAGACCGCTGACACCGACCTGATCGTCGGGCGCAAGGGCGTCGTCGTCGACGCGCTCCAGCACCTGGTGACCAAGGTCGTGTACCGCGAGCGCGCGGGCGAGCGCGGCAAGCCGCTCGTCGTCGACTCGGGCGGCTACCGCGACAAGCACATCGAGTGGCTGCGCTCGCTGGCCGCGCGGATGGGCGAGAAGGCGCTCAGCACCAAGACCATCGTCGAGCTGTCGCCGATGTCGGCGCACGATCGCCGCATCATCCACATGGCGATCGCGGAGACGCCGGGCCTGTCGAGCCGGAGCGAGGGTGAGGGCGACGATCGCCACATCCTGATCGTGCCCGCCGAGGGCGCGGTCGCCGTGGCGGAGTGAACCCAGCCGCGATCGACACGATCGCGGCCATCGCGACGGCGCCCGGCTCGGGCGGCATCGCGATCGTGCGAGTGAGCGGGCCGGCGGCGATCGACGTCGTGGCCCGCGTCCTCGGCAAGGCGCCCGACGCGCTGGGCGATCGCCAGGTGGTGGTCGCGGCGGCGCGCGACGCGGACGGCGCGCGGATCGATTCCGTGGTCGCGTTCGCGATGCGCGGTCCGCGCTCGTTCACCGGCGAGGACGTCGCCGAGATCCACGGGCACGGCGGCGGCGTGAACAGCGCGCGGCTGTTGCGCGCGGTGCTGGCGGCGGGCGCGCGCAGCGCGGAGCCCGGCGAGTTCACACGGCGCGCGTTCCTCCACGGCAAGCTGGATCTGACCCGGGCCGAGGCCCTGGCCGGCGTGATCGGCGCGGCCAGCGAGCGCGCGTGGCGGGTCGCGCAGGATCAGCTCGAGGGCCAGCTCGGGCGGCGGATCGATGCGCTGCGCGCGGATGCGATCGGCGTGCTCGCCGAGCTCGAGGCGTCGATCGATTTCCCCGAGGAGGGGCTCGGCGTCGAGCTCGAGGCGTCGACGGTCGCGCGGCTGCGCGCGATCGCCGCGGCCAGCGCGGCGCTCGCGGGATCGTTTCGCGTCGGGCGCGCCCTCCGCGACGGCATCGTCGTGGCGCTGGCCGGGCCGGTCAACGCCGGGAAGTCGTCGCTGTTCAACGCGCTCGTCGGCCGCGAGCGGTCGATCGTCGCGGCGACGCCCGGTACGACGCGCGATTATGTCGAGGCGCGCGTCGAGTGGCGGGGCGTGGCGGTGACGCTGATCGACACCGCGGGGGAGCGGGCCGGCGACGATGTCGGCGAGATCGAGCGGCGCGGGATCGCGCTCGCGACCGAGCGGCTGACGACCGCGGACGCGGTCCTGTGGATCGCCGCCGCGTCCGAGGATGACGCCGGTGGCGCGCGCTTCGGGGCGCGCGGTGTGCTGGTGCGGAGCAAGGCCGACCTCGGGACGCCGGTGCCGGTCGACGCGATCGCCAGCTCTGCGGTGACGGGCGCCGGGCTCGACGAGCTCCGCGCGGCGGCGCTGCGCTGCGCGGGAATCGATTCGGATCGCGACGACGGCGCGACCGGGATCGTCACCAGCGAGCGGCAGCGCGCGGGGTTGTCGACAGCAGCGGGGCTGTTCGAGGCGGCGGCGACGGCGCTCACGGCGAAGGCCAGCGCCGAGCTGATCGCGGTGGATGTCCGGGATGGCGTGCGCGCCCTCGCCGAGGTGACGGGCGTCGAGGTCGGCGAGGCCGTGCTCGACGAGCTGTTCGCGCGGTTCTGCATCGGGAAGTGACGCGCGGCGCGGCGGCCGCGGTCGTGCTCGGTGGTTCAGCGGCGCGCCGGGTTGGTGGCTGCGTTCCCGCGGGTATATTGGCGTCGATGTCGTCGACGATCGAGGAGCAGCTCGCGGCGCTCGAGGCGAGTGGTCGGTTGCGCGGGCGACGACAGCTCGAGTCACCGCAGGGCGTGCACGTCACCCTCGACGGGCGCGCCGTCGTGAACTTCTCGTCGAACGACTACCTCGGGCTCGCGAATCATCCGGCGCTCCGCGCGGCCGCGCACGAGGCCATCGATCGCTGGGGCGTCGGCGCCGGGTCGTCGCGGCTGGTCGTGGGCAACACGGCCGTGCACGACGAGCTGGAGGCCGAGGTCGCGAGCTGGCTGCGGCGCCCGGCGGCGCGGCTGTTCGGATCGGGCTTCGCCGCGAACACGGGCGTGATCCCGGCGCTGGTCGGCGCCGGTGACGAGGTCTTCTCCGACGAGCTCAACCACGCGAGCATCATCGACGGCTGCCGGCTGTCGCGCGCGCGCGTGCGCGTCTTCGGGCATCGCGATGTCGCGCACCTCGAGGAGTTGCTGCGCGAGCCGCACACCGGGCGGCGACTTGTCGTGACCGAGTCGCTGTTCTCGATGGACGGCGATCGCGGCGACCTCGAGGCGATCACGCGGCTCGCGCATGCGCACGATGCGCTCGTCCTCGTCGACGACGCGCATGCCGTCGGCGCGTTCGGTGCAGAGGGCGTCGGCTTCGCGGGGGCCGACGTCGACCTCGTGGTCGGTACCTTCGGGAAGGCGCTCGGCGGCTACGGCGCGTTCATCGCCGGTCGGCGGGACGCGATCGATCTGATGTGGAATCGCGCAAGGTCGCTGGTGTTCTCGACCGGCCTGCCGCCGGTGGTGTGCGCGGCGGCAATTGCAGCCATCCGGTTGTGCCGGTCGAGTGAAGGGGACGCGATGCGCGCGCGATTGCTGCAGCGCGTCAGCGAGATGGGTAGTGACTCCCAGATTGCGCCGGTGATCGCCGGCGACGATCGGGTGGTGATGCGCTGGACGGCGCGCCTGCTCGAGGCTGGGTATTTTGCTCAAGGAATCCGGCCACCTACGGTTCCGGCGGGCACGGCTCGGTTGCGCGTCTCGCTGTCAGCGGCGCACTCGGCCGACGACATCGCTGGGTTCAAGCGCGCGTTGACCGAGGCTCGAACGGAGTAGCGAGTCGTGCGCTCGCGGATGTGTTCCACGTGAAACGAGGAATCGATGGCGACCTGGTCTGAGCGGGACAAGAAGGTTGTTTGGCATCCGTTCACGCAGATGCGCGAGTGGAGTCGGGATCCACAGCTGACCATCGTCCGAGGCGATGGTCCCTACCTCATCGATGATCAGGGGCGGCGCTATCTCGACGGTGTGAGCTCGCTGTGGTGCAACGTGCATGGCCACAACCACCCGCGGTTGAATCAGGCGGTGCGCGGCCAGCTCGATCAGCTCGCCCACTCGACGTTCCTCGGCCTGAGTCATCCACCGGCGATCGAGCTCGCCGAGAATCTCGTCCGCGTTGCGCCGTCGGGGCTCACGCGCGTCTTCTACTCGGACTCGGGTTCTGCGGCGGTCGAGATCGCGCTGAAGATGGCGTTCCAGTACTGGCAGCTGCGGGGAACGCCGCGGCCGCGCTTTCTGCGGATGGAGCACGCGTATCACGGCGACACGCTCGGCGCGGTTGGCGTCGGCGGCATCGAGCTCTTCCACCGGATCTTCGGGCCGCTCATCGTTCGCTCGATCGGCGTGCCCAGTCCGACGAGTGCGATCGATTCGGGGGAGACTCCCGAGGCGGCGATGGTCCGCAGTCTCGCTGCCCTCGACAGCGCGATCGCGTCGCACGGGCATGAGGTTGGCGCACTCATCATGGAGCCGCTCGTTCAGGGAGCGGCGGGAATGCTCATGCATCCGCCGGGCTTCTTGCGGGCCGTCGCTGATCGCTGTCGCGCCGCCGATATCCTGCTGATCGTCGACGAGGTCGCCACCGGCTTCGGGCGCACTGGCGCGATGTTCGCCTGCGAACATGAAGACGTTCGCCCTGACATCCTCTGCGTCGCGAAGGGATTGACCGGTGGGTACCTGCCCCTCGCCGCGACCCTGACCACCGACGCGATCTACGAGGCATTCCTCGGCGAGCGGGCCGAGTACAAGGCGTTCTTCCACGGCCACACGTTCACCGCGAACCCCCTCGCGTGCGCCGTTGCGCTCGAGTCGATGGCCATGCTCGAGGAGTCTGCGCTGGACTGGTCACGCGACCTCGCGCGCTATCTCGAGCGGCTGCTTCGCGAGTTCGTCGCGCCACTGCCGTTCGTCGGGCAGATCCGTCAACGGGGCCTGATGATCGGAATCGAGCTGGCGCGTCCCGATCGGTCCCCGTTCCCTGCCGAGGAGTTTCGCGGCGCCAAGGCGTGCGATGCCGCTCGCAAATACGGGGTGATCCTCCGCCCACTAGGTGATGTACTGGTGTGGATGCCGCCCCTCACCTTGACCCGGGACGATGCGGATCTGCTCGCGCACGCGACCATTCGAGGGATCGAGGACAGCTGCGGATGATCGGTGCCTTCATCACGGGCACGGATACGGACGTCGGCAAGACGCACATCACCTGTGCGCTCGCCGCCGAGCTCGCGCGCGAGAAGCGAGTTGCCGCGGTGAAGCCCGTCGAATCCGGCTGCACGGAGGGTCCTGGCGGCCTGGTCGCCTCGGACGCCGAGAAGATCGCTGCCGCGGCTGGCGGGTGGCAGTCGGCCGACGGCCGATGCCTGTATCGGTTCGCCGCGCCGCTAGCTCCCGCGGTGGCGGCGCGTTTGGTGCGGCGGTCGGTGGATATCGCCGAGTGCGTGGGGTTCGTGAAGGCCGTGGCCGCCGAGGCCGATCTCGTCCTGGTCGAGGGCGCCGGCGGTTGGCGCGTGCCCCTCACGGACGAGGAGACGATCGCGGACCTGGCTCGCCGCCTCGGCCTTCCTGTCCTGATCGTGGGTCGCGCCGGGCTCGGAACAATCAACCACACCGTGCTGACCGCAGAAGCCGTGGCCCGGGATGGCTGCGAGTTGCTCGGGGTCGTGCTGTCTGTGCGGCCGGGCGACTCGCTTTCCGCGGCCATGTCGAACGCCGACGAGATCGCCCGGCAGATCCGCCCGTCCATCGTGTCGCTGGTGCGTGACCAGGGCGATGTCGCCGCCGTCGCGCGACGGCTGCTCGACCACTTCTAGGCTCGGTCGCCCGGGGCGAGTGCGCGGGCGTTGAAGGCGGAGTCTGCCGGCCGGGGCTGGGTTCAGGGGCTCGACTGGCCGCGAGCGATCTCGGCCGGCCTGATTTCATGGCGCCGCGGCCGGGCCTGATGTTCCACGTGAAACGCGCGCGAAGCCGGCGGCAGGCTCCGGCCGGGCCGGGTGCGGTGGCGCGCTCGTAGTTCTCGGCGACCGGTGGTAGCTCGTGCGGCGACCACGTCTCCCGCTGGAGCCGTCGCTCCTGGATGCTCGACTCCACGTCAGATCCTGCCGCGGCGAACAATGACCGGCGAGCTCAGAATGAAGAGTGGGTCCAGTTGGGCATCGGCTCGTCCGTTGGTGAGGGTTCGGGGCGTGGTCGGCGGAGAGACGTACGCCCACGGACGCATGTTCCACGTGAAACGCGAAGGACGGCCCCAGGGGTGAGATCGCCACTGGCCTAGCCCCCACGGGCCGACCTCGCCCCAACGCGTGGTTCCAAGGTTGCCGTGCTCGCTCGAGACCGAGGGAGGCCAGGCGCGCGCGCCCCGGCCCGGTCTCTTGCTCCTCAGGCGCTCGGTCTCCTGTGGTCCGGGCTTCTCCTGTGGTCCGGGCTTGGATTTGTCACTCACTGCGGAGCTGGGCACGGGGCTTCGCAAGAGCGCTGGGCTTGGTCTCGGCGAGGCGCACCACGGGCCACCGGCACCACGGGGCACCGGAGTGAGAAGCTGTCGGCGGTCGCTCTCTCCGTCAGGCGTCTCAAGCGCGCACACACCCCAGGTCGCGGCGGGATGGCCGAGCCCCCCACGCCCATAGGCCGCGAGACACCGGCTTGATTCAGTCGGAGCCCGGACCGGTGCCGCTGGGAGTCCGCCCGACCACCGCTGGCTCAAAGGCTTCCGGGGTTGAATGCCGCCGGGTTGATTGCCGCCGGCACGCGGTCGACGGGATCTGCTGGCTAGACGGCGCGGCCAAGCCGCGAACACCCGAGCGCCGGGGCCGGGCTGGGCTGCTGCCCCTGCATCTGTCATCCACCGATGGCCGGGCCCAAATCGGGTCCAAATCGGCCCAAATCAACCCCGGTTCCGCGGCAAGCCGGTCCTCCTCGCACCCGCGAGGCGTGCCGAGGCCGGGCAAGTGGCACGAACCCGGGATACACGGCGCCCAGGACCCATGGCCCGAGGCGGGCGCCAACCCACTGCTTGCACCAACCCCGGAGGGACCCGCGTCCGAGCGCATGGAACTACCCCGCGATCGAGCACCGAGAGGAGCAACCGGCCCCGGGACCGGATGAAACCAACCCCGGACGGACCCGCGCAAACCAACCCCGGAGGGACCCGCGCCGGAGGGACCCGCGAAAGCCAACCCCGGAGGGACCCGCGCAAACCAACCCCGGACCCACGAAAACCAACCCCGGACCCACGAAGACCAACCCCGGCGGGACCCGCGCGGAGGACCCGCGGCCGAGCGGATGGAGCCGCGCATCCTTCGGGATCTAGCCCGGAGGAACCGGGGCCGGGGACTAATCGGCGAGCTCAGCCCCCGCGATCGGCGGGAACCAGCCCCCCCTGATCAACCGGAAATACGTCCGAGGTGACTGGCGAGATCAGCACTGGCCGATCAGCGGAAGCGACCTGGGTGGCGGACCCCGATCGACCGACGAGATGAGCACCCGCACGCCCGTCGGGATCTAGCCCGGAGCAACTCCGGGCGAAATCAACCCCGGATGGATGGGCCCGCGGATGGATGGGCCCGGATGGATGGGCCCGAGATCAGCACCATTGCGATTTCGGTGCGAACTACCCCCGGCGCGACCGGGCGAGATCAGCGCCGGTCGATTGGCTGGAGCGATCCTCGGATCGGCCGGTGAGATCGGCACTAGCAAGGCCGGCGGAGGCACTGCCCGCGCCGGGCGTGCCGCGCCGGAAGCCAACCCCGGAGGGGCAGGAAACTCTGCCCGCACTCGTGTTGCCAACCGGAAACCAACCCCGGAGGGGCAGGAATCTCTCGAACTCCCCCGGCGCGACGGCGAGATCAGCGCCGGTCGATTGGCGGGAGCGATCCTTGGGTCGAGCGGCGAGATCGGCACTGCCGAGGCCGGCGGAAGCACAGCCCGCGGCGGGCGTGCCGCGCCGGAACCCCTCCCCGGAGGGTCTACCCGCAGAGGAGCAGGAGCAACCGGCGTCGGGACCGGATGAAACCAACCCCGGATGGACCCGCGAAACCAACCCCGGAGGGGCACGAAGACCAACCCCGGAGGGACCCACGAAGACCAACCCCGGAGGGAGACATGCGCCGAGCGGTCGGCGTCGCAGGTCGTGTTGCGGATCCGGGTAGCTGGCGTGCCCAAGACAAGGACAACCGGACTTCCCTCGTGGCGCGCGCGGCGGCGGGCGTTCCACGTGGAACGGCAAGCCACAACAAGTCGCCATCGCGCGCTCGGCGGATCCGGAAGCAAGATGGGTTGGGCCGGGTGACTCCGGCAGTCCGAACCGCGCGCCACGCTTTCGGCGAGCCAACACCAGCGACAAGCGCGCTTACCGGTCGGCGCAGGTGGCCACATCGAGCGATGCAGCGCCGGACGACGACCAGCGCTCCCCAGCTTCGACGAGCGGCGATTGCGAGCGCACTGGCCCTGCGACGGCAGCGGCTAGTGCGCGCGGCGACGAACGATGATCGCGCGGGTCTTGCCGTCGAAGTCGTAGGTGTGGCGGGTGGTCTCGTCATCGAGGCTGACCTGAACGATCGCCTCCATGCCGATCACGACGCCGCCGACCCGCACGAGGGCGAGGCCGCGGGAGAGCCACTCGTCGAGGGCAAAGGTCGCGCGCGAGGTGGCGACGTCGAAGTCGCGCTCGACGAAGTCTTCGATCCGAGCGGCGACGGGTCGAAGGTTCGGCAGGGCGAGCTCGCGACTGGCCGTCCGGAGAAACGCGTGCTTCTTGTTGGTCGGCTCGACGGCGACGACCTCGATCTCGGGACGCGCTGCCGCGATCACGACCGCAGGGAGTCCGCCGCCGCTGCCGACATCGACGAGTCGGCGGGTGTCCGGCGGGATGACCTGGACGACAGCCATACAATCCGCGATATGTCGCAATGCGTCATTCCGGGACCCGGCGGCGGTCAGGTTGATCTTGGCGTTCCATCGGAGAAGCAGATCGGCGTAGCGACCCAGCACCGGCTCGAGTGCCGCAGGAATCGTCGCGTCCGGGCTCATGGCGCGCACCGTATCAGGAGCTGGCTCGCGCGCGGCACGATCACGACCGGTCCCGTTCGCTCGACGAGCACCGACTGCACCGTCGGTCGGGGAATCGCAAACCCGGCGCGGGCGACCTCGAGCGGCATGCCCGAGACGAGGAATACCGTGCAGTCGGGGGGCAGCCGCGGCTGGATGCCGAGCTCGAAGATCGCGCGGTTCACCACCTCGACGGGCCCGATGCCATCGACGCACTCGGCGACGATGACGATCGCGCCGCCGGGAACGGCGAGCGGCGCGACCGCGGCCACGATCTTCGCGGCCTGATACAGCGACGCGGTCACGGGGAGCGCATCCGATGCCACGACCACTGCGCCGCCCTGCCCGGTCGCCGTGAACCACGGGGTCGCGATATTCGCCCCCGCGCGCCACGCTCCCTCGACCGAACCCGCGACGGCGCCGAAGAGCATGCTGGCCGGCGCCGGGGTCGGCGCGCCGAGCACGTTCAGGAGAAACCGGCGGCCAGGGATCAGGCGCGCGGCCTCCTCGAGATCGTCGCGACAGGGGTTGCCGCTGATCGCGCCCGCGACCGCGCCGGGCGCCGCCTTCAACCGATGGTTCTGGCGGATCGACGCGGTCTGGCCGAGCCCGGGGAAGATCGCCTTGGCGCCCGCGCCCCAGCCCGCGAAGTAGTGCGGGCGGATGCAGCCGGTCGCGACCACCGTGTCGGCCTCGATGAGCGCGCGGTGCAGGCGCACCGGCGTGCCGCGCGAGGTGGCGCCGACGTCGACCAGATCGTCGTCGACGTTGCCGTCGTGGTCGACGATCGCCGCGCCGGCGAGCCGCGCCGGGTCGATCCTCAGCCGCGCAACGCGGCAGCGGCCATGGGTGCCAGTCGCGATCGCGAGCGTGAGGCGGCACGCCGGCAGGCGCGCGCGGATCGCCGCGACCATCGCGTCGCGCGGCTCGTCGCGCGTCGCGTCGCTGACGATCAGCGTGACCCGGTCACCGGCGCGCACCAGGTCCTCGAGGGGTGGGCTGTCGACGGGCGCATCGAGGGCCGCTGCGAGCGTCGCCCCGGCGTCGCGCGCCGGCGGGGGCGGCGGCGCATCGATCACCCACGCCGGGCGATCGCCGAGGTCGAGCTCGATCGGCGATGTTCCGTACGGCAACGAGATCCGCACGTTGTGACGGTACCGAATTTGGCGGCGCCTCGCGCGGTCGGGTACCATCTCGCCGGTTGCTCGTCTGCTGCCGGGCGCAACCGCGAACGAATCCGTGTCCAAGCAGAGCTTGCTCCTGGTCGATGGCGACCCCCGAAGCCTTCGGGTGCTCGAGGTGTCGTTGCGCAAGGCGGGGTTCAACGTGACCACCGCGGTCAACGGCAAGGACGCGCTCGACAAGATGGCGCTCGCGGCGCCCGACCTCATCATGTGCGAGACCGCGCTCGACGAGGTCGACGGCTTCGCGTTCGCGCGCAAGGTGAAGAACACCCCGGCGTGGGCCGAGATCCCGTTCGTCTTCCTCACCCAGCAGACCGAGATCGAGCACAAGATCCGCGGCCTCGAGCTCGGCGTCGACGACTACCTGACCAAGCCGATCTACATCAAGGAGATCGTCACGCGGGTCCGGATCCTCCTCGAGAAGCGCCAGCGCGCGCGCATCGAGGAGCGCCGCGATGGCAAGACCCGCTTCACCGGTCGGCTCACCGATATCGCGGTCGTCGATCTCATCCAGACGATCGAGGTCAGCCGCAAGTCGGGCCTCATCCAGTTCGGCAACGAGCAGGGCAAGCAGGCCGCGATCTTCTTCCGCGAGGGCAAGGTCATCGACGCCGAGGCCGGGCCGCTGTCCGGCGAGGACGCGGTCTATCGCCTGCTCACGTGGAGCGATGGCGGCTTCGAGGTCGTGTTCCGTACGGTGCGCCGTCGCGATGTGATCGAGATGTCGACCCAGGCGCTGCTCATGGAGGGCATGCGCCGGCTCGACGAGTGGGGCCGGCTCCTCGAGCAACTGCCGCCGCTCGAGTCGCGGTTCGAGGTCGACGTGAAGGAGCTGTCGGCTCGGCTCGGCGAGATCCCCGACGAGCACAACGCGATCCTCAAGCTGTTCGACGGGCGCCGCAGCCTGCTCGAGGTGATCGACGCGAGCGACTACGGCGATCTCGAGTGCCTCGAGGTGATCGCGAAGCTGTACTTCGAGGGCCTGCTCGTCGAGCAGCCCGGCGCGAAGATCACCGATACGCCGAGCGGCGAGTGGGTGGTCGCGAGCCACATCGACGAGACGCCGGCGCGCCAGGGCTCGCCCGACGAGATGCTCGGGCGCAGCGAGCCGGTCGCGACCGTCAACATGGACGCGCTCAGCGACGCGCCCGCCGGGGACGAGCGGCCGCGGCGCACGAGCCGCATCGACATCGCGATCGAGCAGGCCGACATCCTCGCGCCCGACGACGAGGACAGCGAGGACAGCGAGGCCGAGGAAGCGCCGAAGGGGCCGCTGCGACCGGTCGCGCCGCAGGCGCTGGTGCTCGACGAGATCGACGACTACGCCGGCGCGACGCCCCTCCCCCCGCCGCTGGTCGTCGACGACAACTCCGGTCCACGGCGCGCGGTCGGCTCGATGGGCGCCGATCACGCGAGCGCGTTCGGCGAGGTGGGCGCGGGCCACGACAACGACGACACGCCGCCGCAGCGCGAGCTCGTCACGATCCAGCCGCGTCGCGCCTCGCGTCCGATGGCGGCGGTCGAGCTGTCACAGGACGTGCTCGACGAGGTCGAGCGCGCAGAGGTCCAGGCCAAGGCCGCCGCACGGAAGCGGACCGAGGACGCAGCGCTCGCGCCCGAGGTGATCGCGGCGCTCGCGTCGACCGAACCCGCGACGAGTCCGGCGGGCACGAGCGCCGCGAGCGCCGCGAGCACGAGCGCCGCGAGCGCCGCAAGCACGAGCGCCGCGACGCCCGCACCGACGACCTCCGCCGCGGCGCGCGCCACGACCGACGCCGATCGGCCGCAGGTCGTGAAGACCCGCGCGCGCACCAACAGTCGCAACCCACCGCCGGGAACCACGGAGCTGCCGCGCCGCGCGGGCCCGCGCGCGGCCACGACCCAGGCGCCCTTCCAGACCGCGACGCCGCGGCGCTGGCCGCTGATCGCTGCCGTCGGCGGCGCGGCCGCGCTCGGTGGCTGGTGGCTCTTCGGTCGCGGCGGCCCGACGTCGGCGCGCGTCGCCGGCGTCGCCTCGATCAGCAGCGATGCGGCGACAGTCGCGCTGGTCGCGAGCGACGCGCCGACCACCGCCACACCACCAGACGCCGCCCTCGCGGTCGCCGCGCCCGTCGACGCCGCTCCGGACGCTCGGGGACGCGCCGATGCGGGCGCGCCCGGCGACGCGGGCGCCGACAAGGAGTACCGCAAGCTCCTCGAGGAGGCCCGCGCCGCCCTCGACGACGGCGACCTCGATCAGGCGCTCGCGCTGGTCGACCGCTCGCTCGCCGAAAAGGCGACCTCGCGGGCGCTGGTCGTGAAGGCCGACGTGCTGCGCCGGCAGTCGCGCACCGAGGATGCGCTCGCGTCGATCGCCCGCGCGATCGATCTCAACGCCGCGTATCCGGCGGCGTGGTCGATGAAGGGCAAGATCCTGTGGGCGGTGCGCCGCTACGACGAAGCCCGCGCCGCCTACGGTCGATTCCTCGAGCTCTCGCCGCGCGGCGACGAGGCCGATCGCATCCGCGAGCTGCTGCAGGGCCCGTGAGCTGGCGCGCCGCATCGACTCGCCCGAGAATTTGTCATCAAATTCGAAACTCTCCGGTTCCGGAGGAGATCGGGACCGTCGTCCTCGACGGGGCCGATCGATCGAAGAAGCGCCTGGAGGCGCAAGCCTCACAGGCGCAGGGACTTGCGGCGAGCGGCGCTTCTTGCTCGACTGCGCCCGTGCGCGCCCTGCCCTGCCCCGATCCGGAGACCTGACGTGCTGGTCCTCGGACTCGAGAGCTCGTGCGACGAGACCGCGGCCGCGGTCGTCGAGGACGGCACGCGCGTGCTCGCCGATGTCGTCGCGTCGCAGAACGAGGTCCACGCGCCGTACGGCGGCGTGGTGCCCGAGCTCGCCTCGCGCGCCCACGTCGTCAACGTGATCCCGGTGCTGCGCGGCGCGCTCGATCAGGCTGGCGTCAGCCTCGACAAGATCGACGCGGTCGCGGTGACCTGCGGCCCTGGCCTGGTCGGCGCGCTGCTGGTCGCGCTCGAGACCGCGAAGGCGCTGGCCTGGGTGCGCGGCCTGCCGCTGGTCGGCGTGCACCACCTCGAGGGCCACCTGTCGGCGGTCTACCTCGACGGCGATCCGCCGCCGCTGCCGCACCTCGCGCTGATCGTCTCCGGCGGCCACACGTCGCTGGTCCGCGTCGACGGCCACGGCGATGTCGTCGAGCTCGGCGCGACCCGCGACGACGCCGCCGGCGAGGCCTTCGACAAGGGCGCCAAGCTGCTCGGCCTCGGGTATCCCGGCGGCGCGGTCGTGGATCGGCTGGCGAAGGACGGCGATCCGCACGCGATCGAGTTCCCGCGCGCGATGGTCAGCCGCGACACCGGCGACGCGTTCTCGTTCAGCGGCCTCAAGACCTCGCTGCTCCACCACGTGCGCTCGCACGGCGTGCCCGAGGGCAAGGCGCTCGCCGATGTCTGCGCGAGCTACCAGCACGCGATCGTCGAGGTGCTGGTGCGCAAGACGCGGCGCGCGGCGCGGCGCCTCGCGATCGAGCATGTGCAGATCTGCGGCGGTGTGGCGGCGAACTCCGGGCTGCGCGCGGCGATGCGCGCCGCGGGCGAGGAGGATGGCTTCCGGGTCTACGTGCCACCGCCGGCGCGTTGCACCGATAATGCCGCGATGATCGCGTCGGCTGGATACTGGCACCTCGCCGCCGGCGAGCGCGCGGGCCTCGACCTCAACGCGCGGGCGTCGTGGCCGCTGCCCGGGAGGCGCGCGTGAGCGACGAGCTCGGCGGCGCCGCATTCCCCGACGCGCGCACGCTGCTCGCGCGCCACGGGCTGCACGCCAAGAAGCACTTCGGCCAGAACTTCCTGGTCTCGGACCGCGCGTTCCGCGCCATCGTCGACGCGACCGTCGTCGGCGAGGACGACTGGATCGTGGAGATCGGCGCCGGCCTCGGCACGCTGACCGCGCGGCTCGCGCAGCGCGCGCACGAGGGCAAGATCATCGCGCTCGAGCGCGATCCCGACATGGTCGGCGTGCTCAAGGCCGAGCTCGGTCACCTCGAGACGGTGCACATCGAGGCCTGCGACGCGCTCAAGTACGACCTGCACATGGCGGCGCGCTGGCGCGGCGACAAGATCACCGTCTGCGGCAACCTGCCCTATCACGTCGCGGCGCCGCTGATCTTCAAGGCGCTCGACGCGCGCGCCGACATCACGAAGATCATCGTCATGGTGCAGCGCGAGATGGCCGACCGGATCGTCGGCAAGCCCGACACCGACGACTACGGCGCGATGACCGTGATGATCCAGATGTTCGCCGACGTCGGCATGGTCGCGAAGGTCAGCGCCGGATCGTTCGTGCCGGCGCCGAAGGTCGACTCGGCGGTCGTGAAGATCATCCCGCTGCCGCAGCCGCGGCATCCGATCGGCAGCGAGCCGCACTTCAGCCGGGTCGTCCACGCGGCCTTCGGGCAGCGCCGCAAGACGCTGCGCAACTCGCTGCGCGCGCAGTTCGCGGGCGACGCGGTCGATGCGGCGCTGGCGGCCGTGTCGATCGATGGCATCCGGCGCGGCGAGACGCTCACGCTCGCCGAGTTCGCGGCGCTGTCGGTCGCGATCCCCGAGACCGCGGGGTTGCCGGTTGCCTGAGCTGCCCGAGGTCGAGACGGTCCGGCGCACGCTGGCGCCCGTAGTCGGCGCGACGATCGAGCGCATCTGGACCAGCGGCAAGCCGCTCCGCCTGAACCGCGCGATTCCCGTCGCGGCGCTGCGCACGCTGGTCGGTCATCGCATCACCGGCCTGCGCCGCCTCGGCAAGTACCTGCTCGTCGACGTGAATGGGCCGCGCGGCCTGCTCGTTCATCTCGGCATGAGCGGCAGCTTCCGGATCCACCGCGCCGAGGATCCGCGCGAGCCGCACACCCACGTGATCGTCGGGCTCGGCGCGCGCGAGCTGCGGTTCGTGGATCCGCGGCGGTTCGGCCAGGTCGACGTCTTCACCGCCGGCGCCGAGCGCGAGCATCCGTCGCTGGCGGTGCTCGGACCGGATCCGATCGCCGAATCGGTCGATGGCGCGCACCTGCACGCGCGCAGCCGCGGCCGCGCGACCCAGCTGAAGACCTTCTTGCTCGATCAGAAGAACCTGGCCGGGGTCGGCAACATCTACGCGGTCGAGGCGCTGTGGCGCGCGAAGCTGCGGCCGAGCCGCCCGGCGAAGCGGCTGACCGTGGCCCAGGCCGTGACCCTGGCCCAGGAGGTCCGTGCGGTGTTCGAGTTCGCGCTCGAGCACGGCGGGACCAGCCTGCGCGATTTCGTCGATGGCAGCGGTCAAGCCGGCGAGAACGCGGAGTATCTGGTCGTGTACGGGCGCGAGGGCACGCCCTGCCCGCGCTGCCAGACGCTGATTCGACGGACCGTCACCCAAGGTCGAGCAACGTATTTCTGTCCAACGTGTCAGGTGCTCTAGGGATCCAATGACCGCCAGCTCGGAGCCAGCGGTCGGGGCCAACCTCGACGGACGCACACGATTCCTGAAAGCTGCGCGCCCGCACGACCGTTACCGGTTTGCTCCGAGGTCGAACCATGGGGTACTGTCATGTTGCACTCGCGGTCCACGGCCGCGCTGCCACGCAGTGAGACCAATGATAAGGCCCACGTAGGCGCGCAGGCGGGATACCCGGTAATGCTCTTGGACGACGCCGACGAAGACCTGATGGTCGCGTACCAGAAGGGTGAGGTGCGCGCGTTCGAGATCTTGCTGCACCGGCATCGCAAGCCGGTCTTCAACTTCGTCCTGCGCTACGTGGGCGACAAAGAGACCGCGGAGGATCTCCTGCAGGAGACCTTCATGCGCGTCATCAAGGGCGCCGACGCGTACAAGCGCCAGGCCAAGTTCACGACGTGGCTTTACACCATTGCGAGGAACCTGTGCGTTGATCAGACGAGACGACGCAAGCACCGGCGGCACGCCTCGCTCGACGCCCCGATGGCGGCGAGCGAAGACAGCGGCACGTTGCTCGACGTCATCCCGTCGAACGAGATGGCCAGCGACCGCAAGACCGTGAACAAGCAGCTGCATGAAACCATGCAGGCCGCGATCGGCGGGCTCTCCGAGGAGCAGCGCGAGGTGTTCCTCATGCGCGAGTTCCTCGACATGCCGTTCAAGCAGATCGCCGAGGTCGTGGGCGTGCCCGAGAACACCGTGAAGAGCCGCATGCGCTACGCGCTCGAGAAGCTGCGGCTCGAGCTCGACGAATACAAGGACCTCGCCAAAGCCGTACCGTGATGGAGCCGCGCGAAACAGATCCGGTGCTGGACGCCCTCTACGAGGAGGGCGACGCCGCGACCGACGCGGACACCGAGGTCGCGCGCTTTCGCGAGCTGCGAGGGGCGCTGCGCGACTTCCGCGACGCGACCGATCAGGAGCCGGGCGGCAACATGGCGATCCTGATGGCGGCGGCGCGCGCGCGAACGCCGGCCGAGCCGAAGGGATTGTGGGCGCGGCTGCGGACGTGGTTCGGCGCGGTCGCGATGCACCCGGCGATGGCCGCGGCCGCGACGGTGGTCGTCGTCGGTGGCGTGGCCGGCGCGCTGTACATGAACGGCCGCGGCAAGCTGGTGGAGCCGACCGTCGAGAGCGCCCAGGCGCGCGGCTCGGCGGTGGCCGAGGCGCCAGCGCCGGTGGCCGAGGCACCGACGCCGACGATGGCGGGCAGCGGTTCGGCGGCGGGCAGCGGCTCGGCCGCGGCCGCGGGTGTGCCGGTCGAGGATCGATTCCGAGAGAACACGAACGGCACGACGCTCGTGAACGAAGAGGAGCGCGCCGGCAAGCAGGGTGCGCTCGGCGGTGAGGCCGCAGATCCGAAGCCCGCGAGTCCGCCGCGACCCGCGAAGCCTGCGAGCCACGGCTCGGGCACGGCAGGGCCGGCGATCGATCTCGACGGCGTCGACATCTCGGGCGCGGCGCCGGACAGCGAGCGCGATGAAGGTGGCGCGTTCGCGCCCGCGGCCGACGACGCGCCGTCGCCGGCGAAGGCGCCCGCCGCGCCGGTGGCTCCACCTGCAGCGCCGCCGCCACCTCCACCTGCGCGACGCACGGCGCCCTCGCCGGCGCCGACCGCGTCCGGCGGTGCCGGTGCGGGAGCGGGCGGTTCCGCAACCGGCGGCGTGATCGCGACCGAAGCTGCGCCGAAGGCCGACAAGGCCAAGCCCGCGCAGGAGAAGGCGCCGGAGAAGGCGAAGGACACGCCGCAGGTCGTGCAGCTGACCAACGAGGCGCGGGTCGCCGCGCGCCGGCGCGACTGCAAGACCGTCGATGCCCTCGCGGGGCGCGTCCGGTCGATGGATCTCGGCTACTACCGCGGCACGTTCGCGACCGACGGCGACATCCAGCAGTGCACCGCGGCGCCCGCGCGGGCAGCGCCGGCGCCCGCGAGCGACGCCGCGAAGAAGTAGCGCGCGCCGGAACCGCTAGAACAACGAGAGCTGCACGCCCTCGTTGCGCAGCGACGGCAGCAGATCGGCAACGTACGGGTGCGGCCACGAGCGCCGCGCCTCGGGCGGCAGATCACCGTGGCGCTCCACGTAGGCGCGGATGAACGCGCGGGTGCCGTCGTTGACGTAGCCGCCGCCGCTGACCTCGCCGAAGTCGGCGGTGTATCGATCTCGGATCGCGTGCCAGAGCTCGTCGCGCTGCGTCTTGGCGATCACCGACGCGGCGGCGACCGCGGCGTGGACCGACTCGCCATCGTCGTGCGATTCGAAGCCGGCGAACTCGGCGGCGAGCTGCGCGAACATGCGCTTGCCGTCGGCGATCACGCGATGGCAGCCGGGCGCGCCCGCGATGAGGCGCCGTGCGACCTCGCGCTCGAGCGCGTTGAGCTCGCTGCGCATGACGCGCGCGTCGATGACGTCGACGGGCACGATCTCGAGCGCGACGTGGATCGCGCACGCGCGGATCTCGGCGGCGAGCTCGAGGCGGCGGGCGTGGGCCTGCGCGCCGGCGCCGTAGGATTTGGAGTCGGCGAGGCCGGCGCGCGTGAGGCGTCGGGCCGCAGCGGAGTCGAGCGCGACACAGGCGATCACCATCGGGCCCAGCGCGGGGCCGCGGCCGGCCTCGTCGACGCCGAGGGTCAAGCGGGCGCCGGTGGGGGAGGGCGCGGCGCGGGTGATGACCGCAGGGGCGGGGGCGGGCTTCGCGGTCGGCTTCGATGGCGCGGCGGTCTTCGGCGCGGTCGCGGGCGCGGTCTTCGGCGCGGTGGGCTTCGGCGCGGCAGTCTTCGGCGCGGGCGCGGGAGAGGAATTCGTCGGTGCGGTCTTCTTCGCGGGCACGGGCGTCGTCGTCGCCGCCTTCTTCACCACGACCGGCTTCTTCGCGGGCGCGGTCTTCTTTGCGGGCGTCGCCGTCTTCGCGGGCGCGGTCTTCTTCGCGGGCGTCGCCGTCTTCGCGGGCGTCGCCGTCTTCGCGGGCGCGGGCTTCTTCGCGGACGCGGCCTTCGCCGCGCTCTTCTTCGCGGGCGCGGCCTTCTTCGTCGGAGTCGTGCGCTTCGCCATCGTCGGTCGCTTTCCTCGCGGATTCACGCGAGCGGCTCGGGGAACAGCATCGCGATGGCGCGGCCCGCGCCGGTGTCGAGATCGTAGGCCAGCACATCGGCCACGCCGGCCCAGTGGCGCACGCGCGCGGCGACCGCGCTCAGCGCCTCGGCGACCGCGGCGCCCAGCGGCGCGGCGACCTCGCGCGCGAGATCCGGCGCGCCGCGGAGCAGCGCGTGGAACACGGCGTCCTCGGCGAGCTCGATGCGCGGCAGGTCCGAGCGGAAGAACGCCTCGACGAAGCCGCCGGTGATGTAGCCGCGCAGGAACGCGCGCGCGCGATCGTAGACCTGCGCGGTCACCAGGCGCACGCGATCGGCGATGACGCGATCGACATCGCTGGTGACCTCGGCGCCGAGCACGACCGCGAGCGCGGCGGCCGCGGATCGGGCCGCGGACGCCTGGCGCGCGACCTCGGCGCCGATGCGGCGGCGGCCATCGTCGAGCGCGGCCTCGTAGCCCGCGTCGAGCAGCGCGATCAGGTAGTCGCGATCCGCCGGCGTGGCGCTGTTGGACTGGAACGGCAGCCGCCGCGGCTGCACCAGCTCGAGCACCTCGCGCGCGGCGCGCCGGTAGAGCGTGGTCGTGGCCTCGGCCAGCGCGCGCCGCTCGGCGGCATCGGCGTCGGCGGCGTAGCGCGCGGCCGCCTGATCGATCGCGGTCGCGGCGTCGCGGCCGGTGGCCGCCGCGCTGGCCGCGGTCTCGTGCTCGCGCACGACCGTGCGTCTGCCGTCATCGGCGATCGCGTGCAGCCGGCGCATGCACGCGGCGCGCTTGATGTCGCGGGCCTGGGCGAAGAACCGGGTCTCGAGCGCGGCCTCGAGCCCGCGCCAGTTGCCGTCGTCGGTGAGCGATGGATCGCGCTTGGCCGCGAGCGCGCGCCGCGCCGACACCGGCACGATGTCCTCGACCAGGCCCTCGAGCTGCGACTTCACGTAGCCCACGACCTCGGCGCACTCGGCGTCGCTCAGCTGATCGCGCTTGTTGAGCACGCCGAGCACGCGGCGGCCCTCGTCGTGGATCGACGCCAGCGCCTTGCGCTCGCTGGCCTTGCCACCCTGGTTGGCGGTGAACACCCAGACCACCGCGTCGGCGCGGGCGATGAACGCGCGCGCGGTCGCCTCGTGCTCCGGCAAGATCGAGTTCAACCCGGGCGTGTCGACGATGTGGATGCGCTCGAGTGACGGCAGCGGCACGCGGATCTCGACGTGATCGATCGCGCGGGTCGCGTCAGCATCGAGGGCGCGGAGGTGCGCGAACAGCTGATCCCACGGCGGGATCGTGACGTGGCCATCGCGATGGACGATGCGGCCCGCGCGCTCGGCGCCGTGGCGGACGACGTTGATCGTGGCGGTCGTCGGCGTGATGCCGGTCGGCGCGACCTCCGCGCCGATGAACGCGTTCACGAACGACGACTTGCCGCTCGAGAACTCGCCCATGACCGTCACGAGCAGCGGCGTGTCGAGCTCGGCGGTGGCGCGCGCCAGGTCGCCGGCGCGGGCTGCGAGATCCGACCGCAGGCCGCCGATGCGCTCGAGCGACGCGGCGACCGCGCGCGGATCCTTGCGCGCTTCTTCGTCGGGGACCGCGAGCTGCGCGGCGCGCGCGTCGGCGAGCACGGTCCGCGCGCGCACGTGGTGCGGCTCGGTCCGCAGCGCGGCGATCGCGGCCGCGGCGGCGCCGGCCGGATCGCCGGCGTCCATGCACAGCCGCGCGAGCGCAAGGTGCGCTTCGGGATCGCCGCCACCCGGCGCCGACAGGGCAGGGGTGAGCAGCGAGCGCGCGCCCGCGCCCTGGCCCGCGTCGATCATGCCAATCGCGAGCGCGACCAGCGCGCGCGGATGATCCGGCGACAGCGCGAGCAGATCGTTGGCGTAGCGGACCGCGCGCGCGTGATCGCGGGCGGCGAGCGCGGTGTCGAGCGCCGCGGTCAAGGTGGCCGTCGCCGAGGGCGGCGGCCGCGGATCGCGCGCGCCATCGGTCAGCTCGCGACCGGCGCCGGTGCCATCGCCCGCGCCGGCGAGCGCGAGCGCGCGATCGAAGCTGGTGAGCGCCGCGTCGAAGTTGCCGATCGCGCGATGAGTCGCGGCCAGCCGCGCGTGGGTCGCGGCGCGCCGAGGGGCGAGCGACAGCGCCTCGAGGAACTGCAGGTGTGCCGCCGCTGGATCGCGCGACGCGAGCGACGCGTCGCCGAGGCCGATCAACGCATCGAGCAGCGCCGCCTTGCCGTGCGGCGACGGATCGGTCCGCGCGGTGTCGCGCGCGCGCCCGAAGTGACCGGCGGCCATCGTCGGCGCGCCATCGACCAGCGCGAGCCGGCCGGCGGCGACCAGCGCCAGCGGCGACGGCACCTCGACCTCGAGCGACTTGTCGATCGCGCGCCGCACCGGCTCGAGATCCGGCGGCACGCCGTCGATGCCGTCGCCGATCGCGTCGTCGAGCAGCGTCAGCCCGAGCGCGGCGCGCGCGAGATCATCGGCGGGCGCCTCGGAGACCGCCTTGCGCAGCTCGCGGATCGCCTTGTCGCGATCGCCGCGCTGGCGCCAGCACAGCCCGAGCGTGCGGTACGCGAGCGCGAGCACCTCGCGATCGCCGGCGGCCTCGCCGATGCCGCGGTTGAGCGCCGCGATCGCATCCTCGACGAGCCCGACGCCATAGAGCGCCTCGCCGTGGCCGACCAGCGCCGCCGGATCGCCGGGCCGCTGGCGCAGCGCGCGCTCGAAGGCATCGCGTGCCGAGGCTGGCTCGCGCAGCGCGAGGTGCGCCGCGCCGAGCAGGATCAGCGCCTGGCCGTGCTCGGGCTTGGCCCGCAAGAGCGCCTCGACGATCTCCTTGGCGGCGGCCGGCTGATCGCCATCGATCAGGTGGCGCGCCTGCGACAGCTGATCGCGATACTCGTCGAGGATCAGCTCGCCGGCGAGATCGCCGATGCGCCGCTCGATCCGCGACCACAGCGACATCGCCCGATCACTCCGCCGTCGCGGGCGGCTCGGCCCAGATGCCGTCGCGGAGCTGGCCGAGCGCGGCGCGCGCGGCGATGACCCGCGTGATCTGCTGGCCGGTGCCGACCTTGAGCTGCTCGACCTCGCCGCCGCGATCGCGGCGGTCGCTGATCGTGCGCTCGAGGATCTCGCTGATGCCCTTGAAGAGCGTGTTGCCGGCGTTGATCACGAACTCGCGCAGGCGCTTGGCGAAGTCGTCGACGCACTTGTCGAAGTGCGGCTTCATCGCGCTGGCGGCGTGGAGGATCGCGGCGGGCACCTTCTCCTTGGCCTGCTGGCGGATGTCGCCGGCGACCTTGGACTTGAGGATGATCGCGAGCACCGGCGCGGCCAGCGTGAGCAGGCCGCCGGCGAGCGTGTTGACGAACAGGAACACGGTCGTGCCGAGCGCGCCGACCGCGTACACGCCGACGTCGTACTTGAAGCTGTCGACGGAGATGTCGACCTTGGCGTCCTCGGGGCCGAGGCGATCGGCGAGCGCGGCCGAGGCGGCGGCCACGTTCTCGTTGGTGATCGAGATGACCTCCTCGGCGAGGTGCTCCATCATCGCGGCGAGCTTGGTGCCCTCGAGCTCCGCCCACTCCTTGAACTTGTCCTCGATGAAGCCGGGCAGGAACTTCTTGATGTCATCGGCGTCGACGGCGTCGAGCTGCGACGGGATCGCGGCGACGAAGGCCTGGGCGAAGGCATCGAGATCGAGCGCGACCTGGGTCTTGATCGCCTCGGCGTCGGCGTCGATGCGGATGTGGAGCTCGTCGAGGCGGCGCTTGGAGGTGTCGAGCTGCTGGCGGACGATCGCGACCCGCTCCTCGAGCTCGGTCATGCTGAGATCGTAGGCCGCGAGCCGCACCCCGAGGTTGTTCTCGAGGTACGCGGCGGTGCGGGCCGCGTCGGCGGCGGCGTTGTCGAGCAGCACCCGCGCGCGATCGCGGGCCAGGAACTTCTCGAGGTGCGCGAGCAGCTCGGGCATGCCGCTCTGCGGATCCTTGCGGACCAGCCAGTCCTTGGCCGAGACCGGGAAGATCACCGGATCGTGGACGAGCTTGCCGAGGCCTTCCTTGACGTAGTCGATGACCGCGGTGCGCTCGTCGCTGTTGAGCATGTCCATCTTGCCGAGCACGAACGTCATGCGGTCGCGGCTGCCGTCGAGGACGTGCGACGACAGGAACTCGCGCTCGGACTCCTTGAGCGCCTGGCCGGCGTCGAGCAGGAACAGCACGGCGTCGGCGCGCGGCACGTAGCCGTAGGTGACCTCGGCGCGCTGCTCGTTGAGGTCGTTGACGCCTGGCGTGTCGACCAGGACGACGTTGTTGCGCAGCAGCTCCGACGGAAAGCCGAGCTCGACGTAGCGGACCTCGGCGGCGCGGCCGCCGGCGACGGTCACCCAGTCCTTGACCTCGCTCGCGGTCAGATCGGTCGACGTGCCGTCGAGCTCGATGACCCGCGCCTTGACGATCGGCGAGTAGATGACGTGGTTGAGCGCAGCGGTGGTCGGCGTGATGCCGGTCGGCAAGAGCTCGGAGCCGAGCAGCGAGTTCACGAACGTCGACTTGCCGTGGTTGAACTCGCCGAGCACGACCAGGTGGAAGCGCTCGTCCTCGATCTTGGGGATGCGCGACGCGCGGATGTCGCGCGCGAGCGTGACCATGCCGACGGCCTCGGCGACGGTGGCGAGATCGCCGAGCCGGGTGACGATCTCGTGCTTCGCTTGCTTGTGGTGCTCGAGGAGGATCATCGTCGGTCCTTCAGAAAACGCTCAGCAGATCGGCGACCTTCTTGTCGACCTCGTCGGCGGAGGCCTTGCCGGTCGGGTCGGTGCCCGAGACCACCGCGAAGTACGCGGAGTCGCCGAACACCTTCAGCGCCTGGACGCGCTTGGGCAGGTACGGGTGGCTGCGGAACAGCTCGGCGTAGCGACCGATGCCCTTCTTCACGTCGGGCAGCTCGCGCAGGTACTCGTCGAGCTTGAACGCGGCGCCCTTGTCGATGCCGAGCTCGAGCTTGACGATCGCACCGAGCGTGCGCTCGACATCGCGGGTCGCGAGCAGCGCCGCGCGATCGCAGCTGATCTCGGCGCGGCGCGACCACGCCTGCAGCGCCATGATCGCGGGCTGCACGATCCAGCGCACGAAGAAGATCGCCTTGTTCGACAGGAAGTGCAGCGCGGTCGCGTAGAGCACGTGGCCGTTCTGGACGTGGCCGAGCTCGTGGCCGAGGATCGCGGTCAGCTCGACGTCGTCGAGGGAGTCGGCGAGCTGCGCGCCGATCACGAGGTACGGCGAGTCGTCGGTGCCGAGCGCGCGGGCCTTGATGCCGGCCGACGCGGGCGCGACGTAGATCGGGGGCAGGCGCAGGCGCAGGGCCTCGGCGGCCTTGCGGCCGGCCTCGAAGACCCGCGGGAACTGCTGGTCGCTCACCTTCACCGACGAGGCGACCAGCTCGGCGCGCGCGGCGTCGCGCCACAGCCGGGTGGTGGCCTCGAGGGCCATCGTGACGGGACGGGCCGCGGCGAGGGTGCGCCGGACCTTGCGCTCACCGCTGTACGCGTAGGCGGCGCCATCGCGAGCGCGCTGCTCGACCTGGCCCCGGCGCGAGGCGATGTAGCGTGCGAAGTCGAAGTCGACGCCGACGGACATGGGCGCAGTATAGCCACACGATCGCCTCGGGCGCCCGTCGCGGGGCGGCGCTGCGACACCGCGGATCGCGGTTCGCTCAATATGCCGGGTAGACGATCCGGGCCCGGATGCCGGTCTCGGACTTGTCGGGCTCGGCGAGGCTGCCGTCGGTCCAGGTGACCGCGAAGCCATCGGGCAGGGCGCCGATCGACGGATCGGTCTGGTCGCCCGCGGTCGAGGTGTCGACGACGAGCGGCGTCCCGACCACGGCGCCGGCGGGGGTGGTGGCGATCGCGCGGATCGCGCAGCCCGAGCCATCGGCGCCGGTGCAGTCGTGCCACGCGATGCCGATCGCGCCATCGCCGCGACGGGCGATCGCCGGCGCCGACTGGACGTCGGGCGTGGGGGTCACGATCGTGGTCTCGACGCCGAGCAGCGTGCCGGTCGGGCCCATGCGGCGCAGGACGAAGCCGCCGTCGGGCAAGCTGGCGCTGGTCGAACGGTGGCCGTAGACCAGGCCGTAGCCGCCGTCGATCCCGGCCAGCTCGAGGCCCCAGACGACCGAGTCCGAGCCGCCCTCGAGCAGCGCCTGCTCGCCGTTGGTCATGCCGGTCGCGTCCATGAACGTGCCGCGAACGGCGGTGCCCGAGCGCCAGACGATCGCGGCGTGCTGGCCGTCGAGCGCGGTCGCCGCGGCAGCGAGATCCGGCGTGCCGACCGACGAGACCGTGACCGCGGCGGTCGAGCCGGTCGCGCTGTTGAGCGCCGGCTGACAGCTCGCGTCGACGAGGCGCGTGCGGATCACCGCCGCGCCGGTGCCCTGGGCCTGCTCCTGCCACGCGACCACGAACCGGTTGCCGAGGGCGGCGACCGCGGGGCGATCGGGCGCGGCGCCGTCGGACAGGATCACCTCGGTGGCGCTGGCGATCGAGCCGTCCGGGCCGATCGCGCTGCACACGATGTTGTCGAGCGTGGACCAGACCGCGACCAGGTTGCCGGTCGGCCCCAGCGCGAGCGCGGGGTCGTTGCCGAAGATGTCGGTGCGGTTGATGTTGAACTGCGCGGTGCCGGCGGCGATCGCCGACGACGCCGGCGCGCCGTTCGCGGTGAACCGGCGGCCCCAGACGTCGCAGCGCACGAGCGCGCCGCAGTCGTCGCTGAACGCGATGGTGAACGTGCCATCGGTGGCGGCGACCAGCTGGCGCGCGCCCGCGCCGAACGCCCAGGTCGTGCGCTGCGAGCCGGCGACCTGGGTGTTGACGTTGAAGTCGGCGGGCTCGAGCAGGAGCGAGGCCTGCGAGCGGTTGCCGGGATCGATCGTGGCGGTGGTCGAGCCGAGCGCGACCGGGATGCCGGCCTCGTCGGTGGCGGTGGCGACGAGGCTGAGCGCACCCGCGCGCGTCGGGGTGGTGATGCTGAAGCTGGTCGGAAACCCGTGGCCGCGCAGGTCGAAGGTCTCGGTGAGCGTGGCGTTGTCGTTGCCCATCTCGACGGACAGCGTGGTCGCGCCGTGGACCGCGGGGCGGGCGTTGACGGTGACGACGGTGACGGTCGTGTCGTCGCAGGCGCCGAGCGCGAGCGCGGCGCCGAGCGCCAGGATCCGCGCCGTCATGGGAACACGACGTTGCCGAGGTCGGTCGTCGGCACGCCGCGATCGCGCGTGACCAGCACCAGCGTGACGCCACCCGCGACCGCGGCCGCGCCGGTCCACAGCCACCACTTCTTGTAGAGCGGCTTGCGCTTGTGCGGCGGTGGCGGCGGCGGCGCGATGACCACGCGATCGCGCTCCGCCGCCTGCCTGGCCTCGAGATCGCGGATCAACTCCTCGACGTCGTCGCGGTTCTCGGCGTCGGGGAGGAGGCGGAGGTACTTGCGAAAGCTGAAGACCGCGGCCTCGTAGTCGTGGAGGTTGCGGTGGCACTGGCCGATGTTGAACAGGAACGCGGGCAGCGGCTTGGCGTCGAACGCGGCCTCGTACTCGACGAGCGCGGTGTCGAAGCGACCGAGCGCGAACAGCTTCTCGGCCTTCGCGAAGTGCTGCTTGGCCGCGCGCGTCGCCGCGTCCTCGGCGCGCGCGGGGCGCGCGCATACGAGCAGGACCGCGGCGATGGCGATCGCGGTGGCGTGCGCGAGGCGAGACGCGGTCATTGGTGGAACGGGTCGATGGTAGCCGTCGGATCGACCTTGGGATCGCCGTGGCGGCGCGGTTTCGCCGAGCCGCTGCCTGCTGCGGGGACCGGCGGCGCAACCTCGGTTGCGCTCGAGCCCGCGCCGCTGCCGACGCCGGGATCCGCGGGCGTCGGCGGCGCGGTGACCGCGACCGGCGACGGTGCGGGACCATGGTGGCTGCTGCTGCGTGGCGGGCGCGATCGACCACCCGCGCGGACCAGCGTGACGTCGAGCTCGGTCAGCGGCGCGGCCAGATCGATCTCGGCGACGTGATCGACGTAGCCATCGCGGTGCAGGGTGAACGAGCGCAGATCGAGCGGGCCGCCGTCGCCGGGGTCGACGGTGATCGTGCAAGGCGTCGCGCACAGCGGCGTGCCGGTGCCGAGCGCGAGCACGTCCGCCGACGGGGTCGAGTCGAAGCGAACGTCGAACGGCGGGCGCGCGGGTGCGGCGGCGTGCGCGGGCGTGGCGGGATCGGTGATCGGCACCGCGGTCGGCGTGGGCGGTGGCGGCGGCGGGGCCGGCGGCGCGGGCACCGGCGCGGGCGCGGGCGCGGCGATCGTCGGCGCGGGTGACGGTGCCGTCGATGATCCGCTCGCGATCAGCCCGATCGCGAGCGCGCCCGCAGCGGCGACGCCGCCGATCGCGGCGATCGGGAGCCACGCGCGGCGCCGGGGCGGCGGATCGATCCACGACGCGCGGCTCGCGCGCTCGCTGCGCACCGATTCCTCGAGGCCGAGCTGGCGATGCGCGGCGAGCTCGCGCCGGCCGGGCCGGATCGCCGGGTCGATCGTCTCGATGCCGCCGAGCACGCCGAGCAGGTCGTCGCGCAATGCCTCGATCGTCGGGTAGCGCCGCGCGGGCTCCTTCTCGAGACAGCGCAGCAGGACGCGCTCGACCGCGTCGGGCAGGGACGCGCCGCGCTCGGTGGCGCGCGGCGGGACGGGCTGCTCGGACAGGTGCTTGCGCACGTACTCGCCGAACGACCGGCCGCGGAACATCTGCTGGCCGGTGAACAGCTCGTACATGATCGCGCCGAGCGAGTAGATGTCGGCACGCTCGTCGACGACCAGGCCGCCGGCCTGCTCGGGCGACATGTACGCGGGCGTGCCGATCACCGAGCCCGCGGCGGTCTCGAGCCCGAAGTCCTCGTCGTCGCGGTGGACCAGCTTGGCGACGCCGAAGTCGAGCAGCTTGATCTGTTCGGCGCCGTCGCCGGTCGGGATGACGATGACGTTGTCGGGCTTGAGGTCGCGGTGGATGACGCCGACGGCGTGGGCGGCGGCGAGGCCGTCGCAGATCTGGACGAGCAGCGCGAGCGAGCGCGCGAGATCGAAGTGCTCGCGCGCCCAGCGGCCGAGGCTCTGGCCGCGCAGCAGCTCCATGATGATGAAGGTGGTGCCGTCGTCGAGCTCCACGAAGTCGGTGACGTCGATGATGTTGCGGTGGAGGATCCGGTTGACGGTCCGCGCCTACTGGAA
The DNA here is from genome assembly GCA_021413675.1 of Deltaproteobacteria bacterium. Lineage (GTDB taxonomy): Bacteria > Myxococcota_A > Polyangia > Haliangiales > Haliangiaceae > JAIOQA01. The sequence goes on along the minus strand of JAIOQA010000356.1, from coordinate 11,890 downwards.
GAACAGCGCGACCGAGTCGCGGCGGCGGGCGTAGTCGGCGCGCAGGAGCTTGAGCGCGACCTCGCGGCCGAGCTTGGTGTGCTCGGCGCGGTAGACGAAGCCCATGCCGCCCTTGCCGATCAGCTCGACGAGGCGATACGAGCCGAGCACGCTGCCGACGCGGGCCTCGGGCTGCTCGCCGCGGCGCGGGAGCGGCGGTGGCGACGACGCCTTGCCCGTGCGCGGCGGCGGCGTGCGGCCGCGGGCGCCGGGACTCTCGACCTTGGTCTGGTGCTCGGGTGGGACTTCGTGGGTGCCCATCGGCGCGCGGCCGGACTCGAGCGGCGCGAGCGAGTCATCGATCGCCCACGCGTTGCCGCTCGCGAGCGGATCGGTCTCGCGCAGCTTCGCGGCTGGGACGGCCGGGTCGGTGTGGTGCCGGGCTCGCGACATCGTCAGGCGGGACCCTCGAGCCCGCAGAGCTGTAATTGTACGCCGCGGCAGCACTGCGCGCAAAGCGCGGATTTCATTCGACCGTGAGCCCCCGCACGGAGATTTCTGCGAGGAGCCGACGGGAGTGGCGCCCAGGCAGGCGGTAAGACCGCTTACGGGCCCCAGCTACTGTGGCGAGCCGGCGAGCACGCGGAGCGCGTCCGAGATCGCGAACTTCACCTGCTCGGCGTGCTCCTTCCCCAGGCGCACCCGCAGCGGTCCGGACGCAGCCGACGAGCCGATGTCGCGCAGCGCGTAGGCGGCGGTCGCGCGGACATCGCGGCTCTCCTCCTTGTCGAGCATCGGCACGATCGCCGCGACGTCCTCGGGCTGGCCGATCACGCCGAGCGCCTCGATCGCGGTGCGCAGGTGCAACAGCTCGGTGCCGCCGCTCGCGGCGCCGTGCGCGGCGATCTCCGCGGCCAGCGCGGCGCGCGACGCCGCCGACGGATAGAGCGCGATCGCGCGCAGCGCGCGCAGCCGGATCCCGGGATCGACGGCCTCGGTCGCCGCGATCGCCGCGAGCGACTCGCCCGGCGTCGCGCCGAGCAGCGGATCGAGCACCGGCCGCTGCGCGACGAAGTCGATGCCCGACAGCGCGTCGACGAGCTGCGCCGACGGCACGCCGGCCACCGGGAGATCGCCGCGCGCGCCGCTCGCGATCGCGAGCACGCCGAGGATCGTGGCGACCGCGCGCAGCCTCATCGCAGCACCGGGCTTCGCATGAGGATCTCGCGCTGGCCGTCGCTGAGATCGGTGCCGCCGAACTCGCTGTAGTACATGAGGTTGGTCGCCTGATCGTCGCTGTCGTCGATCTGATCGAGCGCGCCGTCGGGCTCCTTGTTGCGGAACAGGCCGAGGTGGCGCGCGGTGGCATGGGCGGTGACCCGCGCCATCTCCTCCCACGAGCGATAGCAGAGACCGTCGAGCGAGACCGCGATCCCCGAGGCCGCGGTGCCGGCGATGCCCGGTGTGCCCGGCGTGCCGCCGACGGCGGTGAGCATCCCGGCGGGCGACAGCGTGCGCACCAGGAAGACGTGGATGCCGCCCGGCTGCGTCGACAGCTCGAGCAACGCGCCGAGGTTGCGCACCTCGAGGCCGTCGAGGTCGGGGTGGCCGGTGACGTCGTCGTAGGTGATCGCGCCGACCGCGACGCCGCCGCGCGCGAGGATGCTGCGCAGCGACGCGACGAACTGGTTCTGGAAGGTCGGCGAGGTCGCCGCGCTCGTCGCGTCGAGGATGCCGCCGTCGAACGCCGCCGCGCACGGGTGCTCGGCGAGGTCGACGAAGTGGAAGTGCACGTCGAGGATCGTGCCGGTGTCGAGCTTGGCCACGACCAGCGCGCGCGGCGTGTCCGAGGCCGGGCTGCCGTTGGCGCGGAACGAGCCGAGCGTCATGAAGTAGCCGCCGGGGCGCAACGGCACCGCCGACGAGCTCGGGATCGTGAGGACCGAGATGCCCGGCGCGGGCGCGTGGCGCAGCGGGTTGGCGTAGTACTCGGCGAGCGTCCCGGGATACGCGTAGAGCTGGGCGCCCTCGGGATCGTGGATCAGCTTGGCGCCGACCAGCTGGGTCGCGTCGGCGACCGTCATCACGAGCGCGACGCTGCGGGCGTTGCCGGGGACCGGCAGCCAGGTGTCGGACTGCGGCGACGCGGTGGGCAGCTCGTACGTGATCGAGCCGTGGTCGGGCAGGCAGCCGAAGAAGCTCGGGACCGCGGCGGCGGTCAGCGAGGTGACCCGCGGGATCGAGGTGCAGACGTGGCCGATCGGGCAATCGGTGTCGACGGCGCAGATGTCGACGCACCGGCCGAGGGCGCACGTGCCATTCCGGCAGTCGGTGTCGACGGTGCACAGGGTGTCGAGGACGCCGCCGGCGTTGTCGTTGCCACAGGTTGCCGACAGCAGGCCGTCCGAGTCGATGTCGGTGGTCTCGAGGTGGCAGGCCAGGCCGACGGCGCAGTCGACCTCGCGATCGCACGCCGAGCCCAGCGGCCCCGCCGACGCGTAGCAGGACCCGTTGACGCACTCCAGGCCGTCGCCACAATCGGCGTGCCGTCGACAGGCCGGGACACAGGTGTGATCAAGACACTGCAGACCGCTGGCGCAGTCGGATAACGTCGAGCAGGATTCGCCGATGCTGCGGTTGCCGCCGGGACACGCCGCGAGGACGACCATCGCCAGCAAGGCGACGGGTGCAAGCGCGTGCGTTCGAAGCGGGGCTGACACGGTCCTCGGGGCCACGAATTCTCGCGAGCTGCGGTTGGTCGCGGCGCCAACTACTATAATGTAGCCGTAGGCGGAGGAACACGATGCGATTTCGATTGGCTTCGGTATCACCAATCCTGTGCGCGGCCGTCACCGGCGCGATCCTTCTGGCGACCAGCGCGAGCGCGCACGCCCAGGCCGCACTCGACGACGACGACGCGAAGCCCGCGTCCTCGACCGTGGTCAACCCCGAGAACGACACCCACGTCGGCGTGGCGCTCCGGCTCCGCGACGTGACCGTGCCCAAGGGCATGATCGAGCTGTTCGTCGATCAGGCGCCGGGCGGCTCGTCGCAGTTCGGCATCGGCCTCGAGGTGTTCCGCCGGAAGGGCAACTTCGAGGTGCAGTTCGGCCTCGAGTACGAGGCCATCGAGGTCCAGCAGGGCATCTGGGTCCAGAAGAACAAGCTGCCGCCGGCCGAGGAGGTCGACTACGTGCAGTTCCACAACTTCGGCTGGGTCACCGCCGAGGTCACGTTCCTGAACCACACGCCGATCACCAAGTTCCTCGCGATCCGCTACGGCGGCGGCGCCGGCATCGGCATCTTCAAGGGCAAGGTCTCGCGCACCGACTACGTCTGCTCGTCGTCGGCGCTGACGACCTGCGCCGAGAAGCCGTTCGCCGAGAACCAGGACACGCCCTACAACCTGCCGCCGGTGTTCCCGGTGATCAACGCGATCATCGGCGTGCAGATCCGGCCGGTCGACAACATCGTGATCAACGTCGAGACCGGTATCCGCACGCTGCCGTTCTTCGGCATGTCCGTCGGCTACATGTTCTGATCCGGCGGGCTACTTGCGCCGTCGGCGGATCTCGCCGACGCGCAGCGTGAGCTTCTCGCCGTCGAAGAACTCGGCCAGCGGGATGCTGAACTTGCGGCTCGTGCCGCAGACGTCCTTCCACTCCTGCGGCGTGATCTCGCCGCGCGTGTCGAGGTGGGCGATGAGCCGGGCGCGCAGCGCGTCGAGCGCCTCGGTCCCGACGTAGTAGTCGGGCTTCACCTTGGTGATCGTCCGCGCCGCGAGCAGCCGCTCGAGCGCGGCGCGCGCCGCGGGCTCGGCCATGCCAGTGGCGGCGGGGATCTCCTTGGGCCGCGGCGGCTCGAGAGCCCAGGCGCGGAACCGCTCGACGAGCGCAGCGTCGGCGGGGTTGATGACGACGCGCGGCGCGGCGCGCGTGAGGCGATCGGCGGTCGCGACCACGGCGCCGGCGCGGACCAGCTCGTCGACGAGCGCGTCGAACGCGGCCCGGGGTAGCGCCTGCGGCAAGCGCGAGCGCGCCTCCTCGCGCGCGACGCCGGCGGTCGGATCGACGAGGCCGCGCAGCGTCGCGGAGAGCGAGGCGAGCACCGCGGCGTGGAGGTAGACGCCGCGCTCGTCGCCGACGCGGACCAGCTCGCCGCGCTCGATCAGGGCGTCGAGCACCGCGGTCAGCTCGGCGGGCGTGCGACCGACGCGGTGACCGATGGCGGGGAGGTCGAGCCCGGCGGCGGCGGTGGTGCGGACCTCCTCGGCGACGCGCTCGGGCAGGCGCGCGGTCGCGAGGCGCGCGACGACCTCGGCGTGCTCGCTGCCGCGGCGGGCGCGCGCGGCGAGGACGCGAACGATCTCGCCGCCGCCGAGGGTGGTGCCGTGGTTCGCGAGCGTGACGGTGCCGCGGATGATGAACCGATCGCCGGGCGCGGCGGCGAGCGCCTCGGTGGCATCGAGGCGGAGCTGGGCGAGGGCCTCCTCGCCGGGCCCGAGCTGTTCGCGATCGACGAGCGACAGCTGGGCGAGGCGCTGCGCGGTGCCGTGGTGCAGGAGCACGCGCGCGCGCCGATCGATCGGCCGCGCGGTCGGCACCAGGCGCACGCGCACGTCGAGGATGTGCGAGGGCTCGAGCTCGCCGGGGCGCACGAGGGTGTCGCCGCGCGCGAGGTCCTCGACCGCGAGGCCGCCGAGGTTGACCGCGCACCGCATGCCCGCGACCGCGCGCAGGACGGGCTGGCCGTGGATCTGCAACCCGCGCACGCGGCCGGTCGCGCCCGACGGGATCACGACCAGCTCGTCGCCGATCGCGACCGCGCCGCTGGCGATCGTGCCAGTCACGACCGTGCCGAAGCCGCGCATCGTGAAGACGCGATCGAGCGGCAGGCGCAGCGCCCCGACCGTGGGCCGCGGCGGCAGCTGCGCGAGCTCGGCGGCGAGGGTCGCGCGCAGCGCGTCGAGGCCGGCGCCGGTCTTCGCCGAGACCGGCACGATCGGCGCGGACGCGAGGAAGCTGTCGGCGACCGCGGTGCGGATCTCGTCCTCGACCAGCGCGCGCCAGTCGTCGTCGACGAGGTCGGACTTGGTCAAGGCGATCACGCCGCGGCGCACGCCGAGCAGGTGGCAGATGTCGAGGTGCTCGCGGGTCTGGGGCATCACGCCCTCGTCGGCGGCGATCACCATCACGACCAGATCGACGCCGACCGCGCCGGCGACCATCGACTTGATGAAGCGCTCGTGGCCGGGGACGTCGACGATCGCGATCGTGCGGCCGTCGAGGACGAGCGGCGCGAACCCGAGCTCGGTCGTGATGCCGCGCTGCTTCTCGACGGCGAGGCGATCGGTGTCGACGCCGGTCAGGGCGTAGACCAGCGCGGTCTTGCCGTGATCGATGTGGCCGGCGGTGCCGACCACGAGCGGGTGCGCGGCGTCGGCGGTCACGGCGGATCGAACGCGAGGTCGACGCGGAGCGCGCCATCGAAGCGCGCGGCGAACGACAGGTTGCCGAGGTAGTGCGCCATCGGATCGACGAGGGTCAGGACGTCGACGGCGATCCGGCCCTCGGCGACCGTGCCGGCGGGAGGCGGTTGGCTCGAGCGCGCGACCGGCAGCCAGCGGGTCGCGGTGTCGCGGAGCGCGAAGCCGACGGTTGGGGTCGAACCGCCGATCGTGCGCGCGAAGCCGCGGACCCGGCCGGTGCCCCAGATCGCGTCGCGCGCCGGGCCCCAGATCCGATCGGCGAACCCGTGGAGCGTGGAGGTCGTGGTCGGATCGATCGCGAGCTCGGCGAGCGCGCTGGTGTGATCGACGTCGTCGCCGAGCGCGAGCACGGCGATCGCGAAGTCGCCGACGCCGCTGAGCAGCGGCGCGGCGGTCGGCTCGGCCGCGGTGACGTGCGCGACCACGCCGCCGATCAGGACCGGCCACGACCACAGCGCGGTGACCGGCCAGGCGCTGGCGCTCGAGGCGAACACCGGTGGCGGCAGATCGAGCGGCACCGCGCTGGTGTCGAGGGTGGCGAGGCGTCCCCACCCGGCGACGTAGCTGCGCACGATCAGCGCCGCGTCGGGCAGATCCGCGGGGCGGGGCAGGCCGTGATCGACGGTGGCCGCGAGCACGGCCGCGAGCGGGGAGCCCGCTTCGACTTGCCAGCGCGCGTCGACGGTGATCGTGGCGCCGCGGGTGCCGAGCGAGACGCCGAGCGGGCCGAGCGGGCCGCGCAGCACGACGCAGGTCAGGTTGCAGGGGCCCTCGACCCGGTCGGCTGGCCATCCGCGCGTGAGGAGCGAGGTGCGCGCGAAGGCCTGCGGATCGATGAAGACGTCGACGCCGGACGCGGCGAGCGCGGCACCCGCGTCGCTCGCGAGCAGGGCGTCGATCGCGGCGGGCGCGGAACGCGCGATGATCGCGCGCGCCAGGCTCGCGGCCGACTGGTCGATGCCGGCTTGCGGGACGATGTCGATCGCGAGCGAGCGCGCGTCGAGGCGGATGAACCCGAACGCGCGCGGCAGGTGAAACGAGGTCACGCGGCGCCCGGCGAGCTCGGGCGGCGTCCCCCGGTCGAACGTCACGACCGTCGCGCCGACCCAGCGCTCGAAGCGGGTCACCGCGCGTTGCACGCGCCTGCGATCGGCGACCGGCACCCGCAGGTTGACGCGCCAGCTCGTGCCGGGCCCGTGCGCGATCGGCGCGATCGAGATCAGCAGCGGCCGATCGGGATCGAGGCCGAGCGCCGTCCAGCCGCTGCGCGCGGCGAGATCGCCGCCGGTCAGCTCCGCGAGCTGCGCGCGCGCCGCGACCAGCGCGGTGCGCTCCAGGATGTTGCCGCGCGAGATCGCGACATCGGCGAGCGCCGACAGCCCATCGACGTCGGCGCGCACGACGACCGCGGCTTCGCTCGCGGTGACGTCCGCGAGGTCCGCGGCGACCGACTTCGCGCCGCGCCCAGCCGGCGCGCCATTGGCGGCGTGCGCGGCCTGCGCCGCCAAGGCGAGCGCGATCGCGAAGCCGATGACCCTCACGACCTGCGCAGCTCCCGCTTCAGCACCTTGCCGGTCGGGTTGCGCGGCAGCTCGTCGAGGAACACCACCGCGCGCGGCCGCTTGTAGTCGGCGAGGCCCTCGCGGCACCAGGCGATCACGCCGGCCTCGTCGAGCACCGCGCCGGGGCGCCGCACGACATAGGCGCGCAGCGACTCGCCCCACTCGACATCGGGCACGCCGATCACCGCAGCCTCGAGGACCGCGGGGTGCGAGGCGAGGTGGTCCTCGATCTCGCGCGGGTAGATGTTCACGCCGCCCGAGATGACCATGTCGTGGGTGCGCGACTCGAGGTAGTAGTAGCCATCGGCGTCGCGCCGCGCGAGATCGCCGACGGAGAAGAAGCCGTCGCGCATCGATGCGTGGGTGGCAAGGGCGTTGCGGTGGTAGCCGCCGATCAGCATCGCGTTGCGCGCGTACAGCTCGCCGACCGAGCCTTCCGGAACCGCGTGGCCGGTGGCGTCGAGCAAGCGGACCTCGTTGCCGCGCACGAGCTTGCCGATCGTGCCCGGCCGCGTGAGGTGATCGCCGGGGCCGGCCAGCGACACCACGCCGGTCTCGGTGGCGCCGTAGAAGTTCCACAGGATCGGCCCGAACTGCTCCTGGAACCGGCGCGCGGTGTCGGTCGCGAGCTGCGCCGCGCCGCTCATCACCCAGCGCAGGCTGCGCGTGTCGTAGCGCCGGCGCACCTCGTCGGGCAGCGCGTTCAGGCGCACGAGCATCGTCGGCACGACCAGCATCGACGTGATGCGTTCGCGCTCGATCAGCGCGAGCGCGCCCTCGGCGTCGAAGCTGTTCATGAGCACGACCGTGCCGCCGAGCGACATCGTGATCGCCACGAACGCCGGCGCCGCCGAGTGGTAGAGCGGGCACACGACCAGGTGGCGATCGGCGTGCTGCATGCCGACCTGCACCATCATGTCCGCGACCGCGTCGATGCCGGTCTGCTTCCACGTGCGGGCAGCGCCCTTGGGTTTGCCGGTCGTGCCCGAGGTGTAGACGATGATGCCGCCGCCGCCGCGCGATCGCGGCGGATGCGGATGGGTGATCGCGGCGACCGCGTCCTCCCAGCGCTCGCTCGAGGTGTCGCCGGCGGGTGCGCCGACGATCAAGAGCGGATCGGTCGCGGCGGCGCTGGCGCGCGCCGCGGCCATCGTGGCCTCGAACTGCGCGTGGCAGAGCGTGGCCGCGGGCGTGGCGTTGCCGAGGATGTAGGCGATCTCGGCGGCCTTGAGGCGGTAGCCGATCTGCACCGCGATCCCACCGATGCGCGCGAGCGCCTGCTGCGCGACCAGCGTGTCGGTGCCGTTGGGCAGCATCAGCGCGACGCGATCGCCGCCGCCGACGCCGCGCGCGACCAGCGCGTGGCCGAGCTGGTTGGCGGCGCGATCGAGCTCGCGCCAGGTGAGGCGACGGGTCGTGCCGTCGGGCAGCGGCTCGACGATCGCCTCCTTGTCGGGCGTGTTGTGCGCGTGGAACGCGACCGCGAGGTGCGGGCCGATGCCGGCGCCGACGAGGGAGCGCAGGAAGCCGGGGAGGCCCGCGGGCCGGAACGCACCGGCGAGCCCGGAGCTGCGGACGACGCGGGCGGCGAACGCCGCGTCGCGCGCGCGCTGGCGAAGGTGTTCGATCATCGCGGACCTCTCGGGGCGTGACGCCAGGCTCAGGGCCCGCCGGGCAGGCCCTTCATGCGCTGACGGACCTCGTTGACCTGCGCCCGGTTGTTCGGGTTGCGCGCGAGGTACACGCGCCACGCGCGCGCCGCCGGCGCGAGGTTGTTGCGCGAGTCCTCGATGTCGCCGAGGCGGAAGAACGCCTCGGTCAGCCACGGCACGGTGACGCCGGTCGCCTTCTCGTCGGCCTGGCCGAGGGCGGTCGCGGAGTTCAGCGCGGCCACCGCCTGCCCGGGCTGATCGCGATCGAAGTAGATGAGGCCCAGCCGGTAGTACGCCTCGGCGCGGGGCTTGATCGCGACCGATCGCGTGAGCCATGTGATCGCGTCCTGATCGTGCCCTTGCTCCTGGTGCGCGACGCCGAGGCCGAACATGATGTCGCCGTCGGTGTCGTGGATGCCGTGGGCCTGGTCGAGGGCCTCGATCGCGTGGGCCCAGTCGCCGCGCGCGAGCAGGATGCGGGCGCGGCCGGCCCACGAGTTGAACATCTTGGCGTCGGCCTTGGTCGCGAGCGTGTAGGCGCGCAGCGCGTCTTCCTGGAAGCGCGTGTCCTCGGTCTGCTTCGCGAGCTCCTCGTCGGCGCGGCCGAGGCCGTCGAGGTACTGCGCGGGCGGCTGGGGCTCACTGTCGACCGCCTGCTGGAACGTGCGCCGCGCGAGATCGAGCTTCTTGTCGATCAGCATGCCCTCGGCGACCAGGAACAGGCCGGCGGGGTTGTTGGGATCGACCTCGCGGATCTTGTCGCCCTGCTCGCGGGCCTCCTTGATCTTGCCGAGCCGCGCCCAGAACCGGCCGGCCCGGGCGCGCGCGTCGAGGCTTGCGGTCGAGGGCTGCACGAGCTTGGTGTACAGCTCGTGCGCGTCGTCGTTGCGACCCGCGTCCTCGTACTCGCGCGCGAGCGCGAGGCCGATGTCAGCGCGGCTCGGATCGAGATCGAACGCGCGCCGGCGGGTCGCGAGCGCGAGATCGCGCTTGTTGCCGGCGGCCTGGGCCTCGGCGAGCTGGAACAGCGCCTCGATGTCCTTCGGCCGCTTCTCGACGGCGGCGGCCAGCCACTTCTCGGCGCGATCGGGCGAGTCCGAGGCCAGGTACGCGACGCCGAGCGTGACCGCCATCGCGGGATCGTTCTGGGCGCGGGCCTCGAGCGGCGCGAGCAGATCGTCGGCGCGGCGGCGGAGCGCGTCGGCCTCCGGCGACTTCTTGTCCTTCTGCGCGGCGACCATCTTGCCGAGCAGGTTGGCGGCGGCGAGGGTCGGCGCGATGTCGCCCTCGACGGCGAGCGTGCGCGCCTGCTCGAACGCGGTCAGCGCCTCCTCTTCCTTGCCGGGCTGGGTCGCGAGCGTGCGGCCGCGCAGCACCGCGAGGCGGCTCTTCTGCAGCGGCGCGTCGACCGGCGGCGTGCGCGCGGTCAGCGTGTCGACCAGCTTCTGCGCGTCCTCGGGGCGCGCGCGATCGAGCGCGATCTCGGCGGCGACCAGCGCGGCGTCGATGTCGTCGGGGCGGCGGGCCAGCACGCGCGCGGCGGCGTCGGCGGCGGGCTCGAGCGCGCCGGAGCGCGCCAGCACCTGGGCCTGGCCGAGCAGCGCGCCGGGATCGTCGGGGGCGAGCTCGAGCGCCTTCTTGTAGCGCTCGGCGGCGGCATCGACGCGACCGGCCTGCCGCGCGGCATCGCCGGCGAGCACCCAGGCGCGCACGATCGCGCGCGGGTCGGCCTTCGCGAGATCTTCTTTCGAGCGCGACAGGAGGCCGACGAGCTGCGATTCGCGAGTCTCGAGCTCGCCGGGCGGCGCGGCCTCGGCCTGGCCGACCTGCGCGCCGATGTGATCGCGCTCCTTGGCGAGGATCGCGTCGAAGTCGGCGCGCGCGCCGGCGCGATCGCCGAGCGCGAGCTTGGCCTGCGCGCGGCCGTAGAGCGCGGGCACGGGGCGGGTCGGCGCGGCGGCCAGCGCCTTGTCGAATGCGGTCACCGCCGCCGGCCACGCGCGCGCGCCGAGCTGGGCCCAGCCCGCGAACAGGAGCGCGTCGGGATCGTTGGGGCTGCGGGCCAGCACCGGCTGCAGCCGCTCGAGCGCGCGCGCCGGCTGGTCCTCGATGATCGACTTGAGCGCCTGGGCCTTCTCGGCGGCGTCGCCCTGGCCGCCCGACGAGATCAGCTGCTGCAGCAGGCCCTCGGCCTGCGACGTGCGCGCCTTGGCGTCGACGCCCTCGTCGAGGACCGCGGCGTACAGCCCGACGACCGCGATGCCGAGCGCCTCCGCGTTGCCGGGATCGAGCTCGAGCGCGTCCTGCGCGGTCGAGCTCGCCATCGCCCAGTGGCCGGGCGTGCCGGCGCCGAGCTCGTCCTTGGCCTCGGCCAGCGACTTGTCGAGCAGCGCGGCGGCGTCCTGGCGCTTCTGCCAGCGGCGATACATGAAGAAGCCGACGGCGCCGATCAGCACGACCGCGACGCCGGCGGCGGCGATGATCTGGGTCGCGCGCTTCGACAGGCCGCGCTTCGCGGGCGCGTCGGTCGCGGCCTTCGCGTCGGCCTTCTTGGCGACCTTGGGCTGCGCGGCGGCACCGACCTCCCCGCGCCCAAGGGCTTCTTCGACGATCTCCCAGGGCCCACCACCAGCGCGTCGCCGGGCAACGCGGTCGCGCCCAAGGGCTTCTTCGACGATCTCCCCTCGGTCAGCGGGCCGCGCACGCCGGCCGCCGAGGTCCCGCCGCCCAAGGGCTTCTTCGACGATCTGCCGTCGATCAGCGGCGCGCGCTCGGCGTCGACCGACATGGCGCCGAAGGGCTTCTTCGACGACATCCCGGTGCCCGCGGCCTCGCTGAAGGCCGACACGGTCAAGCCCGGCAAGCCCCTCGATCTCGACGATCTCGATCTCGCGCCGCACTCGCAGGCCGGGCCGCTGCCGACGGCCCCGACGCCGCGGACCACGCCGGGCCCCGCACCGGCGCCGGCGCCCGCGCGCGCCGTCCCGGCGCTCGAGCTGCCCGAGACCGGCGGCGATCCGTTCGGCGGCCTCGATCTCCCGCTGCCGTCGGCGGGCAAGCCGCCCGTCGGCGAGGTCCCGCCACCGTCGGGCGTGGTCAGCTTCAAGCCGGCGGAGAAGGCGTCGTCGGCCGGGCTCGCCCCGCCGGGCCTCGCGAACCCCGGTCTCGATCTCGATCTCGAGTCGGCGTCCGCGCGCCAGCGCAGCGCC
>JAIOQA010000355.1 GCA_021413675.1 Deltaproteobacteria bacterium | reverse complement strand
TTCCGCGGCAAGCGGCTCGTGGTCCGGCGGGCGCGTGGCGATCACCAGCGGCGCGGCGATCGGCCACAGCACGATCAGGAACGGCAGGTCGCTCGCCCGCGCGCGCCCGGCGACGAGCGCGGCGATCGCGATCACGGCGCCGAGCGCGAGGTAGCCCAGGCCGATCGCACCGAGGGTCACGGCTCGACCTCGCGCGCGTCGACGTCGGGCAGCGGGGCCCGATCGCGCGTGTAGATGCCCTGCGCCGAGCGCAGCGCCCCGCCGATCGCGTCGAACAGGCTGCCCTCGACCTCGTGCACGAACACGACATCGGTGGCGCGCGGCCGCACCAGATACGGTCGCAGCGCCCAGGCGAGCTGCCCGCCGACCAGCGCGAACACGATGCACAGCCCGGCGACCGCGCTGGTGCAGCCCGGCGCGGCCTCCCGGGCCAGCGCGGTGACGACCACCCGCAGGCTCGCGACGCCGGCGAGCCCGAAGATCGCGACGGTCGCGAGGATCATCCGGTGGTACGGCAGCTCGAGCGCGCGCCCGAGCATGAGCAGCGGCACGCACGCCACCAGCACCAGCGCGCCGAACGCCAGCGCCGTGATCACCAGCGCCAGATCCGCGGACAGCCGCGCGCGCCGCCCGAGGGCCGCGCCGATCGCGGTCAGCGCCGGCGCCGACAGCGCGGCGGTGCCGAGCAGCACCAGCGGCAGCTTGATCGCCGCGTACGCGATCTGCACGCCGCCGCGATAGCTGCCCAGCGCCGCGCCGACGACCGCCATCGCGATCGCGATCGTCGCGACCATCACGCGGGTCAGCGCCGCGAGATCGCGCCCCGCCGCGATGCGCGCGCGGATCGCCCCGCGATCGCGCAGCAGCTGCTCGAGCAGCACCAGGCCGCGGGCCTCGACCGCGGCGCTCACGCCAGCACCTCGACCGCGAAGTCGAGCCACAGGCGGGCCGCGATGCCGAGCGTGGCCGCGGTCCAGATCAGGAACACCACGCTGCCGCCGATGCGCGGCGTGAGGGGGTCCGGTGCGAGCTCGATGGCCAGCCGGCGCAAGCCGAGCAGCGCCGCGGCGCCGACCGCGCCCGACGCCACGATCATCGCGGTCCGCGGCTCGACCGACGACAGCGCCAGGAACGCGGCGGGCAGGATCAGCCCGGCGAGCGCGACGCCGAACGCGCCGAGGGCGGTCGCGAACGCGCGCGCGACCAGCGGCAAGGGCGGCGCGGTGCCGACCGCGGCGCTGGCGATGTAGAGCGCCGGCGAGGTCGCGGCGAGCGTGCCGAACACGACCGCGGGGACCGCGCCCAGCGGCGCGAGGTGACCGGTGCGCAGCGCGAGCAGCCCGCCGAGGGCGACCGGGGTGACCGCGGTCAGCGCCAGCGCGGCGGCGCCGAGGCGCGCGGGGATCGGAGCAGGGACCAGGGACATCGTGACCTCCTGCCCTGTTCAACCACCGGCGTGCGCACCGCCGGCGGATCAGGCGTGGAGGTCAGGTCGAGCGATCGTGGAGATCCTGCGCAGACCGGTCGCGGCTACTGCCCGAGCACGGGGTACGAGAAGTGCGCCTGCACCAGCTGCCAGGCGCTGCCGACCTTCTCGTACAGGAACAGCACGCGGTACGGCATCGCCTTGTCCTTGGGCCGCTTGATCGCGCGAGCGCTGACGTTGGCCGCGACCCAGGCCACGCCGCCACCGGTCGTGACTCCGGCCTGGACGCCGTCGAGGAGCGTCATGCCGAGGCCCCACTTCTTGAGCTGGGCCTTGACCGCCGCGCCGCCGACCCAGCGCTCGCCCGCGCTCGAGCCGTAGAGCACGACGTCCTTGCGGGTCGACACCGACGCGACCATCGCCGTGGGATCGGCGAGGGTCTGCTTGAACAGCTCGACCGCATCGGTCGCGCCGTCCTCGACCTCGACGGGCAGCGCCGACATGGCGCCGCCGAGCTCGACCGCCTTCGCCTGGGCCTTGCCGGTCATCGGCATCGCGATGTGGATCGCGACCGGGTGGATCGGCGTCGTCAGCTCGACCAGCATCGTCGCGTGCAGCGTGCCGAAGGGCTTGTCGCGGAAGCAGCTGTCGTCGCCGCAGTACTGGTACTCGTCCAGGTCGCTCGCGATCCACGCGACCTTCTTGTCGGCGGACAGCGCGACCACGGTCTTCTTCGGAGACATGTGACCGGTCGCGCCCTGGGGCTCGGCGTACGACTCGGGGTCGACGAGCACGCTCTCGACCAGGAACGCGAGGCGCGGCGGCTTGATGCCCTCGCTCGCGGTGCCGTCCTCGGCGACCGACTCCATGAGGTTGGTCATCTCCGCCGTGCGCGCCTTGGCATCGTCGGCGCGCGCGACCGCGCCAGCGACCAGGACACCGACACACGCCATTCCGAAACGCATTGCGTGAGCTCCCATCCCAGGAGCATCGCCGATCTCGCGCGATCTAGCGATCGATCGGGGCACGCGCGGCGGCGACCGCGTCGAGCGCGGCCAGCACCGCCGGATCGCCCGCGCCCGGCGCGTCGGGATCGGCGCCCAGCGCGTCGAGGCCGCGGGCCAGCGGGCGCCGCCAGTTGGGACGCTCCTCGGACGTCCCTGGCACGTTCTGCGGCGCGGGCTCGAGCCAGAGATCCTCGAGCGTGACCAGCACGACCTCCGCCGGGCCGCGCGCGAGGTCGACCATCGCGCCGTGCATCGCGCGCTGCGCGTCGGCGAGCTCGGGCGGCGCGAGCCCGGCCGCGTCGACGTACGCCAGCAGCGCCGCGCGGCTGACCAGGCGCTCGGCGTGCTCGGCCGCGGCCTTGGCGTCGTCGATGAGGCCGAGCGCCTGGCGATCGTCGACATCCGTGCCGCGCCACCAGCCGCCGAAGGTCGCGGTGTCGTGGGTGTTCAGGCTCGCGACCGCCTCGGCGACCGCGATGCCCGGTGCGTCGCCGTCCGCAGCCGGCATCGCGAACTGCCCGACGTGCAGCCGGAAGAAGCCGTGGCGCGCCATCGCCGGCCGCACGTGATCGGGCACGGTCCCGAGATCCTCGCCGGCGACCGCGCACTGGTGGCGGTGCGACTCGAGGGTCAAGATCGCGCACAGCTCGTCGGCCGGGTAGCGCACGTAGACGCCATCGCGCGCGCCGAATCCGCGCGGCACGCAGTACAGCCGCCACAGGCCCATGACGTGATCGACGCGCAGCATGCTGGCGTGGGCCATGTGGTGGCGCACGCACGCGGCGAGGTAGGCGTGGCCGGTGGCGCGGCTCGCCGCGGGGCGCAGCGGCGGCAGGCCCCAGTCCTGGCCGCCGAGGAACAGCGCGTCGGGCGGCGCACCGGCGGCGGCCTCGAGCGCGAACAGATCGCGGTGGCGCCAGACCTCGTAGGCATCGCAGCCCACGCCGACCGGCAGGTCGAGGTACAGGCCGCAGCGCGGATCCTGCTGCGCGGTCAGCTGGCGATCCATCGCCCACTGCGCGAACACGTGGGTGCGGACGCGCGCGGGATCGAGCCCGGGCAGCGCGGGCAGGTGATCGATGTCGGTCGCGACCGGCGCGCCATCGCGGATCGACGCGGGCCACGCCGACCACGGCGCGCGCTGGGCCTCGCCGAGCGCGCGGAACATCGCGTAGTCGAGGACCGGGCCCCGGGCCGCGAACGCCCGCATCGCCGCCGCGGTCACCGGATCGCCCCACGCGCGCGCCGCTTCTTCATCGATCGCCGCGCGCCGCCACGCGTACTGCCGGCGGTAGTCGACCAGCGGCTCGCGGAAGCGCGCCGCGCGCTCGGCGGCGGCCGCGCGCCACGCGGTCGTGTCGTCGGCGAGCGCGAGGTAGAGCTCGTTCCATCCGAGCCGCGACGCCGGCGAGTACGGGCTCGCCTGGCAGGGCTCGTCGAGGAACGCCGCGAGCAGCGGCAGGGTCGCGAGGTAGTGGCCGCCGCGATCGGCGACCAGCCGGCGCAAGGCCGCGAGGGTCGCGAGATCGCCGGCGCCGCCCGAGCCCGGGGTCCGCGCGGCGTACAGCGGGGCGAACGCGCCCCAGCGCGGCTCGCCGGTGCCGGGCGCGCCGTACGCGACCGTGGGCGCGGCGATCACGTGGGTGCGGCCGGACGCCTCGCCGACCCGCCACGCGAGCGTGTGGTAGCCCAGCTCGCCGACCGCGATGCGCGCGTGGCGCACGCAGTGGACCTGGCCGCCGAGCGCCTCGGGCCACGCGTGGTCGCTGGCCTCGAGCTCGAACAGCCGCCCGGCGGCGGCGTGGCGCGCGCCCGACTCGAGCACCAGCTCGAGCGACCAGGCGTCGTCGCGCTCGGCGGGCACGCGCAGCGCCAGCGCCAGCTCGGCGCCGTCCCAGGCGACCGCGACCGGCGGCGCCAGCTCGGCCCAGTGGGCGCGCTCGGCGGCGGCGAGGGCGCGGGGCGCATCGTCCGGATCCCGGACATCGTGCCCGAAGGCGCGGAGCACGGCGCAGAGCGCGTCGGGGCGGGCGTGGACCGGCTGGCCATCCCAGCCGAAGTACGAGGTGTCGACACCGGCGCGAGCAGCGAGCGCGGCGAGCGCGGTCGCGGGATCCATCGAGGACATCGCGCGCGACCATAACGCATCGCGCGGCGCGCGCGCGGGGGCCGCCACCTGACGCGGCGGCGATTCCCGCGTCAGAATCGCAAGGGCGGTCAAGCGACCGCCGCGTCACCTGGGTAGCGTGATCGCATGAAGCCCGAGACCCGCACCCACTACCGCGCGGCGATCCAGCGCGCCGTCGCGACGATCGCCCGGCACCTCGACCGCGCCGTCGACCTGGGCGAGCTGGCCCGGACGGCCGCGCTGGCGCCGCTCCACTTCCATCACGTCTTCCGCGGCCTGGTCGGCGAGACCCCGCTCGAGCTGCACCGGCGGCTGCGCCTCGAGCGCGCGGCCCACGAGCTCTTGCACGGCGATCGCCCGGTCACCGCGATCGCCCTCGACGCCGGCTACGACGCGCACGAGGCGTTCACCCGCGCGTTCCGCGCCCGGTTCGGCGCGCCACCTGCGGCCTACCGGCGCCAGCCGCCGACCGCGGTCGCGGCCGAGGCCGCCCCGCACCCGACCGCGCTGGCCGCCCGGTCCGGCATCCACTACGGAGCCGGGACGATCGAGATGGCGCCGTTCGTCGCCGAGCGCCCGCTGGTCGTGACGATCGAGGACCTGCCGCCCTTACGCCTCGCCGCGGTCCGCCACGTCGGCCCCTACCCGCGCATCGCCCTGGCCTTCGCTCGGCTCGATGCGATCGCAGGCCCGGCCGGGCTCTACCGTCACCCCGAGCTCGCGATGGTCGCGGTCTACCACGATGATCCCGAGGCCACGCCCGCGCACGAGCTGCGCGCCGACGCCGCGATCGCGATCCCCGCGGGCGCCGCGCTGCCCGCGGGCCTCGAGGAGCTCCACCTGCCCGGCGGCCGGCACGCCTGCACGACCCACGCGGGCCCCTACGCCGGCCTCGGCGACACCTGGGCGCGCCTCCTCGGCGAGTGGCTGCCGGCGACCGACCACGCGATCGCCGGCGTCAGCTTCGAGCGCTACCGCAACACCCCGGGCGACGCCGCGCCCGAGGACCTGCGGACCGAGCTGTGCGTGCCACTCGCGTGACGCTCAGTGCTTCAGCCAGTCGCTGAAGTAGCCGCACTCGCGCAGCACCTGCCGGTAGTACTTGGTGTCGTTGTACTGCTTGAGCACGGCGAACCACGTGGTCGGGACCAGCGGCTGCGGCGTGCCGGTGCCATCCGGGTTCGCGGTCTCGGCCTGGGTGATCAGGTTGCCGAGCTCGGCCTTCGCCGCGTAGTAGGCGGCGCGCGCCTTGAAGTCGCGGTTCTTCGACAGCTCGTAGGCGCGCTTGTACCAGCGCAGCGCCAGGCTGGTGTCGCCGGTGACCTGGTGGGTGTTCTCGAGGAACGTGCGCGCGTTGCCGTGATACGAGATGTTGTAGAGCGCGCTGCCCAGCTGCATCGCGGCCTGGGCCGCGGCCTCGCCGTTGCCCTTGGCGGTCTTCTCGAGCTCGGCGAGCTTCTTGGCCAGGCTCGCGCGGGTCCACGAGGCGTTCGCGTACTTGTCGTGATCGCAGTCGTGGCAGTCCACGACGTGCATGACGAACGGATCGGTGCCGAGCCGCCCCGGGTCGGCGACCGCCGCGAACCCCTTGGCCGCGGTGGCGAAGTCGCCGTCGAGCAAGTAGCGCGACGCCAGGTCCTGCTGCAGCCCGGCGATCGTGAAGCTCGAGCCCACGACGAACTTGTCGAACGGGGTCGTGGTCTTGCCGGCGCGGGTGATCATCTGCTGGATGAACCCGACGTCGTCCCACTTCGACTTCGCGCCGGTCGGGCGCGACGAGTACGGATCGTAGGGCTCGACGGTGCCGGGCAGCAGGAACTCGGCGTCGACGATCTGGCCGGCCTTGGCGTAGATCCCGGCGAGCTGGCTGCGGATCGCGCTGCGCACGCTGTCGGCGCGGCCGAAGCTCGGATCGAGCCCGGCGACGGTGGTCGCGAGCTCCTGCTCGTAGGCCGGCCCGATCTTCCAGTTCGCGACCAGCGCCAGCGCGAGGCTGGCCTTGGCCTGGCTCGCGACCGCGGCATCACCGGGCTTCGCCGCCGTGGCGCGGCCGAGGTGCGCGCGCGCCGCCGCGAGATCGCCGCGCTTGGCCGCGATGTGGCCGGCGACCAGCTCCATCAGCCACGGCTTGTCGCCGCCGCGCGCGATCTGGTCGAGCGCGATCTTCTCGAGGGTGGCGTAGGCCTTCTTCTGGGCCTCGAGCTCGCTCGGTTCGGGCTTCTCGCCCCACATGCCCATGCCGCGGCTCTCCGCATGCGCCAGCTCGCGCACGAGCAGGAGGCCGATGAGCGGCGACTTCGGATCGAGCTTGAGGATCTCCTGCATCGCGACGACGCCGTCGTTCTTGATGCCGACGAGCCGCCACAGCTCGGTCTTCTCGCGCGCGGTCTTCGCCAGCTTCAAGGACGCGCGCCAGTCGGTCTCCTCGGCCGGGCGGAAGTCGTTGGCGGCGGTCGCCGACAGCGGCGGGTAGTTGGCGTGGATCCGCGCCAGCTCGAGGTTGGCGCGGGCGCGCTTGCCGTCGCGCGACAGCGCGCCGGCGGCGTAGAGCCGCGCGTTCCACGCCAGGTCGTCGGACGGCGAGGCCAGGAGGCTCGCGTTCTTGTCGACGAACGCGACGGTCCCGGCCCAGTCGCGCCGGTAGAACAGGACGCGCACCGCCTGGAAGGCGTAGCGCTGGGCCAGGAAGCGATCCTTGCTCTTGCTGCCGGCGCGCGCGGTCGCGAGCAGATCGTCGGGCGGCGCGCTCGTGGGCTTGGCGTTGCCGTCGGCGTCGTAGGCCTCGAACGAGCTGAAGCCCTCGACCTCGCGCGCGAGCTGCACGAACTCGATCGCGCCGCGCAGCTTGTCGGCGGCGGCCGGCGTCTTCCAGATCGAGCTCTGCTCGTAACCCTTGGGCGCAGCCTTGGCCTTGCCCGCGAGCTTCTGGCCGATCGCGGTCAGCTCCGACGGCGTCGCCTGGTAGAGGATCTTCTCCCAGTCCGCCGGCAGGATCGCGCCCTTGAGGTAGCCGTTCCAGTCGGCGAGCACCGGGTTCGCGCACGCCTCGCACGCGCCCTGGTAGCCGGCGATGAACGGGTCGTAGTAGAGCCCGTCGTTGATCGGATCGCCGAGGACCTTCGGATCGAAGGTCGTGAGCTCGGTGATGCCGTAGAAGTCGCCGCCGCCGCAGGCCTGGGCCTGCTCGCCGAGGATCGCCACGCACGCGAGCGCCGCGAAGCTCGCGCCCAGCGCGACCCTAGCGAAGCGCGCCAAAGATGTGCTCGAGGTCGTCGGTGCCATAACGCGTCAGGTTCCTTTCGGACAGGTCGAACAGCGACACGGTGCGCGATCCAGGGGGGAGCCGAGGGGCGACGAGCGCCGCCGCCTCCAGCGTGTCCGCTGGCCCCATCCGCTCGATCTTGAGCATATCGCCTTCCCGCAGCATCGTGCCGTGCAGGAACGCGCTGCGGGTCACGCGGAAGCGGTCGTCGCCGGCCGCCTCGACAAAATCGAGCTTCGGCAGCTCGTCCGGATCGACCGCCTGGAGCAGCGCCTCGACCCGGTCGTCGCGCAGCTGCACGCTCCAGGAGTAGATCGGCAGCGCGACGTCGAGCGGCAGCGGGTAGGTCGGCAGGCGCTCGAGGTACTGGCTCGCGGTCGGCGCGTCGAAGATCGCGCGCTTGCCCTCGGC
Source organism: Deltaproteobacteria bacterium (assembly GCA_021413675.1). Lineage (GTDB taxonomy): Bacteria > Myxococcota_A > Polyangia > Haliangiales > Haliangiaceae > JAIOQA01. The sequence goes on along the minus strand of JAIOQA010000355.1, from coordinate 82,755 downwards.
CGCGCTGAAGGTGCCCATGTTGTAGAACATCAGCATCCCGCGCTCGACCGGCGGCACGCCGGTCTTCTCGCGGAACTTCGCCTGGTGCAGTCGGATCGTCGCCGACAGCGGCACGCCCGCGACCGCGCGCAGCTGCCGCAGGAACGCGAAGTACGCGTCGCGAGTCGAGGGCGTCCAGTCGCAGTCGAGCTGCAGCTCGCGCGGCGCGCCCAGCGCGCGCATCCGGGCCTGGACGCCGGTCCAGGTGGTCTGCGCGAGCTCGGGCAGCTTCGCGGTCGCCAGCTTCTGGAAGACCTCGTTCTTGATGTAGACCACCGGCACCACGTCGACGCCGGCGGGCGCGGCCTCGGCGGAGGTCAGCCCGCCCAGGACCTCGGCGCGGCCCTCGATCGCGCTCCAGCCCAGATCGAACGCGCGCACGTAGAGCGTGGTCACGTGCGCCTCGGTCAGCGCGGTGCGCTCGGCTGCGGACAAGGCGAAGGTCGTGCGCCAGTAGTAGAACGCGCGCCGCGCGCCCGGGCCGTCCTGCGCGGGTGCGGCCTTGCAGCTCGCGATCGCGCCGACGAGCGCGATGAGCAGGGTCAGCCGGAGCCGCATGGGGCGCACAGTAGACCAACGCCGGACGCGCTGGAAGAATTCGCGAATCGGCGCGCCGCCCGCCGGGAACAGCGGGCGGGCCCCGGGCGTTGGGACGCCGTGGCCGACGCGCGCGCCCTCGCCCGCCTGATGCAGATCGGCGCCGTCCTCGGCGGCGCCCTCGCCTGCGCGCTCGTGATCAGCGCGCTCCTGATCTGGGACAACCTCGCGGAGCAGGCCTACTACTGCGGCTGCACGCACTCGCCCCACGACGACCGCGGCCACGTGGCGCTGGTGCTCGCGACCTTCGGCCTCGGGATCGTGCGCGCGATCCTGCACGCCCGCGCGGGTCGCGCGCTGCTCGCGCCACACGCCATCGCGCGCCGCCGCGCCCTCGCCGCGTATCTGATCGTCGCCGGCCTCCACACGCTCGCCGCCGCGCGGTTCATCCACCACGCCACCGCGCCGTTCGTCGGCGCGCTCGCGCTCTGGCCGCTGATCCTGACCGCGATCGTCCGCGGCCCGCTGCGCCCGCTCCTGTGGCCGCCGCCGCCGATCCCGTGCGCGCGCGTCGCGTGAGCGCGCCGCTACGGCGGCGTCGCGAGGATCCGCGCGCTCGCCCCGCTGCGCGCGAGCGGCGACGAGCGCAGGCTCGCGAGCAGATCGAACGTGAGCGCGGCGTCGGCCGCGAGGCGCGCGGGCTCGCCGTGGAGGCCGGCGTCGACCGGGATCACCGCGGCGTCGACGACACCGCTCGCGTCGAGGTCGACGCGCACGATCAGGCCATCGCGTTCGTCGGTGCAGTCGCAGTCGAACAGCAGGTTGCCGAGGCCCCAGGCGATCACGGCGCGATCCCGACGCTCGACGGCGGCGAGCGCGTGCGAGCCCTGCGCCACGACCACCGCCGCGCCCGCGCGGAGCGCGCGCGCCACCGCGTCGCGCAGCTCGGGCCGCGGCAGGTACGAGGGTGGGCCATCGGTGTGGAACATCGCGATCAGCACGTCGCCCTGCGTGCGCGCCAGGGCGAGCTCGGCGCCGAGGCCCGCCGGCGTGCCACGGCTCAGATCGTGCGCGCTGACGACCACGCGCAGGCCGTCGAGGTCGATCACCGCCGCGCCCGCGCGCTCACCAGCGGGCGCGATGCCGGCGGCGCGCAGCACCGCGATCGTGCGCGCGGCCCCGTCGGGGCCGGCGTCGGCCGCGTGGTTGTTGGCGACGCCGGCGACCCGCACCCGCGGCGCCAGGCCCGGCACCAGCGCGGCGCCGTTGGCGAGGCGACCCGGCCCCGCCGCGTCGGCCACCGGGCCCTCGAGGTTGATCACGCCGGTGGCTCCGGCGAGCACCTCCGCGAGCGGCGCGAGCCGCGCCGCCGCCGGCGCCCCGCGGGTCCCGAGGTGCACGTCACCGCCGATCCACAGCCGCGCGCGCGCGTCGCGATGGCAGCCCGCGACCGCGAGGGCGCACGCCACCACGACGGCGCACGATCCCCATCGCGTCGGGTGACCGCCGCTCCAGCTCCGCTCGACGCCCGCACGGGGCGCCCGTGAGCTCATCAACTGCCTGAGAACCAACCCTCTTCGTCTTTTTGGTCGTGATCGGAGAGCGGGCCACCGAGCTGGTCCTCGACGCTGCGGATCAGGTGGATGTTCTTCTGATCGATCGCGGACAGGCGCGTGTCGGAGTAGTCGGGATCGGCGTGGTACCAGGCCATGTCGCCGAACCACTGCTGCAGCAGCTCGGACTTGAACGGGCGACCGCGGCGGGCGTAGACCGTGTTGCGCAGCATGCGCAGGTCGCGCCGCGACAGGTTCGCGAGATCATCGAGGGCGAGCAGCGCATCGAGCCGGGCCGGATCCTCGAGCGGGGTGTGCTTGGCATCGCCGGCGGCCGGGGCCTCACCGGCCCAGGTCCCGAGGCGCGTCGACACCAGCGAGAGCTCGATCTGCTCCTCGGCCGACGGGCTGGCCTTGGCCGCGATGGCGTCCTTGATGGTCGCCAGCTGCTCGGGCGTGAAGCCCGCCTCGCGCGCGGCGATCCGCTTGGCGTTCGCGCGATCGATCGCGGTCAGCTGCGACTCGTCGGCCTTGTCGGCGGCGTGGTACCAGGCCTGCTTCCCGAAGTACTCGCGCAGCCACGCCTTGCGAAACGGGTTGCCGACGCGCGCGAAGATCCAGTTGCGCATCAGCGAGAGCTCGCGCAGCGACCGGCCGTCGAGATCGGCGTCGGTCAGCTCGCGATCGTAGTAGAGCGGTCGCTCGGCCGCGGCGGCCGCGGGCGCGTCGCTGGTCGCCGCAACCGGCGCGTCAGCCGCGCTGCCAGAGCCCGGCGTCGTCGCCGCGCCGCTCGCGACCGCCGATCCCGATGCCGCGGGCGCGCCGCTGGCGGTCGGTGGTGGTGTAGCCGAGCCGCCGCTGTCCTTCTTGCCGGAACAGCTGACCAGCGCGAGCGCGATTCCCCATGCGGCCCCGATTCGCATGGACCGATGCTAGGACAGCCGCGCCCGGAGATCGAGCGTCTTGTCGCGGGACCCACGCGAGCGTGAGGGACGGTCCGCCCCCATCGCGATCGCGGTAGCGTCGCCGCGCGATGGACGCGACCGCGACTGACGATCTGCGCGGCGCCTATCGCCGCGCCTCCTGGGGCAGCATCGCCGGCGCCTGGGGCGCGGTGCTGGCGTTCGTGTCGGGCCACAACCTCGTCGACGCGTACCTCGCGGGTCGCGCGCCCTCGGCGCCGTGGCACGTGGCCTCGTTCGTGAGCATGGCGATGTGGGCGCTGTACACGCCGCTCTTGCTCTGGCTCGGGCGGCGCACGTCCTTCGAGCCGGGCGCGCGGGCGCGGGCGGTCGCCACGCACGCCGCGGCGCTGGTCGGCGTCACGCTGCTCGATTCGATCGTGCAGCACGGGCTGTTCGCGGCGTTCTTCGGCGGGCAGGCGTCGTCGGTCGTGGCGCTGTTCATGGCGACCCTGCTGATCGACGGCTTCTCGTACGTCGCGGTGGTGGCGATCGGCGCGGCCCAGCGCGCCAACGCGCGCTACCGCGAGCGGGTCGCGGCCCAGGCCGCGCTCGATCGCGAGCTCGCGCACGCGCGGCTGCGCGCCCTCGAGATGCAGCTGCAGCCGCACTTCCTGTTCAACACGCTGCACGCGGTCGGCGCGCTGGTCCGGGCCCACCGCAACGACGACGCGGTCACCAGCCTGGCCACGCTCGGCGAGCTCCTGCGCGCCACTCTCGCCGGCGACGGCGAGCACGAGATCGCGCTCGGCGACGAGGCCGACCTCGCCCGCGCCTACCTGGCGCTGCAGCAGCTGCGCTTCGGCGACCGGCTGCGGGTCGAGCTCGATGTCGCGGCGGATCTCGCGGCCGCGCGCGTGCCGCGGCTGATCCTGCAGCCGCTCCTCGACAACGCCATCCGCCACGGCGTCGAGCGGAGCGTGGCCGCGGTCGACCTCGAGGTCCGCGCCCGCGCCAGCGGCGACCGGCTCCACCTGCTGGTCCGCGATCACGGCGGCACCCGCGGCGCGCCCGCGCCCGGGCAGGGCATCGGGCTGCGCAACACCCGGGCCCGGCTCGACGCGCTCTACGGCGACGACCATCGCTTCGAGCTCGCCAGCACGGCCGGCGGCGGGCTCGAGGTGCGGATCGAGCTGCCGCGCGGCGGAGCGGCGTCGTGAGCGCGCCGCTGGCCGCGCTGATCGTCGACGACGAGCCGCTGGCGCGCGCGACCCTGCGCCTGTTGCTCGACCGCGATCCCGACGTCGAGGTCGTCGGCGAGTGCGACAGCGGCGCGGCCGCGCTCGAGGTCATCGCGCGCGAGGACGTCGCGCTGCTCTTCCTCGACATCCGCATGCCCGACCTCGACGGGCTCACCGCCCTCGCCCGCCTCGCCGCGCCGCCGACGACGGTGCTGGTCACGGCGTTCGCGGATCACGCGCTCGGCGCGTTCGATCTCGACGTCGCCGACTACCTGCTCAAGCCATTCGACGACGCGCGGTTCGCGCGCGCCCTCGAGCGCGCCAGGCGGCACGCGCTCGCCCGCCGCGCGGCCCGGCCCGCGCCCGCCCCGCTCGAGCGCCTGGTCATCCGGACCGGCAGCCGCATCGCCTCGCTGCAGGTCGACGACATCGACTGGATCGAGGCCCAGGACTACTACGCCGAGGTCCACGCCGGCGGCCGCTCGTTCCTCGTGCGGCAGTCCCTGCACAAGCTCGCCGCCTCCCTCGATCCGTCGCGCTTCGTCCGCATCCACCGCAAGACGATCGTCAACGTGAAGCGGGTCAAGGAGCTCGAGCCGATGTTCCACGGCGAGCACGTCGTCTTCCTCCACGACGGCACCCGCCTCAAGCTGTCGCGCACCTTCAAGGACCAGGTCGACCGGCTGCTCGGCCTACTGTGAGATCGCGGCGTGAGATCGCGCCGCTTCGCTGCACCGCGCGGCCGGTTCACGGCAGCACCCGGCCGGCCCGCTGCGCGCGCGCCGGGCGCGCGGCCGCGCTTCGCTAGGGTGCCTGTCGAGCGCGGCGCACGGTGCGCCGCCGACGACAGGAGCGATCCATGAACAAGCGCAGCAAGAAACTCGAGCTCTCTCGCGAGAACGTCCGCAGCCTGACCAGCGTGCAGCTCACCACGGCCGCCGGCGGTGGGGTCACGCAGTGGGTCCTGCAGTGTGGGGCGGGCCCCTCGCAGGAAGCCTGCAGCATCACGTGCCCGCCGTCCGGCGGCATCAAGTGCTACTGAGCCTCTGACCGGTGAGCTACGGGGCGCCCTCGCCGCCCCGAAACGCATCGAGGCCCGTCTCGCGACGGGCCTCGGCGGTTCCGGAGCGTGTCGCGGCTCAGTTGCCGAGGCCGAGCCAGAAGCCCGGCAGGAGCCCCATCGCGAGGATGATGATGGGGCACAGCACCATCACCACCTCGAGCGGCGCCGAGCGGCTCGGCGTGAACGGCTCGGTCGGCTCGCGGAAGTACATCGCGGTGACCAGGCGCAGGTAGTAGTAGATGCTGATCGCCGAGTTGACGACGCCGATCGCGACCAGCCAGATGAGCTGGTTGTCCGCGACGTCCATCGCCGACTTGAAGACGTAGAACTTGCCGAAGAAGCCGGCGGTCGGCGGCAGGCCGCCGAGCGACAGCAGCGCCACGGTCATCGCGAGCGCGGCGGCCGGGTGCTTCTGCCCGAGGCCGGCCCAGTCGTCGACCAGGAGGCGCTCGCGATCGCGCGACCCGACCCAGCTCACCACCGCGAACGAGGCGATGGTCGTGATGCTGTAGGCGATCAGGTAGTAGACCAGCGAGGACTGGCCGGTGCTCGAGCCGAGGCCCATCGCCGCCAGGCCGACGAGCATCACGCCGCCGTGCGAGATCGACGAGTACGCCAGCATGCGCTTGACGTTGTTCTGGCGGACCGCCGCGATGTTACCGACGGTGATCGTCAGGCCGGCGATGATGACCATGGGGCTGGCCCAGCCGACCGCGCCGAACGGCAGCACGTCGCCGCCGAGGTACTGGCCGAAGAGCCGGATCATCGCGGCGACCGCGGCGGCCTTCACGCCCGCCGCCATGAACGCGGTCACCGGGGTCGGCGCGCCCTCGTAGGCATCGGGCGCCCACATGTGGAACGGCACCGCGGCCAGCTTGAAGCCGAACGCGATGACCATGAGCAGGATGCCGGCGATCGCGATCTCGGGGTTCGCGGTCGCGAGCAGCTTGGTCTTCATCTGCGCGAGCTCGGCGGTGCCCGCCGCGCCGTAGACCAGCGCCATGCCGTAGAGCAGGAAGCCGGTGGCGAACGCGCCCATCAGGAAGTACTTGAGCGCGGCCTCGTTGCCGCGGCGCGACCGGCGGCGCAGCGCCGTCATGACGTACACGCCGATCGACATCGTCTCGACGCCGATGAAGATCGCGACCAGGTGCGCGGCCTGCGCGAGCATCGTCATGCCCGCCGCCGACAGGAGCAGGATCGCGTAGTACTCGCCGTTCTCCCAGCCGTGCTCGCGCTGGTGGGCCGGGGTCGACATCGCGACCAGCGCGGTGATGACCGAGAACAGGCCGGTCAGCGCGAAGCCGAACCGGTCGGCGACCAGCATGCCGTCGAAGATGAGCTTGCTCGAGCCGGGCTCGAGCTGGCGGTACAGCACCACCGAGGCGACGAACGAGGCGACCGAGCCGGCGACCGCCAGGCCCATGAGGCCCGCGCGATCGCGCCCGCGGAAGAACGACTCGGCGATCACCAGCAGCATGCCGGTGACGGTGAGGATGAGCAGCGGCGCGATGTACGCCATGTCAGTGGTGACGAAGGTCATTGGGCACCTCCCGCGACGCGAGCCGCAGCCGGCGCGCGGTTCGCGGCGTCGAGCGTGCGCTCGACCTCCCGCGCCTGCGCCGCGATCTTGCCCAGGTCGCGCTCGACGCCGTTGCCGGCATCGGCGCGCGGGGCGTTGACCGCGTCAGCCGCCGCGGTCGGCGCCGCGTGGCCCTGCAGGTGGGCCGGGCCGTCAGGCTCGACCAGCTTGTTGTGGTACTGGTTCACGAACGCGTCGACCGACGGCTCCATCGACCGCAGGAGCGGCCGCGGCGCGACGCCCAGGATGAAGATGCCGAGCACCAGCGGCAGGAACACCACCAGCTCGCGGTCGCTCATGTCGGGCAGGTTGCCGTTCTTGGTCTTGTCGAGCTTCCCGAAGAAGACCTTCTGGAACATGTAGAGCAGGTAGACCGCGCCGAGGATGACGCCGGTCGCGGCCAGCGCGCCCAGCAGGCGCGGCATCGGCAGCGACGACTGCTCGGCGTTGAACGTGCCGAACAGCGACAGGAACTCGCCGATGAAGCCCGACAGGCCGGGCAGGCCCGCGGAGCCCATCGTGATGATCAGGAACAGCGCCGAGAACACCGGCATCTGCTTCCAGATGCCGCCGTACTCCGCCAGCCGGCGGGTGTGGCGGCGCTCGTAGAGCATGCCGATGCCGAGGAACAGGCCGCCGGTGGTGAGGCCGTGCGACAGCATCGCGAAGATCGAGCCGCTGATGCCGGCGGAGTTCATCGCGAACACGCCGAGCACGCAGAACCCGAGGTGCGAGACCGAGGAGTACGCGACCAGCTTCTTGACGTCGTCCTGGGCGAAGGCGACCAGCGCGCCGTAGATGATGCCGATGACCGCGAGCACGCCGATGTACGGCGCGCAGACCTGGGCGCCATACGGGAACAGCGGGATCGCGAAGCGCAGGAAGCCGAAGATGCCGAACTTCAGCATCACGCCGGCCAGGATCACCGAGCCCGCGGTCGGCGCCTCGACGTGGGCGTCGGGCAACCAGGTGTGCAGCGGGAACAGCGGGACCTTGATGGCGAACGCCAGCGCGAACGCCACGAAGCACCAGACCTGGGCGTTGTGCGGCAGCACCAGCGAGGTCAGCTTCTCGAGGTCGGTCGTGTACTCGCCGGTCACCGATCCGTACTGCGTGTACAGGTAGAGGATCGCGACCAGCATCAGGAGCGAGCCGACCATCGTGTACAGCACGAACTTGATCGACGCGTAGAGCCGGCGCTGCCCGCCCCAGATGCCGATCAGCAAGTACATCGGGATCAGCATCACCTCCCACATCACGTAGAAGAGGAAGACGTCGAGCGAGATGAACGCGCCGATCATGCCGACCTCGAGGATCAGCATCGCGGCGGTGAACTCGCGCACGTGCCGGTCGATCGCCTTGTGGGCGGCCAGCATCGTGATCGGCATGAGGAACGTGGTCAGCAGCACCAGCCACAGCGAGATGCCGTCGATGCCGACCTTGAAGTGGGCGCCGAGGCCGGGGATCCACGGGACATCCAGGACCTCCTGGTAGCCCGCCACGGTCTTGTTGAAGTAGCTGAGCGTCAGGAGCGAGACCGCGAAGGTCAGCGTCGTGAAGAACAGGCCGATGCCCCGGTGGAGCGCGTGCTCCTCCTTCGGCGTGCACATCACGAAGATGGCGCCGAGCAGCGGCAGCGCGAGCAGGAGCGGCAGGACGAAGTAGCCGGGCTGCATGGTCACTTCCCCCCTTCCGCCGCGGCGCGCTCAGGCGAGTCGAACTGGATGGCGCGGGTCACGCTGACCGCTTTCTTGCCGCCGGGCGGCTTGATCCACAGGGTCACGCCCGAGGCGGCCAGGTCGCCGGCCTTCACGGTCAGGACCGGATCCGACACGAACGCGGCGGCGTCCGTGGCGTCGGGCTTGGCGCCCGGCTTGCGATCGGGCTGGCCATCGCCGTCGAGGTCCCACTGGTAGGTCGCGCCCACGCCGGCCAGGCCCTCGCCGGGCTCGGCGCGCAGCTCGACGCCGGCGGGGACTTCCTTGTAGCTGAACGTCGGCGAGTGGCCGCGCGACACGAAGAAGAAGATCGCGGCGGCGCCGACGACCATGCCGACGATGTAGCGCTGGACCTGACCGTTCTGGACCCAGCGCATCAGCCGGCTGAACAGCCCGACGAGGAACGCCCAGCCACCGACCAGGATCGTGTCGATCACGAAGCGATCGACGAACTCGAACAGGAACCGCGCGAGGAACCGGAACGGCTTGAGGAAGATGACCTCGTAGATCTCGTCGACCCAGAGCTTGTTCTTGGACGCCTCGTACGCCTCGTGCAGCGGCTCGCCCTCGGCGGTCCAGCCCGCGACCTTCGCCGACGGCCCGCGGCCGTAGAGCGAGTACGCGATGCCGATGCCGAGCGCGCCGATGCCGAGCGCGATCGCGAGCAAGAGGTAGGTCGTGCCGTCGGCGTTGTGGGCCTCGGTCGCGCCATCGACGGCGGGCTCGAGCCAGCCGCTGAGCAGGTGGAGGTACTTGCTGTCGAGCGAGTGGAGGTGCGGGAACGCCAGGAAGCCGGCGACCGCGGTCAGCGCGGCGAGCACCACCAGCGGCACCGTCATCGTCCACGGCGACTCGTGCGCGTGCTTGGCGTCCTCGGACCGCTCCTCGCCGCTGAAGACGAGGAAGTACAGGCGCCACATGTAGAACGCGGTGCCGAGCGCCGCGAGCGACAGCGCGACGAACAGCACCTTGCCGTACGCGCCCCAGCCCTCGAGGTGCGCGGCCCAGGCGCCGCCCAGGATCTCGTCCTTCGAGAAGAAGCCGGCGAACGGGAAGATGCCGGCGATCGCGAGGCAGTAGATGAGGAAGGTCGCCCGCGTGGTCTTCATGTGCTTGCGCAGACCACCCATCCGGGTGATGTCGCCCGACCCGTTCATGCCGTGCATGACCGAGCCCGCGCCCAGGAACAGGCCGGCCTTGAAGAACGCGTGGGTGCCGAGGTGGAAGATCGCGGCGACCCAGTTGCCGGTGCCGGCGGCGACGAACATGAAGCCGAGCTGCGAGACCGTGGAGTACGCCAGGACCTTCTTGAGGTCGGTCTGGGCGAACGCCATGAACGCGGCCGCGAGCGCGGTGATCGTGCCGACCGTGGCAACGATCAGCATCGCGGTGGTCGACAGCGAGAACAGGAACGACAGCCGGCAGACCATGTAGACGCCGGCCGTCACCATCGTCGCGGCGTGGATGAGCGCCGAGACCGGGGTCGGGCCCGCCATCGCGTCCGGGAGCCAGACGTACAGCGGGACCTGGGCCGACTTGCCGCAGGCGCCGATGAACAGCAGCACGCAGATGATCGTCGCCCAGCGATCGAAGCCCATGAAGTGCGGGTCCGACGTGAGCTGGCTCGAGCCCTGCTGCGCGACCTCGCGGATGTCGTTGAAGTCGAGCGACTTGGTCACCCACCACAAGAGGAACATGCCGAGGAGGAACGCGAAGTCACCGATGCGATTGACGACGAACGCCTTGCGGCCGGCGGTCGCGTAGCTCTCGTTCTCGAACCAGAAGCCGATCAGCAGGAACGAGCACAGACCGACGCCCTCCCAGCCGATGAACATGACCGGCAGGTTGGCGCCGAGCACCAGGATGAGCATCGCGCCGGTGAACAGGTTCAGGTAGCCGAAGTACGCGGCGTAGCGCGGCTCCTCGGACATGTACCCGGTCGAGTAGAGGTGAATGAGCGTGCCGACGCCGGTGATGATGAGGACCATCACGCCGGACAGCGTGTCGAGGCGGAACGCGAGGTCGACCTTGAAGACGCTGTCGGCCGGGCCGACCTCGATCCAGGTCCACAGCGTGCGCGAGATCTCGACCCCGCCCTCGCCCTCGTGCGCGCGGAACTGCGTGAGCAGCGGCCCGAAGACCAGGTACGCCGCGACGCCAAACGCGGCCGCGACCGAGGCCACCGCGACGACGTGCACCATGCTCCGCGACATCGCGCGGCCGAACAGGAGGTTGATGAACGCACCGAGCAGCGGCAGCGCCGCGACCCATGCGACCAGCGGGATACCCGCGAACTGGAGGCTCGTGTCGGTCATGGCTTGGCGCTAGTGCTTCAGCGTGTTGAGGCGATCGACGTCGACGTGACGGCGGCCGCGGAACAGCGCCACCACGATCGCCAATCCGACCGCGACCTCGGCGGCCGCGACGGCGATCACGATGAGCGCGAAGGTGTGGCCGGAGACGTCGCCGTGCATGCGCGCGAACGTCAGCACGGTCAGGTTCGCGGCGTTGAGCATGAGCTCGATGCTCATCATGATGATGAGCGCGTTGCGCCGCATGAGGACGCCCGCGACGCCCATGACGAACAGCACCGCGGCCAGGACCAGGAAGTGGCCGTAGCCGATATGGGTCAGGAGGTCGTTCATCAGTGTCCTCCCGTGGGCGCGGGCGGCTGCGCGCCCGGCAGCTCGTCAGCGTCGTTGAGCGGCCGCGCGACCGCGATCGCGCCGACGACGGCGATGAGCAGCAGGATCGAGATGGCCTCGAACGGGAACAGGTAGTCGCTGAACAGGCTGGTGCCGACCGCGGCGGTCGAGCCGAACTCGTAGACCGTGTGCGCGGCATCGCCGGGGAACGCGACCGCGGCCGGCGCGACCAGCGCCGTGTCGGGCACGTTGACCGACCACACCAGCATCACCAGGCGGACCAGCAGGTACAGCATCGCCAGGCCGGCGAGCGCCTTGCCGGGCAGGCCGACCATGCCCCACGGCTCGTCCTCGGGCCGGTTGAGCACCATGATGACGAACACGAACAGCACCATGATGGCGCCGGCGTAGACCAGCATCTGGATGACCGCGAGGAAGCTCGCGTAGAGCATCATGTAGAGGCCGGCGAGCGCGAGGAACGTGCCGACCATGCCCATGACCGCGGCGATCAGGTTGCGGCGGGTGAGCACGAACGCCGCGCCGCCGACGGTCCCGAGCGCGAGCGCCCAGAACAGGATCGCCATGCCCGCGCCCGAGCCGGTCGCGATGTCGCGCGACGCGGTCGAGACGCCGGCGCCCGGGGTCGCCTGGATGGTGACCGACGGGGCGTCGCCGCCCGCGGGCTGCGCGGCCGCGGTGCCGGCGGCGACCAGGCCGAGGACGAGGAACAGGGCCGCGATCGCGGCCAGGACCCGGCCGCTCACGCGGCCGCTCCGGACGCGGCGAGCGCCGCCTCGAAGTCGGGGCGGAACTTGGTGAGGAACCCGAGCATCGGCCACGCAGCCGCGTCGCCGAGCGCGCAGATCGTGTTGCCGGCGATGCCGTGCGCGATCGACGCGAGCAGCTCGAGGTCGCCGGGCTTGCCCTGGGCATCGGCCACGCGCTTGGCGACCTTGGTCATCCAGCCGGTGCCCTCGCGACAGGGCGTGCACTGGCCGCACGACTCGTGGGCGTAGAACTTCATGATCCGCCAGACCGCCTTGGGGATGTCGGTGTGGTCGTCCATCACGACCACGCCGCCCGAGCCGGCCATCGAGCGCAGCTGACGCCCGCCGCCCATGTCGAACGGCACGCCCGGCGCGATCTCGACCGGCTTGATGCGCTCGTCGGTCATGAGCGCGTCGAACTCGATGGGCACATCGAGCTCGTCGTAGGTCAGCGGCGGCATCGAGGTGCCACCGGGGATGACGGCCTTGGCCTTCCGGCCCTTCCACACGCCGCCGCAGACCTCGTCGATCAGCTCGCGGAACGTGATGCCGATCGGCAGCTCGTAGACGCCGGGCTTGTTGACGTGACCCGAGACGCACAGCATGCGCGTGCCGCCCGAGCGACCGGGGCCGAGCGCCGCGAACCACGCGCCGCCCTTGTCGACGATGAACGGGACGTTCATCAGGGTCTCGACGTTGTTGACGATCGTCGGGTTGCCGAACAGGCCCTTGATCGCCGGGAACGGCGGCTTGAGGCGAGGCTGACCGCGCAGACCCTCGAGCGAGTTCAGCAGCGCCGTCTCCTCGCCGCAGATGTACGCGCCGGCGCCGCGGTGCACCGTGAGGTGGCACTCGAAGCCCGAGCCGAGGATGTTCTTGCCGAGGTAGCCGCGCGCGTAGGCCTCCTCGACCGCTTTCGCGATGACGGCGTACTCGCGCATCATCTCGCCGCGGATGTAGATGTAGTTGTGCTTCGCCTTGAGCGCGAACGCCGAGATCACCATGCCCTCGACGAGCAGGTGCGGATCCCAGTAGATGAGCTCGCGGTCCTTGCAGGTGCCCGGCTCCGACTCGTCGGCGTTGCAGACGAGGTGGACTTCCTTGGCGTCCTTCGGGACGAAGCCCCACTTCACGCCGGTCGCGAAGCCAGCGCCGCCGCGGCCGCGCAGGTTCGAGGCCTTGACCTCGTTGGCGATGTCCTCCGGGCGCATCGCGAGCGCCTTGCGGAGCATCTGGTACCCGCCGAGCTTCTCGTAGCCGGCGAGGGTCTTGGCGTCCTCGTTGCCGAACTTGGCGGACACCAGCTTGGTGTTTCGATCGGCGAGCGCCATCAGGCGACCTCCCCTTCGGGCCGTGGTTCGCGCTCGAGCTCGGCGATGATCGCCGCGACCTGAGCGGGGGTGACGTCGAGGAAGTACTTGGTGCCGCACAGGACGGCCGGCGCGTTGGCGCAGGCCGCGATGCACTCTTCCTCGACGAGCGAGAACGACTTGCTGGATTCGCCCGGCGCGAGCTTCAGCTTGGCGCTGAACTCGTCGAGGACCTCGTAGCCGCCGCGCAACATGCACGAGATGTTGGTGCAGACCCGGATGGTCGTGCGACCACCCGGCTCGCGCCGGAACATCGTGTAGAAGGTGGCGACGCCGTACACGTGCGCGTACGGGAGGTCGAGGGTGGTGCCGACCAAGCGAAGGGCGTCGTCGCTCAAGTGACCGAATTCCTTCTGCGCGAGATGCAGCGCAGCAAGGACCACGGGTCGCTTGGTCGGGTAACGCTCGCAGAGGGCGGCGATCTTCTTCTTCGACTCGGCTGAGAATTCGAGTGACATCGGGATCTTGCCTGCGCCAGGGGGCGAGCGGCGCGAAAATACGGGGCCCACCCCGGAACGTCAAGAGCGCCACCGGACGAGATCAGAGCGGCGACGGGATCGATGCGCGATCCAGCCGCGGCAAATAGCGCGATTCAGGCCGCGGTGGGGCCGGATGGATCGAGCGCGCGCCGCCGATGGATCGCTGGCGACGCGTTCCTGTATAGATGACGGCGTGTCGGAGGACCTGACCCGCATCGAGCGCCTGGCGATGGCCGCCGGCCGGTTCATGAACGAGGACGACCGGGGCAAGCGGCTGCAGGGCCACTGGCTGCGCAGCGTGTCGTGGTGGTGGGTCCGCCCCGCGCTGACCCGCCGGATGTACACCGAGGGCCTCGAGGAGCTGCTCGCGCTCCGGCCCGAGCGCGGCGTGCTGATGGTGTCGAACCACCGCAGCTTCTTCGATCAGTTCGCGATCATGCTCGCGGCCTGGGCGGACAAGGCGCCGTGGTCGCGCGACCTGTACTTCCCGGTCCGCGCCAACTTCTTCTACGAGCACCCGCTCGGCATGGCCGTGAACTACTTCGTCGGCGCGGGCGTCATGTACCCGCCGATCTTCCGGCAGCGCGAGCGCGCCGCGCTCAACGACGACGCCCTCGACACGATCATGCGCTTCCTCGACCGGCCCGGCGCGGTGGTCGGCGTGCACCCCGAGGGCCGGCGCAACCCGGGCGAGGATCCGTACACGTTCCTGCCGGCGCAGCCCGGCGTCGGCAAGATCGCGCTGCACGCCCGGCCGACGATCATCCCGGTGTTCATCAACGGCCTGTCCAATGACTTCGTCGGCGACGTCCGCGCCAACTACGCCAAGGACATCCGCCGGACCCGGCCGGTGATCGCGGTCTACGGCAAGCCAATGGATCTGAGCGACCTGTACGCCCAGAAGCCGCGGCCCACGCTCTACAAGAAGGCCGCCGATCGGTTCATGGCCGAGATCGCCCGGCTCGGCGAGCGCGAGCGCGAGATCCGCGCCCGCTGCCTGGCCGGCGAGGTCGCCGACGACGATCCCCACTGGATCCAGTCGCGCCCCGTCCACAAGCTGTACGCCCGGCTATGACCGAGGGCGCCAGCGCGACGCGGCCGAGCTCACCGCGCCGCCGCGCGTGGCGCCGGTTCGCCGCCAACCGCGGCGCGCTGGTCGGCGGCGGGATCGTGCTGGTGATCATCGGCCTCGCGCTGTTCGGGCCGTGGTTCGCCGGTGACCCGAGCACGCCCGACATCGACAACGGTCTATCGGTGGTCGGCGCGCCGCTCGGCCCGCGCGCCGGCGCGTGGCTCGGCTCCGATCCGCTCGGCCGCGACGTCTGGGCGCGGATCATCCACGGCGCGGCGGTGTCGCTCGAGGTCTCGCTGGTCGCCAGCCTGATCGCGCTCACGCTCGGGCTCGCGATCGGGCTCGTCGCGGGCTACGCCGGTGGCCTGGTCGACACGGTGCTGATGCGCTTCGTCGATCTGGTGCTCGCGTTCCCGTTCCTCCTGCTCGCGCTCCTGCTCGCGGCGCTGTTGCGCGAGGCCCACCTGTCCTCCGCGAACGCGCCGGTGTTCATCACCCTGGGCGTGGTGAGCTGGACGACGATGGCCCGGGTGATCCGCGGCAAGGTCCAGTCGCTGCGCGAGGCCGAGTTCGTCCACGCCGCGCGCGCGATCGGCGCCGGCCCGGTGCGCATCCTGGTGCGGCACCTCCTGCCCAACGTGATCGGCGTGGTCGTCGTGCTCGCGACCATCGGCTTCGCGCAGATGATCCTGGCCGAGAGCGTGCTGTCGTACGTCGGGCTCGGGCCACCGCCGCCGGCCGCGACCTGGGGCCGGATGCTGTACGAGGGCCAGGCCTACTACCGGACCGCGCCGTGGCTCATCATCGCGCCGGGCGTGGCGATCTTGCTGACGGTCGTCGGGTTCAACCTGCTCGGCGAGGGCCTGCGCGACGCGCTCGACCCGAAGGATCGACGATGAAGGCCCTCGCGATCGTCGTCGCGCTGGTCGCGGCGTGCGGCTCGTCGGACCGCGGCCCGCACTTCCGCGCAGCCGGCGCGACCACGCCGCATCGCGGCGGCACGCTCCACTGGTCGATGGTGCAGCAGGTCCGCACGCTCGATCCCGCGATCGCCTACGACGAGATCACCGCGTACTTCACCCACGCGCTGTTCGACACGCTGGTCGGCTACGAGGGCAGCGATCCGGCGCGGCCGGGCTCGGGGCTCAAGCTGGTGCCGCACCTCGCCGAGTCGTGGACGATCTCCGACGATCACCTGGTCTACACGTTCACGCTGCGGCCCGGGATCACGTTCTCCGACGGCCAGCCGGTCGTCGCCGGCGACTTCGTCTACGGCCTCGAGCGCGTGCTCGCGACCGCCGAGTCGCCATTCCCGGCGTTCCTCGACGACGTCGCCGGCGCCAAGGACGTGGTCGATCACAAGGCCGCGCACTGCGCGGGGCTGCGCGCGATCGACGACCGCCACCTCGAGATCCGCCTGTCCCGCCCCTACGCCGGCTTCCTCTACATCCTCGCGATGTCGTTCGCCACGCCCCAGAAGCAGGCGTGGGTCCAGGCGGCCGGCGATCAGCTGCGCCGCAAGGTGCTCGGCACCGGCCCGTGGATCGTCGAATCCTGGGACGAGGGCCAGCGCCTCGAGCTCGCGCGCAACCCTCACTACTGGGATCCGACCCGGCCGCTGCTCGATCGCCAGATCGTCCTCGAGAACATCCCCGGCGATACCGCCTACCTGATGTTCGAGGCCGGCGACCTGGATGTGGTCGATCGCCTGCCCGCGCCGGTCTACACCTGGATCCAGACCCGCGACGACTGGCGGCCGTTCGTGCACGCCTCGTCGGCGATGAACGTCTACGGCGAGCGCCTGAACGTGCGCAAGAAGCCGGTCGACGACGTGCGCGTGCGCCGCGCGATGAACTACGCGCTCAACAAGGAGCACGTCGTGCGGCTCTTGTCGGGTGGCGCCACGCCCTCGCACGGCCTGTTGCCGCCGGGCCTGTTCGGGCGCGACGAGACGCTCGCGCCCTACCCGTACGATCCGGCGAAGGCGAAGGCGCTGCTCGCCGAGGCCGGCTACCCCGACGGCTTCGACATCGAGTACGTCACGATCAAGGACGACACCTCGGAGAAGCTCGCGGCCTCGATGCAGGCTGACCTCGCGGTCGTCGGCGTGCGCGTGAAGATCACGCTCATGTCGTTCGCGACGTATCTCTCGGCGGTCGGCCGCGAGGACGGCCCGAGCTTCTCGTACAGCGCGTGGTTCGCCGACTTCCCGGATCCGTCGAACTTCATCGACACCCGGTTCCACTCGCGCCAGATCGCGAAGGAGAACTCGAACAACGACTCGTTCTACGCGAACCCGGCGCTCGATCAGCTGATCGACGCGGCGCGCCTCGAGGGCGATGCCGACAAGCGCGCCGCGATGTACCACCAGATCGAGCGCGTGCTCTACGACGACGCGCCGTGGATCTGGAACTTCCACCGCAAGTTCATCGAGGTCACCCAGCCGTACGTGCAGGGCTACCAGCCCCACCCGGTCTGGGTCCGCGCCTACGAGGACGCGTGGCTCGATCTCGGCCCCGACGGTGCGCGCCTGCCGAAGGAGGCGCCGTGATCCGCTTCGTGCTGCGGCGCCTGGTGTGGTCGGCGCTGGTCGTGTGGTTCGTCGTATCGGCGACCTTCGCGATGCTGACGATCATCCCGGCGGATCCGGTGCGCGCGCTGCTCGGCCCGCACGCCACGCCCAAGACGATCGAGCGGGTGCGCGAGCGCTACTGTCTCGACGAGGACCTGATCGGCCAGTACGGCTGCTTCGTCGGGCGCATCGCCACCGGCGATCTCGGCGAGAGCTTCCGATCGAAGCGTCCGGTCGCGGCGATCATCGCCGATCGGGTGTGGCCGACGACGCAGCTCGCGCTCGCGGCGATCTTCCTGCAGCTGGTGATCGGCGTGCCGCTCGGCATCCTGGCGGCGATCCGACGGAACCGCGCGCCCGACTACCTCGCCAACGTCGGCGCGCTGATCGGCCAGAGCGCGCCCACGTTCTTCATCGGGACCTTGCTCGTGTACCTGTTCGGGTTCCGGTTCGGCTGGTTCCCGGTGAGTGGCTACGGCACCGGCTTCTGGGACCGGCTGCACCACCTGGTCTTGCCAGCGACGACCCTCGCGGCGGTCGGCGTGGCCTACTACTCGCGGGTCGTGCGCAGCGAGATGATCGAGATCCTGGGCGAGGACTACGTGCGGACCGCGCGCGCCAAGGGCCTGGGCGAGCGCGCGGTGGTCGGCCGGCATGCGCTGCGCAATGCGCTCGGGCCGCTGGTCACGCTGGTCGGCCTCGACCTCGGCGTGCTCATGGGCGGCGCGGTCGTGACCGAGTCGATCTTCGCGTGGCCGGGGCTGGGCCGCGAGGTGCTGCAGGCGATCTTCGAGGTCGACATCCCGCTCATCATCGGCGTCGTCATGTTCACGGCGATCGCGATCGTGCTCGCCAACCTCGTGGTCGATCTCGTGCAGGCGTGGCTCGACCCGCGGATCAGGATCTCGTGAGCGGCGAGGTGGCGATCGGCACGCCCGAGGCGCGGCGCGCGCGCGCCCTGAAGTTCGTGCTGCTGATGGGCATGGTCAGCCTGTTCGCGGACATGTGCTACGAGGGCATGCGCAGCGCCGTCGGGCCGTACCTCGGGCTGCTCGGCGCGACCGGCGCCGCGGTCGGGTTCGTCGGCGGGCTCGGCGAGCTGATCGGCTACGGCCTGCGCTACGTCACCGGGCGGATCGCCGATCGCACCGGCGCGTACTGGGGCCTGACGATGGCGGGCTATGGCGTCAACCTGATCGCGATCCCGGCGATGGCGCTGGTCGGCACGTGGTGGGCGGTGGCCGCGCTGATCGCGCTCGAGCGCTTCGGCAAGGCGGTGCGCAACCCGGCGCGCTCGACCCTCTTGTCGTTCGCCGCGCACGACCTCGGCGCCGGCAAGAGCTTCGGCATCCACCAGGCGATGGATCAGGTCGGCGCGGTCACCGGGCCGCTGATCGTCGGGCTGGTGCTGTGGTGGCGCGGCGACGGCGTGGGCGGCTACCAGTGGGCGTTCGTGCTGCTCGCGATCCCGGCGGTGCTCACGCTGATCTCGCTCGTGGTCGCGCGCGCGAAGTTCCCCAACCCGGGCGCGCTCGCGCCGGCGTCGGCGGCGCCCGACGCGCGGCTCGGCGCGGCGTACCGCTGGTACCTCGTCGGCGTCGGGCTGATCGCGGCCGGGCTGTGCGACTGGGCGCTCCTGTCGTTCCACCTCGGCGGCACCGGCGTGGTGCCCGCCCACTGGCTCGCGTTCGTCTACGCCGCGGCGATGGCCGCCGACGCGATCGCCGCGCTGGTGATCGGCTCGCTCTACGATCGCGCGCGCGAGCGCGGCGGCACTGGCATCGGCGTGCTGGCGATCGCGGCCTTGCTCGCGGCGGCGTACGCGCCGATGGTGCTCTGCGGCGCGCAGGTCCCGGCGATGATCGGCGTCGCGATCTGGGCGGCGGCGCTCGCCGCGACCGACTCGATCGGCAAGTCGGTGGTCGCGCAGCTCACGCCCGCGGCCAGCCGCGGCCGGGCCTACGGCGGGTACTACGCGGTGTTCGGCCTGGCGTGGTGGGTCGGCAGCGTGATCGCCGGCCAGCTCTACGATCGCTCGCCCGCCGCGGCCGCCGGGTTCGCGAGCGGGTGTCTGGTGGCGGGCGCGGCGGTGCTCGCGCTCACCGCGCGGCGCGCGCGCTGACTGGCGCGGCGCGATCGGGCGCGTATGCTGTCGGCCATGTCGCACTCGCTCGCTGGGGTCATGTTCGCTGTCGCGGTGGCCGTCGGGGGCTGTGGCTCGTCGGGCGGTGTCGGCGAGGCCGATGTCGTCGCGTACCTGAAGGCCGCGCCGCCGGCGGATCAGGCGCGCGTGCTCGCCGCGGTCACGCCCGCCCCGCCCGAGCGCACCGATCTGATCGGCCGCGCCGGCAAGCCGCTGACGATCGTCGGCACGCCGCCCGAGGTCGGCGCGATGGCGCCGGACGCGACGCTGGCCGACGGTACGCTCAAGCCGATCAAGCTCGCCGACTTCCGCGGCAAGACGGTCGTGCTGTCGGTGGTGCCGTCGATCGACACGCGGGTGTGCGAGGCCCAGACCCACGCGGTCTCGAACGCGCGCGCGCAGCTGCCGGCGTCGGTCGTGCTCATCACGGTGAGCCGCGACCTGCCGTTCGCGCAGACCCGGTTCCAGGAGGAGGCGAAGACCGAGACCTTGTTCGGCTCGGACTACAACGGTGGCGGGTTCGGCAAGGCGTGGGGCCTCGCGGTCAAGGAGAGCGGCCTGCTCGCGCGCAGCGTGTGGGTCATCGATCCGTCGGGGAAGATCACGTATCGCGAGCTGGTCGCGGACCAGACCACCGAGCCGGACTACGCGCCGCTCATCGCCGCGGCGAAGGCGGCGGCGGGGGGATGAGGCGCGATCGCGCGAGCGGCGCGAGGTAGCTCAGCGCGAACAGCCCGATGCCGAGATCGGCGACGAGACAGCCGGCCGAGTACCAGTCGGGGACGTAGCTGGAATGGCCGTGGTGCCACGCGTCCCACGCCACGCCGTGCGCGATGATGCCGACGCCGAGCAGGAGTGGGACGCGCAGGTAGCCGGCGATCGCGAGGCCTCCGAAGACGACGAGGCCGATCGACTCGATCGCGAGCGCGCTGGTGTCGCCGCGGAGCAGCGCGCACCACGCGTAGATGATCGGCATGCCGCCGAGGAACAGCGCGAGTTGCAGGCGGCGCAGCGACGCGAGCGCTGACGAGAACAGCGAGGCGACGAGGGCGGCGGTGACGATCGCGGACGCGACCGTGGCGATCGTCGTCGGCTCGGTCGCGTGCAGCGCGGCGAGTGGCACGGTGGCCAGGACGTACGCCTGCTGCGCGAGCAGGCCGGTGAGCGCGAGGGCATCGAGCCGCTTCATGCGGCGAGTGTCGCGCGGGCGCGGCGACGCGCGTCGGACGACGATCGCAGGGATCCGGCCAACGAGCGGAGCCGAGGCAGTGGCGAGCAGATCACGCGACCGGCGAGGACCGCGGCGCGGGCGGGCCGCGCTCGTCGAGCGCGATCGCGCCGTGGCGGCGCCAGCCGGTCGTCAGCAACCAGGTGCGCGCGGGCCGCGTCGGGTCGGGGCGTCGACGGAGCGCGACCAGCCACGGCGGGGGATGTGACGGCGACGCCCGCCAGTCCGCGAACCACGGCCCGCTCGAGCACGGATCGATCCAGCGCGTCGACAGCCGCTGGTTGCGCTCGGCGGCGTGACCGCGCGCGTTGTGCAGCACGTACGCCAGCGCGTTGCGGACCTCGCGCGGGGTGCGCAGTGCCCGAGCGTGATAGCGCTCGGCGAAGAGCCGCCCGCGGCGCACCAGCGCGCGATTGGTCGTGCGCGCGATCCGGATCGCGAGGCCCTGCATCCGCCGCGCGAGGCTCATCGCGTCGCTGGTCTCGACGACGAGGTGGATGTGGTTGGCGAGGATCGCGAAGTGCACGACGCGGAAGTCATCGCGATGCGCGGCCGCGATCGAGGCGTGGATGCGCGCGACCAGGTGATGCCGGCGCAGCGAGCCGAGGCCGGCGACGAGACGCAGCGTGACGTGCTGCGGGTAGCGCGCGGCGAACCGCGGACGCGTGAGGTGCGGCACCTTGGTGCGGCCGCGCGGCCGGCCGGCGCCCGGACGCCAGCCGCCGTGCCCGGTGGGGCGACGCGCGCGATCGAGCGCGAGCTGGCCGGGCGCGATCGCGCGGGGCGTGGCGCCGCGACCCGACGTGGAGCTTCCCGACCGCGCCATTTGATTAAAGGCATATATCAGGACTGCGTCGATTTCAAGGCGGATTCGAGATCCACACCAACGGCGGCGCGGCGCCCGTGAGGGCAGCGCGGCAGCAGGTCGGCCCGTTCCGCGCGCGGTCCACGCCGGGACCGACCGTGAACGATCGACGCGTCGGGTGTTGCCTGTATCCAGACGCTCTGGAACGTCGGGGGCTCGGTCCCGGTCCCGGGCTCGGTCTTGCTCCGCGGCTCTCTCCTCCCAGGCGCGCCGCCTCACGCACCGCGCTGGCAGCGCGCAGCCCCGCTCGCGTCCCGGCCCCGCCCCGCTCGGGCTCGCAGCCGCTGGTCTCCCTGCCCCACCGCCTCGCGCTTCGCGCTCGACGGCGCGACACCCGCTCAGTCGCCGTCGAGCGCCTCGTCCTCGCGGCCGGGGCGCTTGCGCTTCTTGCTGACGCCGAGCACCTCGAGCTTCTTGCGCAAGGTGTTGCGGTTGACGCCGAGGATCTCGGCGGCCTTGAGCTGGTTGCCGCCGGTGTGCTCGAGCACGAGGTCGAACAGCGGGCGCTCGACGCGCGCGAGCACCTTGTCGTAGAGGTCGTGGACGGGATAGCCGTCCATGCGCTTCAGGAAGCCGGCGAGCTTGGCCTTGACGAGATCCTCGAAGGCCATGTCGTCGAGCGGCACGCGCTCGGCGACCACCGGCAGGACCTCGTCGACGTCGCCGGCCTCGATCTTGGCGCCGGGGACGCGGATCACCAGGCGGCGCGCCATCGACTTGAGCTCGGCGACGTTGCCGGGCCACGGGTACGCGGCGAGGCGCGCGTGGGCGCGCGCGGAGATCGCGACCTTGCCGCGCCCGACCTCCTTGCCGTAGTGCTGGACCCAGCGGTCAGCGAGGGTCGGCAGATCCTCGACGCGATCGCGCAGCGGCGGCACCTCGATGCGGTGCTCGGCGAGCTGCTCGTAGAGATCGCGCGACAGGATCTTCGCGGCGACCGCGCTCTCGAGATCGAGGTCGGCGGTGCCGACGACGCGGACGTCGAAGACCTCGCCGGACGAGTCGCTCTTGTCGCGCGCCTCGCGCGGCTCGACCCGCTCGAACTTGTCGGACTTGTCCGGCTTGCGGACCGGCCGCGCGCGGATCGCCTTGCGCAGGGTGCGCTGCGACGGCGCGGGCACGTCGCAGACGTCCTTCACCAGCAGCGTGCCGCCGGCGGCCGCGCGCAGCGCGCGCCGGGCGCGATCGTCGTGATCGTCGGCGTCGTCCTTGCTCGCCATCTCGGCGGACTCGAAGCTCGGGCGGACCGCGATGAAGCGCGCGTCCCGGCGCGGGCCGCTCTGGTGCAGGACCCGCGCGACCAGCTCGCGGCCGGTGCCGTGCTCGCCGAGGATCAGGACCGGCGCGTCGGTGTCGGCCCAGCGTAGGACCTTGTCGACGACGGCGCGCATCGCGGCCGAATCGGCGACGAGAAAATCACGCGGACGTGCAGATCGGCGCAACATCGGGGGTGAACCTCAGGCCGCAGCATCATCGACGATCGCATTCATCTCGACGCGGTCGGCCTCGGGCGCGAGCCCGAGCGACGAGCGCCGCTCGATCAACCGGCCGAAGTAGCGCTCGCCGAGCGCCACGACATCCTCGATCGCCGGCGTCTGCCAGACCTCGAGCCGGAACGCGTTGCAGCCGAACAGGCCGCGCGCGTACCACGCGCACGCCTTGCGGATCTCGTGCAGCACCCGCGGCCCGCTCTTGAGCTCGAGGATGTACTTCACGTGGCTGCGGTAGACCGCGAGCCGCTCCTCGAGGGTCGGCGGGCCTGGATCCGGGCGCCCGGCCTCGAGCGCGCCGATGCGGCCGAACAGCCACGGGTTGCCCATCGCGCCGCGGTCGATCATGACGGCGTCGCAGCCGGTCTCGGCGCGCATGCGCTGGTAGCCTGCGATGTCGACGACGTCGCCGTTGCCGACCAGCGGGATCTCGCGCGGCAGCGCCTCGCGCACCAGCCGGATGATCTCGAGGTCGCTCTTGCCCGAGAAGCCCTGGGTGCGGGTCCGGCCGTGCACGGTGATCATGCGCGCGCCGGCCTCGACCATCGCGCACGCGAACGCGGGCGCGTTGCGGTTGGCGTCGTTCCAGCCGGCGCGGTGCTTCACGGTGACCGGGACATCGGCGGGCACCGCGGCCACGACCGCGCGCACCAGCTTCTGGGCGATCGCCGGCTCGCGCATCAGCGCCGAGCCGCACTCGCCCGCGACCACGCGCTTGGCCGGGCAGCCCATGTTGATGTCGACGAGCGAGGCGCCGATCGAGACCGCCATCTCGGCGGCCTTCTGCATCGGGCCCTCCTCGCGGCCGAAGATCTGCACGCCGAACTTCCGGCCGCCGAGCGACGCGGTCATCTTGCCGGAGGTCTTCTTGTCGCCGGCCGCGAGCGCGTGGGCCGACAGGAACTCGGTGATCGTGAAGCCGACCCCGTGCTCCTCGCACACCGTGCGGAACGGCAGGTCGGTGACCGCCGCCATCGGAGCCAGGATCACGGGCGGGTCGATGGGGATATTTCCGACGCGCATGAGCCGGCGGAAGATACTCGATCTCCTCGGAGACGCGATCACTTTCGACGGGTACGAACGGGGTCGCGGCCCGGTGGCGGCCCGGTCGCCCGGGCGTTCGGTCGCGCGGCTCGCGGTGTTCTACAGATCGGTGGGGCGGTTCACGTTCTGAACACTGCGCAGCTGCGGATCGACCGCGCGCAGGTCGGCCTCTTCCAGCCAGGCGACCCGCAGGCCATCGTCGGTGAGCAGCGCCGAGGTCCGGTAGCGACCGCGCTCCAGCGCGCGCGCCATCATCGGCGCCGCGGCCCGGCCCCAGACCGCGAGCAGCGGCTCGGGCAAGGGCGGCGTGCCCAGGCGGATCGCGACTGCGTCCACGTCATCGCCGGCGCGCGCGAGCAAGGCCGCGATCACCGCCGAGGTCACGTGCGGCATGTCGCCGGCGACCGCGATCAGCCAGCGCGCGTCGGTGGCGGCGCGGGCCGCGGCCAGCCCCGCGACCGGCCCGGCGCCGGGGACCGCGTCGATCACCAGGCGCGCGTCGCCGAGGCCCTGCGCCTGCGCCGGATCGGCCACCGCGAGCAGGAGCTCGTGGGCGTGCGGCGCGAGCGCATCGCGCAGCCGATCGATGATCGCGCGGCCCTCGATCGCGAGCAGCGGCTTGACCACGCCGCCCAGGCGGCGCCCGCGGCCGCCGGCGAGGATCACCGCGGCCACGTCGGTGCGCGGCGGGGTCACGGCTTGGAGGGAGACTTCGGCAGCAGCACCTCGATCGCGTCCTGCGCGGGCGTGGTGACCTCGAGCCCGCGGGTGCCGAGGAACGCGCAGACCTCGGCGCGCACGCCGAGCTCGTTCGGGAAGTACACGCCGGGCGCGATCGTGAAGCCCGAGCCCTGCACCAGGTTGCGGGTGTCCTTGACCTCGTAGTCGTCGAGATCCGCGCCGCCGCCCTGCAGATCGCTGTCGATCGAGTGGCCGGTGCGGTGCACGAACTGCTCGACCCAGCCGGCCTTGGCGATGAAGCTGCGGGCCGCGTCGTCGACCTCGAAGCCCTTGACCGCGCGGTGGTGCTCGAGCCGCGCGCGGATCGTCTTGATCGCCTCGTCGCGCGCGAGCGCCACCACGTCGAACGCCTTGGCCATGCGGTCGGGCACGGTGTCGCCGACGAACGCGACCCAGGTGAGCTCGGCGAAGATGCCGCCCTCGCCATCGACCTTGCCGGCGAGCGTGATGACCAGCAGATCGCCGCGGCTGATGTTGGCCGAGCGGCCCGCCGACGGCACGTAGTACGGATCGGCGGTGTTCGCGCCGGCCGCGACCACCGGCGGCGGCCCGACGAGGCCGCGCATCTGCATGCCGTGCACGAGCCGCTGCTGGACGTCGTGCTCGCTGACCACCGCGCCCGCGCCGACCTGCTTGGCGACGAACGCGAGCGCCTCCTTGCGCAGCTCGGTCAGGTGGTGCGCCGCGACGTAGTGGCTCTTGCGCCCGTCGGGCCCCCACAGCGCCTTGGTGAACGAGACCAGGCCCTCGGAGCCCTTCACCAGCACGCCGAGGCCGCGGATGAGCTCGAGGGTGCCGGCGTCGGTGCGCGAGATCGAGGGGAGCGCGCCCTTGGGCGAGTACTCCATCGCGATCGTCTTCTTGCCCTTCAGCATCGTGCGCAGGCTCTTCTCGAGATCGCGGTAGCCCGTGTACGCGATCTTGGTGCCGGGCACGCGCGCGAAGTCGCCCATCTCCGACGTGTGGACCAGCGCGATCGGCTGGCCCTCGGCGGGGATCAGATAGAACCAGCGGCGCTGCGGCGCGCCGTCGGGGTTCACCAGCTGACGCGCGATCGGGTTGGCGGCACCATCGTCGGCGAGCAGCCAGCCATCGAGGCGCTGGACCGCGAGCAGGCCCTGGACCGCGGCGAGATCGAAGCGCACGCGCGGCGCGGCGGCGGGCGCCGCGTACGGATCGGCGGCGGGTTCCGGCGCGGGCACAGGCGCCGGCTTGGCGGGCGCGGGCTTCGCCGCGGGCGCCGGCTTGGTCCCCGCCGGCTTCGCGACCGGCTTGGCCGGCGCGGCATACGGATCGACCGGCGCGGGCTCGGCGTACGGATCGACCGGCTGTGGATCGGCCGGCTTGCCGGGCGCGGCCGCCAGTGGCGCGCCGAACGCGAGCGACGCGAGCGACGCGAAGAGGGTTGCGGCGATGGTTCGGTTCATGGCGCCTCGCGCTCGGCCAGGGCTCGGGCATCGGCGATCGCCAGCTCGGCCAGGACCTCCTCATGAATAGCACCGTTCGTCGCCACCGCTTCGCCATCGTCGGCGATGAACCGGCCGCCACGTGGATCCGTCACACGGCCGCCGGCCTCGGTGACCAGCAGCGCACCGGCGGCCATGTCCCAGGGCTTGAGCCGGCGCTCCCAGTAGCCGTCGAGCATGCCGCGCGCGACCAGCGCGAGATCGAGCGAGGCGGCGCCGAGCCGGCGACACGCGCCCGCGACCCGCTGGAAGTGCTCCCACTGCCCGAAGTTGTTGTCCGACGAGGTCGCGCGATCGTAGGGGAACCCGGTGGTCAGCATCGCGTCGGTGAGCCGCGGCACGGCGCTGACCGCGAGCCGGGTCACGCCGGAGCCGGTGTCGCCGAACGCGCCGCCGCCGCGCCGTGCCCAGAATTGCCAGCCGAGCGCCGGCGCCGCGACCACGCCGACCACCGGATCCTGATCGACGACCAGCGCGATGCTCACCGCCCAGAGCGGCAGGCCGTGGGCGAAGTTCACGGTGCCGTCGATCGGATCGACCAGCCACCGCACGTGCCCGCCGGCGCCGCCACCCTCCTCGCCGACGATCGCGATGTCCGGCGCGCCGGACAGCAGGCGCTCGCGGATCAGCGCCTCGCTGCGCAGATCCCACTCGGTGACCAGATCCCGCGGGTTGCCCTTGTGCCGGATGTCGGCGGCGCGCACGCCGGCGAGTAGCGCCGCGGCGTCGGTGGCCGCGCCCCGGGCCACGGTGAGCAGGCGATCGAGCGCGGCGTCGTCGAGCATGCCGCATCTACGCATCGCCATCGCGAGCGTGCAAGCGGGGCTGCCACGCCGGCGCGACCCGCGTATAACTCCGCCGTGGATCACCTGCCGACCATTGCCGCGCTCGATCAACTCGATCAGGTCCCGTGGGACACGCTCGAGCACGCCTACGGCGACGCCTCCGACGTGCCCGAGATGCTGCGCGCGATCCGCCACGGCGACGACGAGATCCGCGGCGAGGCGATCAACGGCCTGCTCTACAGCCTCGATCACCAGGGCGTGCAGCGCTTCGAGGCCACGCTCCACGCGATCCGCTACCTGGTCGGCATCGTCGCCGATCCGACCGCGCCCGGCCGTGGCGGCCTCGCGCGGCTGCTCGCCGAGTTCGCGGTCGGCGACACCGCGTGGTTCCTGCACGACGGCTTCCACCCCGATCTCCAGGCCGCGCCCGACGACTGCGCGCGGCCGCAGGCGTCGAGCGTGATCGAGGGCAAGGGGATGATCGTCCGCGGCTTCCCGTCGATCGGCCCCGGCCACGACATGACCGCGGGCCTCGGGCTGCGCGAGATCTACCTTGCCGTGGTCGCGGGCGTGCCGGTGTACCTGTCCGCGCTCACCGATGGCGGGGCCGCCGACGACGAGGATCTCCGGGCCTCGATCCCGTTCCTGCTGGCGTTCTGCACGCCGCGCGCCGCGGAGATCGCGCCGGCGCTCACCGCGCTGCTCGACGACGCCTCGGCCGCGGTCCGCGCCTCGGCGGCGCTCGGGCTGTCGCACGCCGTGAAGTTCGAGGCCGCGCTGCGCGGCCCGGCGCTGGCCGTGCTGGGCGAGCGCTTCGCGGCCGCCACCACCGACGTCGAGCGCCGCTGCCTGGCGCTCGCGCTGTCGCGCTTCGAGCAGCCGGCCGACACCGCCGCCGCGCGCGCGGCCCTGCACGCCGCGCTGATCGCCGGCGTGCCCGCGGCGATGCCGTTCGAGGACTTCGCGTGGCAGCGGATCGACTCGCCGCCGTTCGTGTTCTGCGAGGCCTTCATCGGCGGCGACGACGACGACCACCCGGCGACCGTCGCCGCTGGCCTCGCCTGCCTGCCGCAGCTCACCGACACCGACGACGCCGCCGATCTCGCGCTGTGGATCGCGCGCATCGCCCTGCCCGATCCCGGCGAGCCGCTCGACGACGCCGCGCGGATCGCGATCGCGACCCTCGCGGACGCGGCGCCGGCCTGGCACTTCAGCGATCTCGGCAACCTGCTCGCGGACCGCGGCTATCCGTCGGTCCGCGAGGAATTCGCAG
This sequence comes from Deltaproteobacteria bacterium, assembly GCA_021413675.1. GTDB lineage: Bacteria > Myxococcota_A > Polyangia > Haliangiales > Haliangiaceae > JAIOQA01. Next base: position 54,180 of record JAIOQA010000355.1, on the reverse strand, counting down.
CGGTCGCCGACGCCTGACGGTCTCGCCCCGGGGCCCCCACAGTCGGTGCCTGACAGCGACATCCGTGATGGGGCGTACAGCCGCCATCGAGGGAGTGTGGCAACGTCAGCGGCTCACGATGTCGTCCCGGTTCCTGATCCTGTCCGCGTTCATCGCTGCGTGCGGATCGCCCGCGGCGTCGACCTTCGATGCCCCGTCCGCGTTCGACGCGCCGCCGCCCGGCCCCGACGCCGCGTGGCTGCCCGACGGCACGCCGACCCGCCAGCAGTGCACCAACAGCCTGGGCTCCGCGCTCGACATGCAGCACGGCCGCCTCGACGGCTACCTGGTGTCGATCGTCCCGACCACGACCCGGTCGTGCAACGGCGATGACACCCACGTGCACCTGCAGGTCCGCGTCAACAACGCGATCTACGACGTCGCGGTCAACGTCTCCGATCCCGCCGGCGTCGGCTTCCTCGCCCAGGACATGGCGCTGCCCGGCGCCCCCTGGGCCGAGGGCTGGCACCCGGGTCAGGCCGCGCTCCTCGACTATCCGTCGATCGGCGCCCACTCGACCGCGTTCACGCTGATGAGCGAGACGATGCTGTCGTCGACGCTCGACACCGAGCTCGCGACCGCCAACCACGTGTCGATCTACATGACCGGCTACGGCCAGGACGGCGGGCACAACGTCCACCGCCGCGGCACCGGCCAGGACGGCGCGATCTTCTTGCGCCCGCAGGGCCAGACCCGCGCGCTCCTGTTCCGGTTCGTCGACCAGACCTTCTGATGCGCGGCGATCTCCGGACCGCATGACCACCCTCGGCGACTGGCTCGGCCGCGCGCCGTTCGGGCTCGCGATGTCGAGCGGCTTCTTCGGCTTCTTCGCGCACACCGGCGTGCTCGCGGCGCTGGTCGAGCGCGGCCTGCGCCCGGTCCACGTCGGCGGCTCGAGCGCGGGCGCGCTGGTCGCGGGCGCCTACGCCGCTGGCGTCACGCCCGCCGCGCTCGCCGAGGTGCTGGTCGGCCTCGATCGCGCGGCGTTCTGGGATCCCGCCCCGGGGCTGGGCCTCCTGCGCGGCGGCAAGTTCGACGCGCTCCTGCGCCGCGTGCTGCCGACCCACCGGCTCGAGGCGTGCGGGCTACCGGTGCGCATCAGCGTGTTCGACATCCTCGCGCGCAAGACCACCGTGCTCGCGCGCGGCGATCTCGCGCACGCGATCCGCGCGTCGTGCGCGGTGCCCGGCATGTTCCACCCGGTGTGGATCGATCGCCGCCCGTACTGGGACGGCGGCATCCTCGATCGCCCGGGCATCGCCGGCATGCCGCCCGGGCGGCTCCTGTTCCATCACCTGTCGTCGCGCTCGCCGTGGCGCCGCGCCGGCTCGCCGTCGCTCGCGCTGCCGCGGCGACCCGAGCTGGTGAGCCTCGTCATCGATGCGCTGCCCCGCTCCGGCCCGTACAAGCTCGAGGCGGGCCACCGCGCGCTCGCGCAGGCGCGCGCCGCCACGCTGCGCGCCCTCGACGCGCCGATCGACGACGGCGCGGTCCGCATTCGCGACGCCGCCTGACTTATCCTGGTGGCAAAACCAGGGAGGCACGCATGGGCGGAGGACGCTACAGCTACGAGGAGCACGAGGCGCTCACGCGCGCACGCGCCGGGCTCAGCAAGGAGCAGGTGTTCGCGCAGGGCAGCTGCCACCCGGACATGAACCCGCGCGGCGTGGCATTCCGCGAGTCCCGCGACAGCGAGGCGCACCCGGCGTCGCGCGGCATCGTGTTCGCGTTCGACGTCAGCGGCTCGATGGGCGAGATCCCGGTCGAGCTGGCGCAGAAGACCCTCCCGACGTTCATGAAGAGCGTGCTGACGGTGCTGCCCGATCCGCAGCTCCTGTTCATGGCGGTCGGCAACGCGTACGAGAGCAAGTCGCCGCTGCAGGTCGGCCAGTTCGAGAGCGAGGACGCGCTCATCGATCGGTGGCTGCGCGACATCCACCTCGAGGGCGGCGGCGAGTGGCGCGGCGAGTCCTACGACCTCGCGATGTACTTCGCGGCCCACCACACGGTCCTCGATTGCTTCGCGAAGCGCCGGAAGAAGGGCTACTTCTTCATGACCGGCGACGAGGTCTACTACCTCACGATGCAGGTCGCGAAGGCGAACGAGGTGCTCGGCATCGAGGCCGTGAACGACGCGCCGATCGAGGTCATCGTCGACGAGCTCGCGCGCACGTACCACCCGTTCTTCCTGATCCCGGATCCGGCGCGCGCGAAGCACGACGACGTCCTGACCCACTGGCGCCGGCTGCTGGGCGACGCGGTGATCGTGCTCGAGACGCCCGAGGACGCGGCGCTGGCCGCGGCGATGCTCATCGGCATCCGCGAGGGCCAGCTCCCCGACGCCGCCGCGATCACCGCGAAGCTCACCGGCGAGCTCGACCTGCCGCCGCTGACCGCCGCCCGGGTCGTGCGCGCGGTCGAGCCCTACGCTCAGGCGGTGGCGCGCGGCGGCGGCGATCCGCCGACCACGCGACCGCCGGTCACCGGCATCGCCAGCGTGCGGATGCCGGGCTGACTCGCGCTGCCCGATGGGCGAGCGAGTCAGAGATCGAGGCGCATCGCGACGAACTTCGAGTCGGTCGAGCCCTGGAAGGTCGACGACGCCGACACCGCCGCGGACACCGTCGAGCGATCGACGACGCGGAAGCCGTGCTTGGCCGCGAAGAAGTCGCTGGCGGTCTCGGTCAGCAGGTAGATCCGGCGCACGCCGCGGTGGCGCGCCTCGGACACGGCGGCGTCCGCGAGCATCCAGCCGTAGCCCGCGCCGCGGGTGCTGGTGTCGACGCCGAGGTCGCGGAGGATCGCGTCGTCGCCGAGGACATCGAGCGCGACCGAGCCGACGACGCCGGCCTCGTTGCGCAGCACGTAGAACGGCGGGAAGTCGAGGTCGCCGGCGTGATCGGGCGCGAGGCCGAGCTGCTCGAGCAGCTTGCGGACCTCGGGCATGTCGGCGCGGCGCGCCGGCATGACGGCATCGCCGATCGCGGCCAGCAGCTTGTCGTGCAGGCCATCGAAGCTGCCCGACGACAGCACGACGACCACATCGCCGGGTGCGGCGCCGTGCACGAGGTGCTCGACGATGCGCGTGACGTCCGGCAGGTAGCTGGCCTGAGTGCCGGCCCGGTGGAGATCGAGGGCGAGGCGCTCGGGATCGAAGCGCTCGTCGCTCGGGATCTTGTTGGGCTCGAACAGCTTGCCGACGATGACCTCGTCGGCGTGCGCGAACGCCTGGGCGAACTCGCCCTGGAACGTGCGGCGGCGCGAGGTCGCCGAGCGCGGCTCGTAGACCGCGATCAGCCGGCGCTTGGGGAAGCGCTTGCGCAGGGCCAGCAGGGTCTCGCGCACCGCGGTCGGGTGGTGGGCGTAGTCGTCGAGGACGGTGACGCCGCCGGCCACGCCGCGCAGCTCCTGGCGGCGGCGCACGCCGGCGAAGCTCGACACGCCGCGGACGATGACCTCGACCGGGATGCCGCGGCTGGTCGCGACCGCGATCGCGGCCAGGCAGTTGGCGATGTTGTGGCGGCCGGTGAGCAGCGTCTCGAAGCGCTCGATCTTGTCCCCGCCGCGGTAGACGTCGAACGCGACGCGGCCGGTCTTGAGGTACTGGATGCTGCCGGCCCGCCAGGTCGCGGTCGCGGCGGAGGCCTCGGCGTCCTCGACGACCGCGTAGGTCTCGACCCGGCAGCGCGCGGTCTGCGCAACCGCGAGCACCTCGGCGTGCTCGGCGCAGGCGACCAGCAGGCCCTCGGGCGGGATCAAGGCGACGAACGCCTTGAAGGCGTCGCGGACCTGGTCCATCGAGCTGAAGATGTCGACGTGGTCGAGCTCGACCGAGGTCAGGATCGCGGTCTGGGGCCGGTAGTGCAGGAACTTCGAGCCCTTGTCGAAGAACGCGGTGTCGTACTCGTCGCCCTCGACGACGAAGTCCGAGCCCTTGCCGAGCTGCCAGCCCTGGCCGAACCCGATGGGCACGCCGCCGATGAAGAAGCTGGGGCGGCGGCCGGCGTCGTCGAGGATGTGGGCGACCAGCGACGTGGTCGTGGTCTTGCCGTGGGTGCCGGAGACGACGATCGAGTGGCGCTCGGCGAGCAGCTGGCCGCCCAGGATCGCCGGGAACGAGGTCAGCGGGATGCCGCGGGCCTGGGCCGCGACCACCTCGACGTGATCCTTGCTGTTGACGTTGCCGACGACGACCTGCTCGGGGCCCCAGTCGAGGTTCGCGGCGGCGAACCCCTCGTAGATCGGGATCGCCAGCGCCGCGAGCTGCTCGCTCATGGGCGGGTAGACCGCGGTGTCCGAACCCCGGACCTCGTGACCGGCGGCAGCGAGCAAGCCGGCGACGGCACCCATGCCGGTGCCGCCGATTCCGATGAGATGGACCTTCACGGCGGGCGCAACGTACCCGGCCGGACCAGCCCGGTAAAGCCCGGCCGCGGAGTTTTGCCCCCGGGGCCGAACCACGCGTAGACTTGTCACCACGGGGATGGCCGACCACCACGAGCGCCGACGCCACTTTCGCGGCAAGCCCAGGCCCGGGCGCGTGCTCGAGATCCGCCACCGCGCGGCCGGCGCGGCGTGGTGCCTGGCCACGACCCGCAACATCGGCGTGGGCGGCGCGTTCATCGAGGGCGGCGCCGATCTCCGCACCGGCCTCGAGCTCGAGCTCGAGCTGCGCCTGCCGGGCTCGGATCTCTGGCGACCGCTCAACGCGATCGTCCGGCGCATCGAGGCCGGCCCGCCGCCCGGCTTCGGCGTCGAGTTCATCGACGTCGAGGTCGACGTGCTGCTCGAGCTCAACGACTACTTCGCGTCGCTCACCGGCAGCGAAGCCGAGTGAAGGCGCTGGCGCTGGCGGTCGCGCTCGGCGCGCCCGCGATCGCGATCGCCGAGGCCGATCCGACGCCCGCGCCGCCCGCGGCCGCGACCCTCGCGATCGATCCCGGCGAGGACGCGGCGATCGCCGAGCGCCTGCGCGGTCAGCGGTTCGCGCGCCTGCCCGGCGCGATCCGCATCGACGACGCCGGCGGCGACGGCCCGCCGTGGATCGGCACCGTCGCGCGCCGCGATCGCGACCTGTGGCTCGTCGGCGACGGCTTCGCGCTGCGGCTCACCGGCCCGCTGGCCCGGGCGCGGCTCGCGGGCCCGGGCTACGCGATCTGGGTGACCGGCGCGATCACCGGCGATGCGATCGCCGCGCACCGGCTCGGCGTGCTGCGCCGGCCGCGCGCCGATCGGCGCTGATCAGCGCCGCACGTCGGTCGACTCGAACAGCCGGTTCGCCGACGTGGGCACGAAGCCCTGGAACAGCTCGCCCGAGGGCAGCGGGTAGCGCCGCGCGAACTCGTAGTAGCAGCTCGGGACCGGCGCCACGCCGTCGGTGAACGCGACCGCGATCTCGTCGGCGCGCGTCGACGACTGCTCGAGGCGATCGGCGGGCGTGCCCTTGATCGCGCCGCCGGCATCGTTGAGCGTGAAGCCGGCCTCGCGCAACAGCGCGTTGAGCTCGGCGAGGCTCGCGATCGTGGTCAGGCGGTTGACGTCGACGGTGAAGTGGTTCACGCGGAAGCCGAACGCCGCGAGCCACGCCGCGTACTCGCTCTCGTCGAGCAGCGCCTGATAGGTCGCGCGCTCCACGGCCCACGGCCGGCCGGCCCACGGCAGATCGGCGCGCGCGCCGAAGCCCGCGGGCAGCTGCGCGATCAGCCCGGCGATCCGCGCCTGCGCCGCCGGCGACAGCTCCTCGACGATCAGCTCGCTGATGAAGACCTTGGGCAGCCCGGCGCGCGGGTGCTGCCAGTGCCGCGCCCGCAGGTGCTTGTCGGGGAACGCGTAGGTGCCCTGCGCGACCCAGCCCAGCGCCTCGAACGGGCGGGCGAGGACCTCGAGCCCGAGGCCGGGCACGCCGTAGGTGCGGAGCGCGACGTGATCGTTCGCGACGATCTCGCCGCGCGCGCCGAGCAGCGCGTGGATGCGCGTCGCCTGCGGCGTCAGCGCGGTGTAGTCGCGCCACAGCGCGGCGAGCAGATCGTCGATCGGATCGGCCGGGGTGCTCATGGCCGCGCACCCTACTGCACCGCGCCGCGGGTCGCCAACCGCCGATTGACCGCGCGGACAACGACCGACGTGATAGAGACGCGCCCGATGAACCTGCGGAATCCGATGGTGGGCCGGATGGCCCTGCTGGGCGGCCTCGCGCTGGCCGCGTGCGGCGACAACGCCGCCGGGCCCGATGGCGGGGCGCCGCCCGACGGCGGCGCCGACGCAGCGCTGTTCGGCTGCCACCCGGCCGGCGACTACCTCGAGGCCCACGACGCGACCAACGATCCGGTCGGCGGCACCGCCGAGACCACGCTCGCCACCACCGCGCCCGGCGTCCGCGTCACCGTCGGCGGCTGCCTCGATCCGGCGTTCGCGACCGCGTCCGGCGGCGACGGCGACGGCTTCGGGTTCTCGCTCGGCGGCGACGGGCCCAGCTTCCTGACCGCGCGCCTCACCAGCCCCGCGGGCGCGCTGATCGACGGCGCGCAGGTCGTGCTGATCGACCCGAGCGGCGACGCGATCGCGGGTGCGCGCGCCGCCGGCGGCACCGCGATCCTCACGCCGCGCCGCAGCGCGCCCGGCGCCTACCGGCTGGTTGTCCGGAACCCGGACGGGACCGCGCCCGCCGATCACGTCGTCACCTATCAGGTCGAGCTGGCAGCGTTCACCTGCGATCCGCCGGCCGCCGCGACCGCGACCGAGGCCGGCGACGGCGACGGCACCGGCAACGATCTGCTGGCGGTCACCACCACGACCCTGCCGGTCGCGAACCCGCTCGGCACCGGCACCGCCGAGGACGGCGGCGCCGCCGGCCCGGGCGACGTCGTCCGCCTCGACGGCGAGCTCGCGGTGCTGGGCGCGAGCGGCGACGACTACCTCGATCGCGACACCTGGCGGCTCGCGCTCACCGGCGACGCGCGCCGGATCGTGATCGCGATCGACTGGGCGCAGACCGGCGACGAGGACGACGACGTCGACGGGCTGGTGCTGCCCGCGGATCAGCCCGACGCGCTCGGCGGCGCCGGGATCGGCGTCGATCGGCCCGAGGCGTTCGGCGGCCTGGTCGCGCCCGGCGATGCGTGGCTGTGGGTCGGCGCGCGGATCGGCGCGGCGCCGCGCACGACGCCCCTGCCCTACTCGATCACCGCCTGCGTCTTCGACTGACCGGCGGGTCGGCCTCGGCATCGTCCGGCGCGGCGCTGCGCTGCGCCCACGCGGCGTGCACCGCGAGCTCCGGCGGCGGCTCGCGCCAGCGCTCCTGCCGCTTCGCGCGCAGCGCCGCCACGATCTCCGCGAGCCGCGCGTCCATGCGCGACTTGGTGTCGTGGCGCATGCCCTTCTCGCGGTTGCAGCCGCCGCACGCGAGCGCGAGGTTCGCGAGCCCGTCGTCGCCGCCGTGGGTGCGCGGCCAGATGTGCTCGATCGTCGCGGCGCTGCGCGGCACGCCATCGCCGCCGATGGTCAGCGCGCGGCCACAGAAGATGCACTTGCCGACCCAGACCACCGCGCCGCCCTGGACCGCGCGAACGAAGGTCGCGTCGGTCGCGACGATCGCGAGCACGCGCCGCTGCTTGGAGGCCGACACCCGCCGCAGCATAGCGCGCGGCCGGCGCGGCTTCGCGCCCCCGTCGATGGCGCGCGCCCCCACGTGCGCGTCCCGGCGACGTGTCGCACCTGCGCGCGATCACGCTGGATGGCACCGCGGATCTCCGCAGCATCACTCGCGCGCCGGTCGCGCCGCGCCGATCTCGTCAGCCAGCCCACACGCGACGGGTGTGCATTCCACGTGCAGTAGCCCCGGACATGCGCGACCTCGGCGACTCCCACGACATCTACCTCGTGCTGCGCCCGTTCCTCGGGCACCTCGACACGGCGCGGTCGCTGCTGCACGTGCTCGGCGATCTCGATCTGCGGCACCTCGCGGGCGTCGAGGGCTTCCACCGCGCCGACGTCGACACCGCGCTGATCGTCCTGCGCTTCACCGAGGTCGCGCTGCACCGCTTCGGCGAGCGGACGCTCGAGGTGCTCGCCAACCGCGCGGGCCTGCCGATGGTGATCCCCTCGCAGCTCGGCGCCGACGCGCGGCGCGAGTTCTTCCTCGATCACCTCAGCCGCTACACCACGTACGTGCAGCTCTACCCCGGACGCGATCCGCTGCCGCTCGCGGAGCTGGTCGCGATTCATCTCGCCGAGCACGCCAGCGCGCCGCGCGCATCGACGCGGTCATCGCGCTTCCGCAGCTCGGCGGGATTCGGCGTGCCCGCGCTGCGCGACTGAATCCCATCCGCGATTGCCACGCCCTGCCGCGCGTCAGCAGTCACGCGTCCAGGGTTCGACAACCTGTGGAGTTCGCGACATCCGACGCAGAGCAATTCCGAGCAGTTGCTATCGGTACGGCGGTTGCAAATTGGCCGGACCATGCGTCCCTCGCTGATCCTTGCCGCTCTCGCGCTCACCGCTTCTGCCTGCACTCATCACTACAAGATCGCGGCCGGGCGGCCGTTGCCGGCGCCGCACACCGCGCACGGCCTGGGCGCGATCGAAGGTGGCGGGCTCGGCATGCTCGCGGGGGCAGCGATCGGCGCGGCGGCCGGCTACTCGCGCGGCGACGACCTGCCGTGCGCGCCCGAGTCCGAACCGTTCCTGGCGTGCAACAGCCACACGGCCGGCCAGAAGGCCGCGATCGGCGGCATCCTCTTCGGCGGCCTGGGCGCGGTGACCGGCCTCGTCGTCGGCGCGGCGATCGGGAGCCGCGAGGTCTACGAGTCCGAGGACGGCCCGGTGCCGCGGATCTCGGCGTCGGTCACCCCCGGTGGCGCCAGCGCCACCGCCGCGTGGAGCTTCTGATGCGCGCCCTCCTCCTCGCCGCCCTGGCGGTCACCACCTCGGCCTGCACCCATCACTACAAGATCGCCGCCGGTCGCGAGCTGCCGGAGGACCGCACCGACCACGTGGACGGCGCGCTCCAGGGCGCGGGCATCGGGCTCCTGGCCGGCGCCTCGAGCGGCGTGGTGCTCGGCCTCGCCGCGGGCGACGATCCGCCGTGTAGCGTGGGCGACGACTGGTTCTGCCCCGGCCTCTCGCGCGACGCGAAGGCGGTGATCCTCGGCGCCTCGGGCGCGGTCATCGGCGCGGCGAGCGGCGCCGTGATCGGCGCGATCGTCGGCCGCACGGAGACCTACGAGTACGCCGACGGTGCGGTGCCGCGGATCTCCGCGACGCTCGCGCCGGGCGGCGCCAGCGCCACCGCGGCGTGGAGCTTCTGAGTCAGCGAGTCAGCGCAGGACGATCGGGTAGTTGACCGTCGTCTTCTTCTTCCGCGACTTCGGGAACGTGATCGCGCGGACCGCCTTGTCGATGCAGGTGCCGGTCGGCGTGTCGGTGAAGTCGCCGAGCTGCTCGAGCGCGGCGATCGTGCCGTCGGCGGCGATCGTGATGCGCAGCTTGCCCTCGCCGGGCACGCCGTAGGTGTCGAAGCAGTCCTGGGCCGCGGCCAGCGCCGGCTTGAGCGCGGTCTGGATCATCCGCGGCTCGAGCTGATCGGGGAGCGCCTCGGCCGGGCCGGTCTCGGCCGGGCCCTCGACGACCGTGGCGCCGCACGCCTTCTTGTCGGCGAGCACGTTGGTCGCCGCCGGGCTCGCGCACACGATGCCGCCGTCGCACGGGTCGTAGACCCGGAAGCCGGTGATCGAGACCGCGAGGCCATCGCGCCCGTCGCGGGTCCACACCGGGTTGCCGACCACCTCGAACACCAGCTCGACCTTGAGCCGGGGCACGACCTCGGTCCGCCACTTGACGGCGGCGGCCTCGCTGTCGAAGGTCCGCGCGGTCTCGTGGATCACCGCGGCCTTGAGCAGGCCGCTCTCGACCACCGGCGCGGCCTTGTTGCCGACGACGAACAGCCGCTTCGCGCCGGCCTGGAGCGGCGTGTCGCACGCGACACAGCCGCGCAGCGTGATCGGCATCGACTTCTTGGCCGGATCCCAGGTCCCGACGCTGAACGCGAACGCGTCGCCGTCGACGAGGAACGCCTTGCCAGCGAGCGCGGCGGCGCGGCGGTCTCGGACCACCTTGCACTGCCGCTGGGCCACGTCGTCGCCCTGATCGCAGGCCGCGGTCAGCGCCCAGCCCCAGCCGATCAGATCGCCGCGCTCGAGGCGCGTGGCCCCGTCCGCGAGATCATCGAAGGTGGTCGGCGCCGGCGGCGCGGCCGCGCCACTCGCAGCCCCTCCGGCGACCGCCGTACCGGACAACAGCCCCACGAACACGATGCTGACGAGCCCCCGAACGCGCATGCGGGCGTCTGTAACAGAGCGCGGCCCCGGTGTCGAGCACGCCCCATCGCCGCGCTACGCTCGGGCCATGATCGCCGATCTCGACGCCGCCATCGCGGGCCTCTACGCCGCGTTCGCCGGCCGCCCCCGGCCCGCGCGCGTCGAGGGCTGCCCCTGCTGCGTCGGCGATGGCGCCGAGGCCGGCCTCCACCGGGCGCCGCTGCGCGAGCTCACCGGCGACGACCTCGGGCGCTACTCGTTCAAGGCGATGACCACCTGGGGCTCGGTCAGCGACTTCGCCTACTTCGTGCCGCGGCTACTCGAGCTGGCCACCCGCGGCGCCGACATCGATCTCGAGGTCGTGACCGAGAAGCTGCGCTACGGCAACTGGCGCACCTGGCCGGCCGTCGAGGTCGCGGCGATCGAGCGCTTCGCGCAGACGATCGAGCGCGCCGCGCAGCTGAGCGGCTCCGAGCTCGCCGAGGACGACGTCCGCGAAGCGCTCTCCCGGCTCAGCGATTCGACGTCCTGAGCGGCAGCTCCGGCACCTTGAGCGTGATCAGGAAGCCCGCCGCCGCCACGCCCACGCCGACCAGGAACACCGCGACGGTCGCATCCGAGAACGCGAGCTTGACGCCGTCGCCGATGCCGGCCCTGGGGCCGGCGTACGCCGCCGCCATGCCGTGCGAGAGCTTGGTCGCGAACACGGTGCCGAACACCGAGATGCCGATCGTGCCGCCGATCTGCCGGAAGAAGGTGGCCGAGGCCGTGACCATGCCGACCTGGTGCGGCGGCATGCCGTTCTGCAGGGCCAGCGTGAACAGCGGGATCGAGGGGCCGAGCGACAGGCCGACCAGCACCATCTTGAGCGTGACCTCGAGCTGTCCGGACCCCGGACCGATCGTGAAGGCCATGATCGCGTACGCGCCGACCAGCCCGGCCAGCGAGATGAGCATCAGCGGCTTGTAGCGGCCGAGCTTGGTGACCAGCTGCCCGGACGCGATGTTGCCGGCGACGATGCCGAGGGTCAGCGGGGTCAGCGTGAAGCCGGCGTTGGTGGCGTCGACGCCGACGACGTTGGTCATGAACAGCGGCAGGAACACGATGCCGGCGAAGAACGCCGCGACGACGACGAACACCGCGAACACGCCCCAGCGGAAGATCGGCGTGGCGAACAGCTTGAAGTCGACGATCGGATCGGCGGCGCGCTGTTCGATCGCGAAGAAGCCGATCGAGCCGAGCACCGCGACCGCGAACATCACGAGCACGGCGGGATCGGTCCAGTGGCCGCCGCCGCCGCCCGGGCCCTCGCCCTGCACCGGCGCGCCCATCGCGAGCGCGAGCAGGAGCGGCACCACCGCCACGACCAGCGCGAGCGCGCCGGCGACGTCGATGCGCCGCTTCGCGCCGCCGCCCAGCGCCGGCATCTTGGCCACGACGAAGGCGATCGCGAGCGCGCCGATCGGCAGGTTGACGAAGAACACCCAGTGCCAGCTCAGGTGATCGGTCAGCAGGCCGCCGACGAACGGGCCGATCACGCTGGCCAGGCCCCAGACCGCGCCGAAGATGCCGGTGAACTTGCCGCGCACCGCCGGCGGGAAGATGTCGGCGATCACCGCGAACGCGATCACGAACAGCGCCGCCGAGCCCAGGCCCTGCATCGCGCGCGCCGCGAACAGCATCTCGTAGCTGGTCGACAGCCCGCACGCGAGCGAGCCGACGAGGAACGTGCTCATGCCGAAGAGCAGCACCGGCTTGCGGCCGTAGAGATCGGACAGCTTGCCGTAGATCGGCACCAGCACCGTCGACGCCACCATGTACGCGGTGGTCAGCCACGCGTACAACGACGCCGGGATGCCGAGGTCCTGCTTGATCGCGGGCCCGGCGGTCGAGACGATCGTCTGATCGAGCGCGCCGAGGAACATGCCGAGCATGACCCCGGCGAGCGTGAAGGCCTTCTGCTGGCGCGTCAGCTCGACGATCGGGTGCGGCGCGCGCGCGGCCGCCGGGGCGGGCAGGTCTTCCACAGGTGCTGAGAGCCCGCGCCGCGGTTTCCGTTACAGCTTCTGCGCGAGATACGACTTGAGGCGGAGCTCGGCGTCGTCGGGATCGGCGACGACGATCGGCACGCTGCGCTTGATCTCGTCGTCGACCTCCGTGTACAGCGCGAGCCGGGCGGCGCCCTCGCTGATCACCAGCTGCGGGGTCCGGCCGCGCACCGCGGTCTCCTCGAGCTTGGCGCAGTACTGGCGGAGCTTGTCGTAGAGGTCGGCGCCGAGGAAGTCGGTGATCTTCTCGGCCTCGTTGGCCATGCGGCCGATCGCCAGCTCGGCGCTGGCCTCGAGCGCGCCCAGCTTGTGGTGCGACGCCATCTGCGCGCACACGCGGACGACCATGATGTCGTCCATCATGCCGATGCCCTCGTTCCAGTCGGGCACGAGGTCCATGCGGGTGACGAGATAGGACAGCGCGCCGACGGCGAGCTTGCGCGCCTCCATGTCGGCGCCCTTCTCCTCGACCAGCGCCTTCAGCGCCGCGACATCGGTGCGGAAGGTCTCCGCCCAGCCCTTGAACGTCTCGATATGCTTGGCCACGTTTGCCTCCGCTGGCGGGATGTCGAACAACGACACCGAGTTCCACCCCTACCGAGCCGCGACAGTATCGCCGCGGCCGCGGCTTGCCAAGGCGCCGAGCGCGGCGGTATCACCCGGCCATGATCAAGCGTCCGAAGATCGCGATCGTTGGTGCTGGCGGTAACGTCGGCGCCGCCGTGGCCCAGTGGGCCGTGACCAAGGAGCTCGGCGAGCTCGTGCTCATCGACCTCAAGGCGACGGCCGCCGAGGGCCGCGCCCTCGACCTGACCCAGGCCGGCGCGTGGGAGGGCTTCAACAGCCACGGCTTCGTCGCCACCGACAAGCCCGAGGCGATGGCCGGCGCCGACGTGGTCGTCATGACCGCGGGCGTGCAGCGCAAGCCCGGTCAGTCGCGCGAGGAGCTGATCAGCATCAACGCCGGCATCGTCCGCGACATCTGCAAGAACGTGAAGCAGCACGCGCCCGACGCCGTGCTGATCGTCGTTTCGAACCCGCTCGACGCGATGGTGTTCGTCGCGAAGCAGGTCACCGGCTTCCCGCGCGAGCGCGTCATCGGCTCGGCCGGCGTGCTCGACAGCGCCCGCTTCCGCACCTACCTGGCGATGGCCGCTGGCGTGTCGGTCGAGGACGTCCAGGCGATCGTGCTCGGCGCGCACACCGACAAGGACATGGTGCCCATCCTGTCGACCGCGATGATCGGCAACGTGCCGGTCGCGAAGTTCCTCTCGCCCGAGAAGCTGGCCGAGGTGGTCGCGAACACCAAGAAGGGCGGCGCCACCCTCACCGCGCTCATCGGCACCTCGGCCTGGCTCGCGCCCGGCTCGGGCACGTGTCTGATGGTCGAGGCGATCGTCCGCAACCAGGGCCGCGTCCTGCCCTGCTCGGTCGAGCTGTGCGGCGAGTTCGGCGTCAACAACGCGTTCGTCGGCGTGCCGGTGAAGCTCTCGGCCAAGGGCGCCGAGGCGGTGTTCGAGTTCGAGCTGTCGCCGCAGGAGAAGGAGGCGTTCGCCGCCTCGGTCGCCGCGAACACCGAGCTGATGAACATCGCGAAGACGTTCCTCTAGCCAGCCGCTTCAGGTCGATCGCGGCACGACCGCGATCGACCCGCTGGATCGGCGGGTTTCGCAGGCCCGGGTTTCGCGCAGAACCTGCGCGCGCCTTCGCTGTGCGCCTCGAACAACTCGTCTATCCTGGGCTCGCGCATGCCTGGCGAGCCCTCGCTTCCGCCCCTGCCGACGGTCTTCGTCGTCGCGGACGGCGATGCGCTCGCGGACGAGCTCCGCGCCGCCGGCCACGCCATCGCCGGTCGCGCGCCGCGCGCGGCGACGACGGCCGCGCAGCTCGCGGGTGTCGGGCTGATCGCGATCGAGGTCGCGCCTGGCGCGGGCGCGGCGACCCGCGCGTTCGTCGCCGCGCTCGGCGCGCCGGCGCCGGTCGTGCTGGTCTGCGCCGACGCCGCGGACGCCTCGGCCGACGACACCGCCCTGACCCGGCCCTACGAGCCGCGGCTGCTCGCGACGACGATCGCGCTGGCCCGCGCGCGCCACGATCTCGCGACCCGGCAGGCCCGCGCGCTGCGCCTCGCGCCGCGGGTGTCCTGGTCCGACGGCGGCGCCGGCGATCCCATCGCGTCGCCCGAGCAGCGCGAGACCCAGCTCGCGCTCGCGCACTTCGCGATCGAGCACGCCGTCGAAGCGTTCCACCTGGTCGATCGTCACGCGCGCTTCCACGCGGTCAACGAGGCGTCGTGCCGCCTGCTGGGCTACAGCCGCGCCGAGCTGCTGCGCATGACCGTCCACGACATCGATCCGCAGTTCCCGGTCGCCGCGTGGGAGGCGCACTGGGCCGACGTCGCGAGCCACGGCGCGCTGACGCTCGAGACCACGGTGGTCGGCAAGGATGGCCGCGCGATCGCCGTCGAGGTGACGGTCAACCACCTGGCCTTCGACGGTGAGGAGTTCGTCTTCACGGTCATGCGCGACATCAGCGAGCGCCGGCGCGCCGAGGCCGCGCTGCACGCCAGCGACGATCGCTACCGCAGCCTGTTCGCGGCCGCGATCCGCGGCATCTTCCGCACCGACCTGCAGGGCACGATCGTCGATGCCAACCCGGCGTTCGCGCGGCTCTGCGGCCACGAGCAAGCCGAGGCGCTGGTCGGCACGAACCTGAGCGCGTGCTTCGCGGACGCCGAGGACATGCGCCGGGTCCGCGACCTGGTGCTCGCCTCGGACCACGAGGTCGGCCAGGAGCTGATCTGGCGCAAGCGCGACGGCGAACGCATGGTGGTGGAGTTCGAGGCGCGGGTCGTGCGCGACCCGCGCGGTGCGCCGCAGGCGTTCCAGGGCCTGGTCCGCGACGTCACGACCCAGCAGCAGCACGCCGCCGCGCTGCGGGTGCTGTCGACCGGGCTCACGCACCGCGCCGGCCAGGCGCTGTTCGACGAGCTCACCGCGCAGCTCGCCGCGATCGTCGGCGCCGATCTCGCGTTCCTCGGCGCGACCCACGCCGGCCCGGGGCTGCGGCTCTTGAGCCTGGTCCTCGATGGCCGGCCCCTGGTGGCGACCGACCCGCTGCCGGCGAGCGTGGCGGAGATCGTGCGCGCCGAGGGCGGCCATCGCGTGATCGCGATCGACACCGCGCGCGCGGGGCTCGGCGCCGCCGGCTACGTGGCCGCGCCGCTGTGCGACGAGGCCGGGCAGCCGATCGGCCAGATCGGCGTGATGACCCGGCGCGCGATCGCCAACCCCGCGCCGATCGCGTCGATCGTCACGCTGTTCGCGGCCCGCGCCGGCGCCGAGCTGGTGCAGCTCCGCGCGGTCTCGCGGTTCACCAGCGTCTTCGAATTCGCGCCCGACGCGCTGCTGATCTCCGACGAGGGCGGCGGCATCGTCCTGGCCAACCGCATGGCCGAGAAGACCCTCGGCTACACCCGCGAGGCGCTGACCCGCCTCCGCGTCGAGGATCTCGTGCCAGTGCCGCTGCGCGCGCGGCACGCCGCGTTTCACCGCGAGTTCCTCGCGAACGCCCGGACCGGCGCGATGGCCCTGGACCGGCCGCGGCTCACCGCGCTGCGCCAGGACGGCACCATCGTCCCGGTCGAGATCAACCTCAGCCCGTTCCAGTCCGACGAGGGCACGCGGGTCGTGATCGCGATCCGCGACCTGACCGAGCTCACGCGGATCGAGCGCGAGCGCACGCTGCTCGAGAGCCACCTGCGCCGCGCGCAGAAGCTCGAGGCCCTCGGCACGCTGGCCGGCGGCATCGCGCACGACTTCAACAACCTGCTCGCGGCGATCATCGCCAACGTCGAGCTCGCCGACGAGAGCCCGAACAAGGACGCCAACGTGAGCGAGTCGCTGGCCGAGATCGCCAGCGCCGCCGCGCGCGCGAGCGAGCTCGTGCGGCAGATCCTCACGTTCAGCCGCCAGCAGTCCAGCGCCCGCACCGCGACGCACCTGCGCGGCCTGATCGAGGACGCGGCCCGCATGCTGCGCGCGCTGTTGCCGGCCGCGATCCGCATCGCGCTCGAGCTCGACGCCGGCTCGCCGATGGTGCTGATCGATCCGATCCAGATCCACGGCGTGATCGTCAACCTCGGCACCAACGCGTGGCACGCGATCGAGCGCGGGACCGGCACGATCACGATCCGCCTCGACACGGTCCAGGCCAGCGCTGGCGGCGGCACGCCCGCCGGGCTCGCCCCCGGCAAGTACGCGCGCCTGCAGGTCCAGGACGACGGCAAGGGCATGGACGCCGCGACCCTCGAGCGCATCTTCGAGCCGTTCTTCACGACCAAGGGCGTCGGCCACGGCACCGGCCTCGGCCTCGCGATGGCCCACGGCGTCGTGACCGATCACGGCGGCGCGATCACCGTCGCGAGCGCGGTCGGGCGCGGCACCACCTTCGCGATCTACCTGCCCGAGCTGCCGGCCGCGCGCCGGAGCGGCGACGCGCCCGCCGCCGCGGCGATCCCGCGCGGCGCCGGTCACGTGCTGCTCATCGACGACGACGAGCTCGTCATGCGCTCGACCTGCCGGCAGCTCGAGCTGCTCGGCTACACCGTCGCGGCGTTCGCCGACGCGCGCGCGGCGCTGGCCGCCGCCGAGGCGGCGCCGGACCTCTTCGACGTCGTCATCACCGATCTGCACATGCCCGAGCTCGGCGGCCTCGAGCTCGCGCGCGCCCTCGGCGCGATCCGGCCGACCCTGCCCATCATCCTGATCTCGGGCAACCAGGCCCGCACCGAGGCAGAGCTCGCGGCCGCCAACGTGCGCGACCACCTCGCCAAGCCGTTCACCCGCGCGATGCTCGCCGAGGCGCTGGGCCGGGCCCTCGCGCGATGACCGACATCCGGGCGTGGCTGGCGGCGAACCCGCCGCCGACGACGCTCGAGATCGGTGGCGCGACGGCGGCGGACGCCGGACCCTATCGCGCGGCGACGGGGCCGCTGGTGATCCGACACGTCGGCAGTCGCGCGCTGGTGGTCGCGCCGCTCAGCGTCGGCGTGCAGACGTGGATCCGACGCGCTCGCTGGACCGGCGCCGGCACGTCGAGCGTGGGCCTGGTGGTGCTGCTCGCCGGCCTGGGCGCCGGGGCCGCGGGTGCGATCCAGGTCGGGTTCGTCGCGTTCGCCATCGGGATCTTCGCCTTCGTCTTCAGTTTCTTCGACGAGCGTGAACCCACCGTCGCGCCCCCGACCTGTCAGCTCGCGCTCGACCGGCAGGTCGTGCGGGTCAGCGGCGCGCTGCGCCTCGAGGTCCCGCTGCGCGACATCCGCGACCTCGAGCAGCACCCGAGCGGCGAGTTGCGGGTCAATCGACCGCGCGCTCGCGGCCGCGCGTGGCCCGCGCTCTGGATCGGCCCGGCGGGCGAGCGCGCCTGGATCGAGCAGCTCCTGCGCGCGGCGATCGCGCTCGACCGCGCCGCCGCGGACACCGCCGGCTGAACCGCGCGGTAGGCTCGGGCGGTGGGGCCGCTGACGACCTGGCTTGGCGAGCACCCACCGCCAGCGTCGCTCGCGATCGAGGCCGCGTCGACCGAAGGACCGTTCCGGACCGCGCCAGCGACGATCCGGATCCGGCGCCGCGCGCCGTGGCGACCGCCGTCCGTGCCGGCGCCGCCGCCGCCGCCGCGCAAAGAGACACTCATGCTCCGGGTGGTGCGCGTGGTCGCCAGCGGCTGCATCTACGTCGGCGCCACAGGCCTGCACCTGCCGCTGCTCGGCCTGGGCGCGGCCGGCCTCGCGCTGTCGTTCGTCGACCTCCGCCGCGGGCCACGCCTCCAGCTGCCGCCTGGATCGGCGGAGCTCGTCCTCGGCGCCCGCGAGCTCCGGGTCGACGACCACGAGGTGATCGCGCTGGCGGAGATCGGTGGGTCCGATGATCGCGACTTCACGCTGCGCGTGATGTTGGTCCGCGACCAGCGGTTCAGCCGCTGGGCGACCGTGTGGTACGGCCCCGAGGACGAACGCCGCTGGATCGGACAGCTCGTGAGCGCGGCGATCGCCGCCGCGCGCGCGCGGACTACCAGCTCGCCATCTTGGCCTTGAGGCCCTGATCGAGCGCGTCGAGGAACGCCTCGGTCGTGAGCCACGGCGCCTTGGGGTCGATCAGGATCGCGAGGTCCTTGGTCATCTTGCCGGACTCGACGGTCTCGACGCAGACCTGCTCGAGCGCGTCCGCGAACCGGACGACATCCGGGGTCTCGTCGAACTGGCCGCGGTACTTGAGGCCCTGGGTCCACGCGAAGATCGACGCGATCGGGTTGGTCGAGGTCGGGCGGCCCTTCTGGTGCTCGCGGTAGTGGCGGGTGACGGTGCCGTGCGCGGCCTCGGCCTCGACGGTCTTGCCGTCGGGCGTGAGCAGCACGCTGGTCATCAGGCCGAGCGAGCCGAAGCCCTGCGCCACCGAGTCCGACTGGACGTCGCCGTCGTAGTTCTTGCAGGCCCTGACGAAGCCGCCGTCCCACTTCATCGCCGACGCGACCATGTCGTCGATCAGGCGGTGCTCGTAGACGATGCCCTTGGCCTTGAACTTGTCGGCGAACTCCTCGTCGTAGACCTTCTGGAACAGATCCTTGAAGCGGCCGTCGTACTTCTTGAGGATCGTGTTCTTGGTCGACAGGTAGACCGGCCAGCCGCGGTTGAGGCCGTAGGTCAGCGAGCTGCGCGCGAAGCCGGTGATCGACTCGTCGAGGTTGTACATGCCCATCGCGACGCCCGACTCCTTGAAGTCGAACACCTTGTACTCGGTGGGCTTGCCGCCGTCCTTGGGCGTGAAGGTCATCGTCAGCGTGCCGGCGCCCGGCACGAGGAAGTCGGTCGCGCGGTACTGATCGCCGAAGGCGTGGCGGCCGATGACGATCGGCTTGGTCCAGCCCGGCACCAGCCGCGGCACGTTCTTGCAGATGATCGGCTCGCGGAAGATCGTGCCGCCGACGATGTTGCGGATCGTCCCGTTGGGCGACTTCCACATCTCCTTGAGGCCGAACTCCTTCACGCGGGCCTCGTCCGGCGTGATCGTCGCGCACTTGACCGCGACGCCGTGCTTCTTGGTCGCGTTGGCCGAGTCGATCGTGACCTGGTCGTTGGTCGCGTCGCGGTGCTCGATGCCGAGGTCGTAGTAGTCGAGCTCGATGTCGAGGTACGGGAGGATCAGCTTGTCCTTGATGAACTGCCAGATGATGCGGGTCATCTCGTCGCCGTCCATCTCGACGACCGGGGTCTTCACCTTGATCTTGGCCATGGGCGGGTTGTAGCCCGCGCGCCGCCGCCCGGGCAACGGCCCGGGGCGCGGTCGTCGGGGCGCCCGCGCGGCACGGCGTCGCGCCGCGCCCCCCGCGCATGAGCCGCCTTAACCCTCGGGCCGCGGCGCCATCCGTGGTAAGCACGGGCCCCGAATCGCACCCGTCGCTGGAGTCCTCACGTGAAGATCCACGAGTATCAGGGCAAAGAACTGTTCAGGAAGTACGGCGTGCCCGTGCCGTTTGGCATCGCCGCCATGTCCGTCGAGGAGGCCATCGCCGCCATCCCGAAGGTCCAGGAGACCAGCGGGTCGCCGGTGGTCGTGGTCAAGGCGCAGATCCACGCCGGCGGGCGCGGCAAGGGCGGCGGCGTCAAGGTCGCGAAGACCGCCGCCGACGCCGAGGCCGCGATCCACAAGATCTTCGGCATGCAGCTCGTGACCCCGCAGACCGGCCCCGAGGGCAAGAAGGTCCAGCGGCTGTACATCGAGCAGGGCCTGCCGATCGCGCACGAGTACTACCTCGGCATGCTCCTCGATCGCGCCACCGGCCGCGTGACGGTCATGGCCTCGACCGAGGGCGGCATGGACATCGAGGAGGTGGCGCACAACACCCCCGAGAAGATCATCCGCGAGGCGATCAACCCCGCGGTCGGCTGGCAGCCGTACCAGTCGCAGCGCCTGGCCAAGAAGCTCGGCATGACCGGCCCCGCCGCCAAGGCGCTGGCCAAGTTCATGGTCGCGCTGACCCGCGCCTACGACGAGACCGACTGCTCGCTGCTCGAGATCAACCCGCTGGTCACGACCACCGACGGTCGCGTGCTGGCGCTCGACGCGAAGGTCAACTTCGACGACAACGCGCTGTACCGCCACCCCGAGCTCGCCGACTGGCACGATCCCTCCGAGGAGGATCCGCAGGAGCTCGAGGCCAAGAAGTGGGACCTCAGCTACATCGCCCTCGAGGGCGACATCGGCTGCATGGTCAACGGCGCCGGCCTCGCGATGTCCACGATGGACATCATCAAGTACTACGGCGGCCAGCCCGCCAACTTCCTCGACGTCGGTGGCGGCGCCACCGCCGAAAAGGTCACCGCCGCGTTCAAGATCATCACCAGCGATCCCGCGGTGAAGGGGATCTTCGTCAACATCTTCGGCGGCATCATGAAGTGCGACACGATCGCCGAGGGCGTGATCACCGCCGTCAAGCAGGTCGGGCTCAAGGTGCCGCTGGTCGTGCGCCTCGAGGGCACCAACGTCGAGCTGGGCAAGAAGATGCTCGCCGAGAGCGGGCTGGACATCGTCGCCGCCGCCGACATGGCGGACGGCGCCAAGAAGGCAGTCGCCGCGGTCGCCGCGCAGAAGGGAGGCGCGAAGTGAGCGTCCTCGTCAACAAGCACACCCGCCTCATCGTCCAGGGCATGAGCGGCTCGGCTGGCGCGTTCCACGCGCGCCAGATGGTCGAGTACGGCACCAACGTCGTCGCCGGCGTCACGCCCGGCCGCGGTGGCCAGAAGGTCGCCGGGCTCGAGCAGGTCCCGATGTTCGACACGGTCGACGAGGCCGTGGCCGCGACCGGCGCCAACGCGACGGTCATCTACGTGCCGCCGCCGTTCGCCGCCGACGCGATCCTCGAGGCCGCGGCCGCGGGCCTGAAGCTGATCATCACGATCACCGAGGGCATCCCGGCGCGCGACATGATCCGCGTCAAGACCGTGCTGCAGCTCGACTACCCGGACGTCATCACCGTCGGGCCGAACTGCCCGGGCGTGATCACGCCGGGCGAGTGCAAGGTCGGCATCATGCCGGGCTACATCCACAAGCCGGGCACGATCGGCGTGGTCTCGCGCTCCGGCACGCTGACCTACGAGGTCGTGCACCAGCTGTCGGCGCTCGGCCTCGGCCAGTCGACGGCGATCGGCATCGGCGGCGATCCGGTGAAGGGCCTCGATCACATCGACTGCCTGAAGCTCTTCGCCGAGGATCCGGGCACCACCGCGATCTTCATGATCGGCGAGATCGGCGGCGACTCCGAGGAGCGCGCCGCCCGCTTCATCAAGGAGAACGTCCGGAAGCCGGTCGCCGCGTTCATCGCGGGCCAGACCGCCCCGCCGGGCAAGCGCATGGGTCACGCCGGCGCGATCATCTCCGGTGGCAAGGGCGCGGCGTCGGACAAGATCGCCGCGCTCAAGGACGCGAACATCTCGGTCGCGGCCACGCCCGCCGAGATGGGCACCACGCTCGCGAAGCTGCTCAAGTAACCGCCTCGCGGCGGTCTCTCATTTCTGGCCCGGCAGCCGCCGGGTGAAGTCACAAGGACACGATCATGGCCATCGAACGCACGTTCTCGATCATCAAGCCCGACGCCGTCGCCGCCAACCACATCGGTGGCATCACCGCCAAGCTCGAGGCCGCCGGCCTCCGGGTCATCGCCTCGAAGATGGTCCGCCTCACCGAGGCGCAGGCCCAGGCGTTCTACGCCGTCCACGCCGCGCGCCCGTTCTACGCCGGCCTCGTCAAGTTCATGACCGAGGGTCCGGTCGTGGTCCAGGTCCTCGAGGGCGAGGGCGCCGTGCTCAAGAACCGCGAGGTCATGGGCGCGACCAACCCGGAGAAGGCCGCCGAGGGTACGATCCGCAAGACCTACGCGACCGACATCGAGCGCAACGCCGTCCACGGCTCGGATGCGCCCGAGACCGCCAAGGAGGAGATCGCGTTCTTCTTCTCGACGGCCGACCTCGCGTCGCTCGCGCGCTGATCACGACCACCGTGTCCGCCCGCGCGGTGTCGCCGCGCGGGCGTCCGCATTTTCGGAGCGGGCGATCAGACGGCGAAGCGGCGGAAGTCGATCAGGCGCCCGGCCCGGCGATACGCAATCCCGATATCCCCATCGGTCAGGATGCCGACCTGCCCGCCGGAGGTCTCGTACTCGCCCCGGCTGCCATCGCCGAACTCGAGCGTCAGGAAGTACGTCGTCGTGACGTGCGTGTGCCGCCCGAGGCCGCTGTGGCCATCGTGCAGATGGTGGTGGTGCGACGAGACATGGGTTCGCCGCCCGACCACGACCGCCACCTCGCGGACCAGCGGCGCGGTCGCGATGGCCGCGATCCGGTACAGCAAGAAGGCGAGCGCGCCGACGCAGATCACCGCGCCGGCCACGCCGAACAGCACCATGTCCCCCTTCGCCTGGCTCGTGACGAGCCAGACGAAGGCGACGCCGACGATCAGCACGGCGACCGGCGCCAGGGCCTCGCCCACCCCGATGCCGAGCCCCGGATCGTAGGCCATGTCATTCGCGTAGCTCGGGTGGGCCTCGACCGCGGCGAACCGCTCGCGTCCGAAGTTCGTGCGTTTCATACACGAAGGGTAAGGCGCGCGTGCCGCGGCGCAAGGGAGGCCCCGCGCGCGCCGCAGTTTGCCACCGCGCGATCGACGGTCACATCGCGGCGCGGGTGCACGCGCAGCGTGGATCAGGCGTCGAAGCGGCGGAAGTCGAGGAGCAGGTCCTGCTTCACGTAGGCGACGCCGATGTCGGCGTCGCTGACCAGCCCGGCGAGGCCACCCCCGACCGTGTACTCGGCGCGATCGCCATCCTCGCGCTGCAGCGTCACGTAGTACGACGTCGACGTGTGGCGATGCTGATCGTGGCGGTGGCTCGAGACCGACGTCCGCTGGTTGACGACGACCGCGATCACGCGCTCGAGCGGCGCGCGCGCCACGCGGATCACGCGCCACAGCGCGTAGCCGAGGATCCCGAACCACACGACCATGAACGCGCCGCCGAACAGCTGCATGTCGCGCGGCGCGCCGGACATGAAGAACGTGAAGAACACGACCCCGAACAGCATCATGAAGACCGGCACGATGAACGCGACGACGGGCACGCCGCGGCCGGGTCGTGGACCATCGCGTCGGGATACCCAGGCGCCGCGCGCACCGCCGCGTAGCGCTCGGTGTGGGTGCGGTACTCGTCGGCGCGGAGGCGCGGCGCATCCGACAGCACGCCACCACAGTGGCTGCAGAACCGACCGGCACCCGCGGCCACCGCCGCGCCACAGTTCGCGCATCGCATGGAGCCAGCATACGACCGCCGGCCGCGCGCCGCTGGCCGGTTCCACGGTCTGCCGCTCGTCGCTGATCCGGCCGCCTGAACGTCACACTCGACCAGCGCGCCATGCGCATCTAGAGTCCTCTGGTGGGTATGCGAGGGAACCGGCGCGCGCTCGTGGCGCTCGTCGCGCTGGTCGCGAGCTGTCGCGGCGACGGCGCGCGCCGCGCCCAGCGCACCCGCGAGCTCGAGGCCTGCAGCGCCGCGCTCGAGCGCGCCGCCACCCTCGGTCCGCAGCGCCGGCTGACCGAGGTCGCGCGCGGCTGCGCCCCGGCCTGCCCCGCGTTCGCGCCGTGGGCGGATCGCCTGGACGGCATCGCGCCCGAGGGGCGTCGCGGCGCGCCGGTCGACGGGCCGCGCGCCGATCCCCTGGGCCCGGTGCTCGACGCCTGCGCGCCGGCCTGCGCCCGCCCGCGCGCGCTCGACGTCGACGGCTGGGCCGACACCCGCGCGCGCTGCGGCCCCGCCGGGCTCGGGATCGCCCGGGAGCAGGCCTACCTCGCCTCCGCCGACTGGTGGATCCTGGTGACCATCGCGCGCTGGCTCGAGCGCGAGCGGCTGGGCCCGGTCGACGATCCGCAGCTCGCGGCCCAGCTCGAGCACGCGCTGCGCCGCACCGACTTCGCGCTGCCGCTGCCCGCGGCCGACGCCCAGGCGGGCTACGCGCTGGCGCCGAGCCCGCACGGCGCCCGCACCGACGCGGCGCTGTTCGTCGTCGTGGGCGCCGAGCTGCGCGCCGGCGCCGTGCCACGCGGGATCCTGCGCGGCGGCGAGGTCGCGCTCGCGGCCGCGCCCAGCGGCGGCTTCCCGGGCGAGCTGGTCGAGGTCGATCGCCTCGCCGCCGCGCTCGCCGAGCACGCCCAGCTGATCCGCGGCCAGGCCAGCGCGCCGCCGCTCGTGCTGCTCGATGCGCACGTCGACCTCGCGCGCGTACGCGCGGTGTTCGCCGGCCTGGGCACCGCGCAGGTCGCGGTCGCGGTCGCGACCGGCGGCGTCGCCGCGAGCCACCCCGTGGTGCTGCAGCAGCCGTCGCTCGAGTCGGTGGGCAGCCCGACGATCACGATCCGCAGCGCCGACCTGGCGATCGTGGGCTTCGGCGACGACCGGGTCGCGACCTGGGCCACGCTCGCCGACGAGCTCGGGCACTTCGCGGCGGTCAACGCGCCGGTCCGCAAGCTGGTGCTGCACCTCGAGGCGCCCGCGACCGCGACCGAGCTGGTCCAGCTCCTCGACGCCTGCGCCGAGGCCCGGATCGACGCGCTCGTCCTGCCGTAGCTACGCGATCGGCGCGATGTCCGGCGACCGGACGCGCAGCGTGACCAGCGCCTCGGCGTTCGAGCGGTTCGCGAGCTGGCCGCAGGCGGCGTCGATGTCGTCGCCGCGCGGCGTGCGCAGGTAGGTCGCCATGCCCAGCCGCTTGCACTCGTTCTGGAAGGCCTCGATCGCCTCCGGCGTCGGCCGGCGGAACTCCGAGCCCGGGTGCGGGTTGAGCGGGATGACGTTGACCTTGCAGCGGATGCCGCGCAAGAGCTTCGCGAGGCGCGCCGCATCCGCGATGCTGTCGTTGACCCCGGCCAGGAGCACGTACTCGAACGTCACGCGGCGGCGCTGCTCGAGCGGATAGGCGCGGATCGCGTCGAGCAGCCGGCCGATGTTCCACTTGCGGTTGATCGGCATGACGCGATCGCGGACCTCGTCCGACGAGGCGTTGAGCGACACCGCGAGGTTGGGCCGGATCGTCTCCTGCCCGAGCTTCTCGAGGCGCGGCACCAGGCCGGCGGTCGAGACCGTGATGCGGCGCTGCGACATGCCCGCGCCGAGGTCGTTGGTGAGCGTGCGGATCGACGACAGCACGTGGTCGTAGTTGTGCAGCGGCTCGCCCATGCCCATGTAGACCAGGTTGGTGATCCGGCGGCCCGGATCGACCTCGGCCAGCAGCTTCTTGGCGCGGTAGACCTGATCGACGATCTCGCCGGCGTCGAGGTTGCGGGTCAGCCCGAGCTTGGCGGTCGCGCAGAACTGGCAGTCGATCGCGCAGCCGACCTGCGACGAGATGCACTGCGTGGTCTTCTCGCCGTCGGGGATGAGCACGCTCTCGATCGACTTGCCGTCGCGGGTCTCGAGGCGGAGCTTGCGGGTGCCGTCCTTCGAGGTCTGGATCTCGGCGACCGTCAGCGTGCCGATCGTCGCCCGCGCCTTGAGCTGGGCCCGCAGGTCCTTGCCGAGGTTCGACATCTCGTCGATCGAGTCGACCATCTGGGCGTGGACCCAGCGCCAGATCTGCTCGCCGCGGAAGCGCGGCTGCCCGAGCTCGGCGGCGAACGCGATGGTCTCGTCGTAGCCGAGGGCGCGGAGGTCGGTCAGGTCGGGGGTGGTCATCGGAGCAGCAGGCCAGGTAGCACGCCCCCCGGGCGGGTACAACTCTGCAGTTTCCCGGGCCTGGCTACTCGATGCGGATCGCCAGCCGGGTCTGGAACCCGTCGCGGAAGCCTTTGACGGTGGCCAGCGCCGGGTCGATCACGCCGCGCACGCAGGCCGCGGCGGTCGCCTCGGGCGTGCCGCCGCCGGGCGCGGGGTCGAGCACCAGCGTGAACGAGCCGGGCTCGTCGTCGTACTGGCTGGCCTGGTACTTCACCTTGATCGGCAGGCCGACCACCAGCGCCTGCTTCTTGGTCGCGTCGAACCACGGCTGCCAGCACGCGACCAGCGCGCTGTGCAGGTCCGACGCCGTGACGCGATCGGTGATCAGCGCGAACGAGGTGCCCGACGGCGCGGGCTCGCCGGTCGCGGTGACCTTGAGCTTGTCGGTGGTCGGCGCGGCCGGGGCCCGCGACAGGTAGACGTCGGCGGGCTTGTCGAGCGCGAGGTGCGCGGGCTCGAGGCCGGCCTCGTCGAGGATCGCCAGCGTCGCGAGCGCGCGCTCGCGCAGGCTCGAGCCCGCCGGCGTGCCCATCAGGCAGCGGTGCAGCACGCGGGCGCCGAGCTCGGCCTTGTCGTGGTTCGCGCGGGCCGCGGCCAGTGCGCCGCCGTACGCGCAGTCGACATCCGGCGGGATGCCGAGCTTGTCGGCCTCGTAGCGCGCGACCGCCTGGGCGTAGCTCGCGACCGACGCGTCGACCTTGTTGTCGGCGAGCTGCCGCGCGCCCACCGCGGCGTAGTAGTCGCCGACGTTGGAGCGCGCGCTGCGGCGGCAGGTCTCGTCGAAGCAGCGCAGCCCGGCGGCGCAGTCGCGCGAGGTGCTGCAGCTCTCGTACTCCGCGACCTTCTCGACCGACGCGAGCGCGGTCGGCGGATCCGAGGCGGTGGCCTTGCCGTCACAGGCAGGCGCGCCCGCAAGCGCGAGCGCGGCGACGGCGACGATGGCGAGCTTGGTGATCATGCGCGGCTCCTCGAGGATGCCGCGACCGTAACACAGGGCTCGTCGGCGGGGTCAGCCGCGGGCCCGCGCCATCGGCATCCGCTCGACCCGCAGCTTGCCGAGCTCGCGGCGCCACTCGAGCCCGCTCATCATCAGCGCGAAGGCGGCCCCCGTGGACACGTACGCGCCCCAGAGCCCCTCGGGATCGCCGATGAACGGCGCGAACCAGGCCAAGGACATCACGCCACCGGCGATCAGCGCGTGGGTGGCGCGTCGCTCGGGATCGCCCCGCCGGGTCAGCAGCACGAAGCCGACCGCCGCCGCGATCAGCAGGACGCCGTACCCGCTCGAGATCGTGACCACGCCCAGGCCGCCGCACTGGGCGGCGACGATCACCTGCGCGGTCACCACCAGGTTGCGCATCGCGCGTTGCGACCCGCACAGCGCCATGCCGATCGCGACCGCGCCCAGCAGGTACGGCCCCCAGAAGATCGGCCACGCGATCGGATACTCGACGGTGCCGCAGACCTTCACGAGCGGCAGGAAGATCGCGATCGCGAGCACCACCCCCGACGGCAACACGAAGAACCGGCGGGCCCGGCGGGCGGGCACGGCACCCTCGGGCGCCGGGGCGCTCACGCGACCACCCGCGCGGTCGGCACCGGCTCGGTGCGCGCGAGGCGCAGCTCGCGCCGCCACTCGAGGCCGCTGCCGATCACCGCGAGCGCCGCGCCCAGCGAGACCCACGCGCCCCACATGCCGTCCTTGTCGAACGCGAACAGCGCGAACCACGGCAGGCAGACCAGGCCGATGCCGATCACCGCGTTGGCGGCGCCCTGCTCGCGGTCGCCGCGGCGGGTGCCGTACCAGAACGCGACGACCGCGGCGAGCAACAGCAAGCCCCACGGCGCGCCCGACACGTCCTGGAACATCGCGAGCCCGAAACCGCCCCACTGCAGCGCGACGATCGCCTGCGCGGTGATCACCAGCCCGCGCAGCCCGCGCGCGGTCCCGGCGAGCGCCATCGCGATCACCAGGCCGCCGAGCACGTACGGCCCCCAGACGAACGGCACCTGGATCGGGTACGCGGGATCGCCGCAGACCTTCACCACCGGCAAGAAGATCGCGACCACCAGCACGATGCCCGACGGCAGCGCGAACAGCCGCCGGCTGCGGCGCGGCGGGACACGCCCGTCACCTGTCGAAGCTTCACCAGTGGTGGTCGTCATCGCCCGTCCCTCGCCTGTTGCGCCCCGCGCACTTGTAACGAACCCGTCCAGCATACCGGGAGAGACAGCAACTGCCGGGCCGCGTTGCGGCAGCGTCGGGTAACGCCGGGCCTGCGCTGCAAGGCCTCGAGATCAGAGCGCAGGAACGAGATTCTCGAACCCTCAGGCCGAGCGCCGCAAGAGCGTGCCGAGGATGTCGCGGACCCGCGGGTTCTGCTCGATCTCGTGGTGCTGGCGGAGGATCGGCACCACGTCGGCGTTGTCGAGCGAGGCCAGCGCCGCGGTCGCGGCCTCGCGCAGCGGGCCCTCCTCCTGGCGCAGCACCTGGATGAGCAGCTCGCCCGCCTCGATCGTCTGGATCTTGCCGATCGCCTCGAGCGCCGCGGCGCGCACGCGCACGTCGGTGGCCTCGCGGTAGATCCGCGCCAGCGGGTTGAACGCGTGCGGGAAGTGGAGCCCGGCGATCGCGACCAGCGCCGCCTCGCGGACCTGCGGATCGGTGTCACCGAGCGCGCGCCGGACCACGCCGAACGAGCGCTTGAAGTAGAGGAAGCGCATCGCGCGGACCGCGGCGCGCCGGACCCGCGCGTCGGCGTGGTTGTAGAGCTTCTCGAGCGGCGACAGCGCGGCGTACGACTGCAGCTCGCCCAGCAGCTCGGCGATCTCGATCAGCGTCTCGACCTCGGTCTCGGCCTTGCGCTGGGTCGCGTCGGCGAGCGTCAGGATCACGACCAGCGCGCGCCGGCGGATGCCGTTGGGGTAGCGCAGATCGCCGACGATCGACGCGGCGACCGCGAACGGATCGCCGTCCATCTCCCACTCGAGCAGATCGACGAACCAGATGTCGGCGTAGGCGTGCTGCTGCTTGAGGTAGTCGGGGAACGCCGGCGCGTCGAACGGATCCTGCGGCGCCGAGGCGTAGCGCTTGGCGATCTGCTGGAAGCGCTTGCGCGCGCGCTCGCCGAGATCGAGGTCCGCCATCTTCTCGAACGCGCTGCGCACGCCGGCGTAGTCGCCGACCGCCGAGAACTGGCTCGCGGCCGCGGTCAGCGCGTTCTCCGCCATCTCGGGAGGCAGGCCCGAGGTGACGTACTTCTCGGCGCACTTCACCCAGGTATCGGCGGCGCGCGCCTGGTAGCGGCGATCGTAGGGCAGCCCGTTCTTGGTCGCGAACTCGGCGGCCTCCTGGTAGAGCGTGGCCGCGGCGTGCAGCTCGCCGCGCTCGAGCGCGAGCTTGATGAAGTCCTCGTAGTACTGGAGGACGTAGAACTTGAGGTTGTCCGAGCGCAGCACCCGGATGCAGTTGAGGTAGCCCTCGGCGAGGTTCTCGAACTGGCCCGAGTCTTTGCCGAGCTTGAGCAGGATCTGGTAGCAGTCGAACGCGCGCTCGAGCTCGCCCTTGGTCTCGAAGTCGTCGGCGACCTGCTCGAGCCGCTGCTGCGAGTCGACCAGTGACTTGCGCGCCGCGGACGACGCGGTCTCGCCGTCCTGGCGGGTGCGCGCCATGCCGTAGTCGAAGTGGACCAGCGCCAGCTCGTAGTCGCGATCGCGCAGGCCGGGGTGATCGAGCAGGCCCTCCCACGCGGCCGCCGCGCGAGTCGCGTCCTTGGCGCGCTCCCACGCGACCGCGGCGTGCACCGGGAGGCGCGCGCTGGCGTAGAGCGTGGCCGCGTCGGTCCAGCGCTTCTCGACCTCGAGCAGGCGCGCGCGCAGCGCCGGCGCGGTGGCCGCGCCATCGCCACTCGCCGGCACCTGATCGAACGACGCGCGCGCCTGATCGAAGTAGTGCAGGTAGAGATAGACGAAGCCGGCCTCGCGCGCGCGCCCGAGCATGCGGTACGCGTCGCCGAGGCGGCGCAGCCAGTCGTCGTACTCGTAGTCGATGACGTGGGTCTGCGAGACCAGCTCGCGCAGCGCCTTCTCGGCCTCGGCCCAGCGGCCCTGCGAGATCAGGCTCTCCGCCTGATCGGCGGTGCTCTCGATCGAGGCGAACGTGCGGCGGGCCACTAGCGCACCGCCTTGGTGGGCGGGCGCGCGGCGCGGCTGGTGCCGACCTCGGACACGATGTCGAGCGCGCGGCGCTGACGACCGGCGCGCGAGCCCAGCGTGTTCTCCTCGACGACCTGGTGGCGGTCGAGCCCGGCGACGAACTCGGGCAGCTCGCCCGACGGCTGGATCACGATGCCGTAGAGGTAGGCCTCGTGGCGCAGCGCCATGATGAGCTCGGGCGCGAGGTGACACTGGCCGTGGGTGATCAGGTAGATCACGACCCGCCGGCGCTGGTCGCGGCGCAAGCGGGTGATCTCGACGAGCAGCTGGCGGAACACCTTGGCGTAGTTGCGGCCGCGCTCCGAGCGGAACGACAGCACGTACGGCACCGGCACCTGGCCCGAGCGCGTGATCTTCACGGTCTCGTGCAGCCGCGCGTCGAAGAACCGGAACCAGACCTCGTCGCCCTCGAGCGACAGCTTCTTCACGAGCGTGAGCGCGAGGCCGCGCGCGAACACCTGGCGCTGACCGCGCATCGATGCCGACGCGTCGACCAGGATGTACTGCAGCCGGCGCTCGTCGTCGCGCTGGCGCTCGTGGCCGTAGTAGAGCAGCTCGTGGTCGGCGATCTTCTGCTCGAAGATCTCGCGATCGTAGGCCAGCTCCGACAGCACCAGCGAGTCGACGTTGCCCTTGCGCTCGATCGACGCGTAGCCATCGACCGCGAACGACTGGATGCCCGACGCGCGCCGGGTCTCGAGCACGCTGGGCAGGAGATCGAGCGAGAAGTTGGCGATGTCGTGGGCCTCGGGCGAGCCCAGCGCGCTGAACAGATCGACCAGATCGATCGCGCCGCCCTTGCCGGTGTCGTCCTTGAAGAGGCCGAGCAGCCGCACGGTGTCGAGATCGATCAGCTCGATCTGCGTGTAGACGTGGAGCGCCTGGCTGACGAGGTGATCGAGGAACGCCCACAGCGGGCGGGTGTCGAACTCGCGCGCGAGCTCGGCGTAGTCGACCTCGGCGTACAGGCCGAGATCGAGCGGCAGCGGCTCGACGCCGGCGGCCTTGCCGCGATCGCGCCAGCGGTTGTAGACGTCGGCGAGCGCGCGCGTGATCAGCACCGCGACCAGCTCGTCGCGCAGCCGCGCGCCCGCCAGCTTCTCGGTGACCTCGGAGCCCGCGATGGTCTCGAGCATCCGGCGATAGGCCTCGATCGCCGTGCGCGACGCCGCCGACGGGCCGAGCTGCGCGAGCTGCGCGTCGCGCGTACGGATGATCCAGCCGCCCGGGCCGCGCGGCGCGGTGAACAGCACGCCGAGATCGTGGACGACGAACAGCGGAAGGTGCAGCCCGAGCCGGCCCAGCGCATTGGTCCAGCTCGCGGCGCGGACCAGGGCCATCGGGTTGTCGACCTGCACGCACGACAGCGCCATCGTCCCCACCTGGCGCGCGAGGTGGCTGCGGCGGCGATCGACAGGGATGGGCATCGGGCGAATCCGACGCTAGCACGCAGCCGGGACCGGAGGACTAGGCCGGCGCGGTCACGTCGTCGGCGGTGACCCAGGTCGTCCACTTGACGACGCGGGTCGCGGGCACGCGCAGGTGGAAGGCGCGGCGCCGCACGCGATAGGGCGGCAGGGCGGCGACCAGCGTGCGCACGGCCTCGACCACGGCGGCGGGGGTCGCGCCCACGCCGAGGCGGGCGGCCGCCGGGATGCGCGGCGCGGCGGTCGACTGGCGATGGTGATCGCCAACCAGCACGAACGGCGGGACCTGGCCGGTCGGCGCGGCGGCCATGAGCCCGGCCTCCGCGGTCGCGATCGGGGTCTCGACCACGACCGCGAGCACCGGCGCGGTGGCGATGACCAGCGTCGCCTCGGCGGCGGTCGTGCAGGCGTGGACCGGCATGCCGGCGGCGACGAGCGCGGCGCGCCAGGCCTCGCGCTGGCGGGGACAGGCCTGGACGACGAGCACGACGGGGACAGGGACGGTCATGGGGCGCTCGACCGCGTCATGCGGTCGACCGATAGACGCGGCGCGGCGCCGATGTGACCGTGGCCGCTAGCGCCCGCGGCGGTGCTGGCTGCCGACGTGCACGAGGTACGAGCGCAGGTGGGCCTTGGTCGCGAGCGCGTCGTCGGCGCCGGCGGCGCGCATCGACGCGTTGGCCGCCGGGTCGCTCGAGATCGCGACGATGCGGCCGCGGAACCCGCCGGCGCGCAGGGCCGCGGTCGCGTCCGAGCCGGTGACCCGGCCCCGCCCCATCGCGAAGTCCATGAACACCAGCTCGTAGGCCTTCTCGAGGCACAGGCGGGTCGCGTCGTCGGCGTGCGCGTGCACGTCGACCGCGAGGCCCGGGATGTGGAAGACCTCGCCGCGCGCGGCGACGACGTCGTCGAAGATCGCGACCCGCAGCGGGCTCGGTTCGAGCTGGGTCGCGCCGGTCATGGATCGCTATGCCCCGAACTTCGACGAGGCGAAGACCGTCTCGAGCAGTTGATCGACCTCGCGGATCATGCGGCCCGCGGTGTCGCTCGGCATCGCCGCGAGCGCCGACTTGATCTCGTTCAGGTTCTTCAGCTGCGAGAACAGCTGGATGTCCGAGAGCTCGGCGGTCGAGGTGAGCAGCTCGCGGATGAGCGTGAGCTCGGCCAGCAGATCCTCGAGCGAGGCCTGGGGCCCGATGAACCGGCGCTCGTCCGGGTGCTCGCGGTAGTAGCCGTCGACCACCGGGTTCACGATCTCCTCGAGCAGCTCGACCTGATCGAGGTTGTTCCAGATGTGGCGCAGGACGAAGAAGTCGCCGTCGTGCACGCGCGTGCGGCCGTCGAACACCGCCGACGCGGCGAACAGCTTGAGCAGCTTGACCGCGCGCCGATCGGACAGCGAGATGCCCTCGCTGCGGATCTGGAAGACCAGGCCCTTGTACTTGGCGAGGAAGTCCTCGGGGAAGACCATGAACCGGTCGAACTGCGCCTGCAGCGCGCGCAGCTCGCGCGCCGACAGCATCGGCGGGATCGCCGCGCGCTTGCCGGTCATCTTCTCGACCTCGAGCGCGATGCCTTTGTTCATCAGCTCGTGGAAGTGATAGCTGTCGAGGTTGTCGGACAGGACGCGCAGCAGGAAGCGA
This sequence comes from Deltaproteobacteria bacterium, assembly GCA_021413675.1. Lineage (GTDB taxonomy): Bacteria > Myxococcota_A > Polyangia > Haliangiales > Haliangiaceae > JAIOQA01. The sequence continues at coordinate 20,683 of JAIOQA010000355.1, read as the reverse complement.
TCGAACATCGCCGCCAGCGAGTCGTCGTTGGGCACCTCGTTCGACGCCGCGTACAGCGAGATCAGCGGCACGTCGAGGACCTGGGCGCCGCTCGAGAACCGCCGCTCGTTGATGACGTGCAGCAGCGAGTTCAGGATCGCGCTGTTCGACTTGAAGATCTCGTCGAGGAAGACGATCTCGGCCTGGGGCAGCATGCCCTCGACCCGCCGGACGTAGCGGCCCTCGCGGAACGCCGCGATGTCGACCGGCCCGAACAGCTCGTTGGGCTCGGTGAACCGGGTCAGCAGGTACTCGAAGTACCGCGCGTCGAGCAGGCGCGCGAACATGTTGATCATCGCGGACTTCGCCGTGCCGGGCGGGCCGATGATCACCATGTGCTCGCCCGCGATGGCGCTGACGAGCATCAGCCGGATGATCTCCTGCTTGTCGAGGAAGTGGGCGTTGAGCTGACGCGCGACGTCCTGGAAGCTGGCCGAGGCACGGGCGACGTCGACGTGGAAGGCGCGGGGATTGGGCGGGGGTGTGACCATCGGGAGTTCGCGGCTGGCCGGAGCGGTCCCGGGCAGCGCGGCCAGTCTACATCACCCGACCCGGTCCGGGCGCGTGGGCGGCGCGGCGGCCACGGGGCGCCGGCCCCCGGCAAAGGTCGGCGCCCACCCGCGCCTCACGCTTGCCGCCAGACCGTTTTGCGCAGACTGCGCTACGGTATTTTCCATGATGCGATTTGTTCTCGCGCTCTCCGTTCTCGCGGCCTGCGGCCCGATGGCCCCCCAGGCGTCCTCCACCCCGACCGTTGCCAAGGGCCAGAAGGTCAAGTGCAAGGAGGTCCAGATGACCGGCAGCATGCTGTCCCGCAGCATGTGCATGACCGAGGAGGAAGAGACCGAGATCCGCGAGACCCATCAGCAGACGCTGCGCTCGAAGGAGATCGGGAACGCGACCAAGTCCAACTAGGCGCGACGCTCCGCGCCCGCGTCACGCCGGGATCTGCGGCGCCTCGCGCTCGAAGGAGTGCGGCACCCGCAGATGGCGCCGCAGGCGCTCGGCCAGCGCCTCGATGACCGGCTCGCCGACCGCCTCGGCGACCTGGGCGCGGTGCGCCTTCCAGCGCCGCGCGATCGCCGGCTCCTGATCGAGGCCGGGCGGCTTCGCCAGCCGCTCGTCGACCATCGCGAGCGCGTTGGGCAGCGCGAAGAAGGTCGCGAGGCCGCGGGGCCGCTGCCCCGCCCGCTCGCTCGCCAGCACCGCGGTCAGCAGCGCCGACTTGCCGTCGTCGACGGCGGCAGGCGCGCCCCGGATCGGGCGCTCGTTGCGGCGCGCGCCGGCCTCGGCCATCGCGTAGAGCGCGTTGACGTAGGTCAGGAAGCCCGCGACCGTGCGGACGTCGGCCTCGAGCGGCGCGCGCTCGAGCATCTGCTCGAACGCGGCGGCGAGCCGCGCGGGCGCGAGCACTTGATCGCGGGCGTCGCCCGGGCGGATCGCGGCGTAGGCCGCGGCGCGCGCCAGCTCGGGATCGCGCAGCAGCCACACCGCATCTTCCCAGTGCAAGGACGGCGCGTTGCGGTGCGCGGTCACGAGCTGCGTGATCGGCGAGCGCCGCAACAAGGTCGCGATCACCGGCGCGAGATCGGGCGCGGCCACCAGCTCGTCGTACTCGACCTTGCTGTGATCCTCGCGGACCCGGCGCACGCCCTTCCACCGGGTGAGGCGCGTCGGCACCGGCTGGCCGAGGAACCGCGCGCTGCCGGTCCACCACGACACCAGCAGGTCGGTGCGCGACAGGCCGAAGACGTTGTGGAGGAGCCCGTGGCGGGCGAGCGCGCGAGTCTTCGAGCGGGTCAGCGGCCGCGCCGCGAGCGCCTGGGCGCTGTCGATGACCCGGCGGCGGTGGCGCTCGGCGACCAGCAGGCCGTCGGCGTCGGGGTGCACGAGGAACAGCGCGTTGTGGAGCGCGGCGGCGAGCGCGAGATCGTCGCCATCGAGCACGAACGGCGGCGGCCGGCAGACGAGCGTCGAGACCACGTCGGTGCGCGCCTGAACGATCGCGACCAGCTCGACCGAGGCGTGATCGAGCCCCTGCTCGAGGAGTTCGACCTCCTCGATCCGGATCGGCCGGCCCACGTGCAGCGGGCCGCCCATCACCAGCGGCCGCACGAAGTTCGCGAGGAACGTCTGCGCGTCGAGCCGGGCCATCAGGTCTCGCCGGACGGCAGGAGCTTCTGATCGCTCGCCTCCGGGAAGCCCCAGAGCGCGAACCGCCCGACCGGATCGTTGACCAGTTCGGCGCCGGTGAACGCCTCGGCCGACAGATCGGTGACCTCGGCCCGCTCGACCTCGATCTTGGCGATCGCGCGGCGCTCGAGCGGCGCCAGCGCGCTCTCGGCGAGCTGGAACGGCGCCTCGGCGATGAACACCGTGAGCACGCCGCTGGTGTGGCCGAGCGAGCGCGCGAGCACCTCGGGCGAGACCCGCGGCACGACGTCCATCCCGAGCGGCACCAGCAGACCGGGCGTGAGCTCGCACAAGAGCTGCCCGAGCGGGATCACGTCGATGCCCTCGCTGCCGACGACGATGATGCCGCGATCGGTGACCGCGATGCGGTGGCCGCGCAGGGCCGACGGCGGCAGCACGAACACCAGGCGCTTGAGCCACGCCGCCTGCGCGAGCGGGATCAGCGCGCCGGTCACGCGCCGCGGCGGCCCGAGCGCCTGCGCCAGGCGCAGCGGCACGGTCACCGGATCGGCGGCGCGCGCGACCGCGAGCTGCGGCTCGGCGGCGCGCTCGAGATCGAGATCGATGCGCGTCAGATCGGCGATGCGCGACAGCGCCAGCGGGCCGGCCAGCGCGTCGACGCGATCGCCCGGCCAGAACAGGTGGAAGGTGTCGGCGGGCAGGACCGAGCCGCACGACGACAGATCGATCGGGTGGGCCCAGCCGACCGCGACCGCCGCCCCGGCGGCGACCGGCCGGAACACCGAGATGCCCGGCGTGCCGAGGAACAGCTGCACGACGCGCTCGGGGATCTGCCGCACGCGGAACAGGAGGTAGCTGCGCTGCTCCGACGAGAACGCGCTGGCGTTCTTGGGCGTCACCAGGCCGACCTCGGCGTCGATCCGGTTGCGCCACAGGTAGCGGATCACGCCGTCGCCGAGGCCGCGCTCGACCGCGAGCAGGAGCTCGGCGCGATCCTCGACCGCGAGGCGCCGCGCGCCGGGCACCTTGCGCACGCTCAGGCGGAAGACCAGCTTGTCGAGCGGCAGCTCGCCCTCGACGGTGTAGCCCTGCGCGAGCTCGTCGCCGTGCAGCACGAACTCCGCGCCCGCCGGGACCGCGCCGATGTCGATCGCGTCGTAGCCGTAGGGCGAGCGATCGTCGCGGTACTTGACGAAGTGCTTGGCGGTGCCGGTGAAGGTCGAGCCGCCGACCAGGCGCGCGAGCCGCGCCGCGCGATCACACGCGTACGACGACACCGCCGGGATCCGGACCACCAGCTCGCGGCTTGCGAGCGCGGTGCGCACCCGCTGGATCGCGAGGCCGGAGACCAGCTCGTCGAGCGAGGCCTCGGACGAGTACATCCGCAGCCACGAGACGACGCCCTCGAGCGTCGGGAACAGCATGACCGCGAACCGCCCGAGCAAGACGCCGCGCGGATCCGGCGCCACGCCGGGCGTCATGAAGCGGGCCTGCCCCTGTGCGACGTGCTCGAGCGCCATCGATGGGCCAGGCTACCACGCCGATCTCCCGATGGTGGCGCGCGGGCCGCCGATGCGCGCCGCGCGGCGCCGGACGTCGCCGCGATTTGCCGCGCCACGATCCTCATCGCGGTCGCGCGAGCGTGAAACCATCGAGGGATGGCCCGTCGTTCCATCGCGGTATCCGCCCTGCTCGCGTCACTCGCCGCGGCGGCCCCGCGCCTCGCGCACGCCCAGGAGGCGCCCGGCGCCCCCGCGCCGCTCGCGCCCCCCGCGCCGCTCGCGCCCGCCCCGACCGTCGCGCACTGGTACGGCGGTGAGCTGCTCACCGCGGACGCCCTCGGCACGGTCGTGTTCGTCATCGGGGTCGCGTCGGACCGCGACATCGGCGGCATCGCCGCGGTCGGCGCCACCGCCTCGCTGGCGCTCACGCCCCCGTCGCGATCGGCGCGCTCGCCGCCATCGTCATCGACGACGGCGTGCTCGCCTGGGAATCGCGCCCGGCCGCGGCCGGCGCGCCATCGCTCCAGGTCGGCATCGCCCCCCGCGCCGATCACGGCATGACGGTCTCGGTGAGCGGCGCGTTCTGATCCGCCGGGGTGTCCGATCCTCGACGCACCGGGCGTCGATTGACACGACACGCGCGGCGCAGGATCGCCTGGAGTTGCCATGAGTTCACACCGCGGGCCGGGCGCCGCACCGGGATTCGCGCGGATCCGGTGTCGATCGCCTGGGTTCGCGACTGGCCGGACCGCTGGCCCACGCGATGCAATGTCGACGGTCATGCTGTCCGCTCGCATCCTCGCTGCGTCCCTCGCGCTCCTGCTGTCGTCTACCGTCGCGCACGCCGGCGACTCCGAGGCGCCCGGCGCCACCGCGCCGGACCAGGATGCACCGGCGCTCGATGACGCCACCGCCGAGCGAGTGATGGCGTCCTTGACCCAGCCGGAGACCGAGTCGCACTGGTACGGCGGCCAGCTGCTGCTGGCCGACGCCGCGGGCCTCACCGCGCTGACGGTGCTGACCAACCTCGATGACCACGGCCGGGGCGGCCAGGCGATCGGGACCCTCGCCCGCGGGGCCGTCGGCTCGCTCGCCCTCACGCCCGCGATCATCCACGCCTCGCATGGCAACTACGCGGCGGCGTTCGGCAGCGTCGCGTTGCGCGTCGGCCTGCCCGCCGCCGGGCTGGCGATCGGCGCGGGCGCGTGCACCGACTCCACCGACTGGTGCCTCGGCCCGCCGCTGCTCGGCTTCGCGGCGGGCGCGCTCACCGCGATCCTGGTCGACGATCTCGTGCTCGCCCGGGAGTCGCGGACGGTGACCACCGGCGCGCCCCGCTTCCAGGTCGGCATCGCGCCGCGCGCCGACCACGGCATGACGGTCTCCCTCGGCGGCGCCTTCTGATCGGCCATCGCCGTGCGCGGGTTTCGCGCGCGCGGCCCGGCGGTTATGCTCCGCGCGCCATGCCGCCGCACCCCGGTTCGTTCGCGTCCTCGTCCTTGCGGCTCGCCGCGCTGCTCGCGCTCGCGGCGTGCGGCAAGGGCTCGAAGGAAACGCCCAAGGTCTGGGACGCGGCGCCCGCGCCGCTCGCGATGCCGGCGCTCGGCGTCGACTCGATCAAGCGCATGAACTACATCTACGGCGATGGCGCCGCGGATTACGCGCGCGCGGTCACCGCGTACAAGACCAAGGACTGGGCCGCGATCCGCGCGTCGTGCGAGGCCGCGATCAAGAAGGATCCGGGCCACCTCGATGCCCACCGGCTGCTGGCGACCGCCGCGGCGCAGCTCGGCGATCGCCCGACCGCGACCGAGCACCTCGCGCTCGCGCTGGCCGGCGACTGGCGCAAGTTCGGGCCCAAGCTCGCCAGCGACCAGGATCTGACCGACTACTTCGCGACGCCCGAGGGCAAGCAGCTGGTCGAGCTCGCCGCGCGCATCGGCGCCGAGACCGCGAAGCGCGAGGCCGCCGGCACGCTCGTCGTCGGGCGGCGCAGCACGTTCAAGTGGCCGTCCAAACCGGGCGTGCAGAGCGCGTCGTCGCGCGGCGAGCTCTACGCGTTCGCGCCCGACAGCCCCGACGGCGTGCGCTTCTATCGGATCACCCACAGCGACGACAGCGTGGTCGCGTGGCTGCGCGCGCCCTCCGGCGGCGAGATCGCGGTCATGGGCTGGGTCAAGGTCGAGATGCCGGACGCCAAGGCGCCGCCGACCGCCGCGCCGCTCCTGACCCAGACCTGGATCGACACCCTCGACGCGAAGACCCTCGCGCCGACCGGCAAGCGCGCGTGGATCGCCAAGGGCCGCGAGGTCGCGGTGTACTACGCCGCCGGCGATCAGCTGATCGCGACCACCGCCGAGGCCGATGGCCGGTGGAAGACCAGGAACCCGGTCGCGTTCTCGATCGATCGCACCACCGGCAAGGCGACCAAGACCAAGGCGCCGGCCCCCGCCGGCCCGACGATCACGCTCAGCCTCGACGACACCGTGCGCGATGGCGCGGTCGCCGGCGTCGACGCGACCTGGGACGCCGACGGCATGACGACGGAGCTCAAGGTCGGCGGCAAGACCATCGCGGTGCCGGAGTCCGGCCGGACCCGGCGCGCCGACGTCGCGCTCGCGCCCAAGGGCACGCGGGTCGCGTTCGTGGTGTGGTCGGATCCGTGCGCGAAGGACGCGGTCCGCTCGCTCTACGCGTTCGATGGGGACAGCGGCCAGCTCAAGCACATCCTGACCTCGGCGTCCCGGTTCGGCGCGCGCTGGCTCGATGACCAGCGGCTCGCGTACGAGGACGACGCGGGCGGGCTGCGCATCTGGGACGCGACCACGGGGCGCGAGGCGCTGCACGTCGCCGAGCGCGGCGGGCTGGCGCTCGATGGCCTGTCGGCCGCGCCGAAGCCGATCTGCAAGCAGGCGCCGTTCGAGGCCGGCGAGAAGGACGACGGCACCGACACGGCCGCGCCGGCGGATGCCGCGCCGGGCGATGGGTCGGCGGCGCCGGCGGATCCCGCCGCGCCCGCCGCGACACCCTGACGCCGCGACGCCCGGACGGAGGACGTCAGTAGAGCGCGCCGGACCCGGTCACACCGGCTCGGCGCGCGTCTCTGCCAGTCGCAATACCAGGTAGCGGAGCGCGGCGGCGACGCCGTTGGACAGCGCGGCCAGCGGCTCCTCCCCCGGGCACGCCCACGCCAGGTAGTCGCGGCCCATCGCGTCGACCGCGGCATGGAAGCGGAACCAGGTCAGCGTGCCGATGCCGAGATCCAGGCTGGGTCCGTCGATCGCCACGCCCGCCTCCAGCGGCCGCCCGTAGCGCCGCATGACCTTGTCGAGCGCGGGGATCGAGAGCCGGCCGGTCGCGTCGAGCGCGGTGATCACGACGTGATCGCCGTCGCGGTCGAGGTGGGTCTGCACGACCGCGCCGTCGGCGCGGATGTGTTCGTCGATGAGCAGCACGCGCGCACGATACGCCGAAATCTCCACGCACTCGCCATCACTTGCGGGTTCGTCGAGATTTTTGATTGACTCGCTGTCACGAGGTTGCTAGAGAGTATCTCACCAACGATTGCACTCCTCGGAGAGCGATCGCTGAGTTGCCCGGCGGCGCCGGGCCGGACGACGAACCGCTGGTTCGGACTCTATCCAGACCGAACCCACCGCTCGTACGTATCCACTCCAAGCGCCCTCAAGGATTCCCCTCCATGCGTACCGAACTCCACAGCAATCGATTCGAGCAGAGCGCACTTCCATGCGCCGCCGAGCCGTCGTTGGTGTGCGAGCGCGCGCGCCTGGATTGGTTCGGGAACGATTATCCCCCCGTGGCCCATCGGCCGTAGAGCGACCTCTCGCTCCACGACACCGAGGGCCACCGGGAGACCGGTGGCCCTTCGTGCTTTCGGCCGCTGCGCGGGCAGCTCGCGGTGATGCGTCGCGGACAACCGTCCTCGCGCGGTGCCGCGCCACGCCTCCGCACGCCACCACCATGGGGTGGTAGCCCGGTAGGGATCCGGAACCGACTGTAGATCGGTTGTCGCCTCGTGCGACCAGCCAGGTTCGACTCCTGGACGCCCCACTCATGCCTCGTGCTCCGGACTCGTCCAATCGGCAGGACACGCGGCTCTGAACCGCACGATCCAGGTTCGACTCCTGGGTCCGGAACTCCGTGTCACGCGAACGCGCGTGACGCGCACGGGACTGCCTTGTCCGGGGTCTGCCTGGACTCCCGTGCTCCATGACAACCGAAGAGTTGATGACGTGACGTTGCGTGCGAGTCCTTCGCACGCACATCCCACTCTGGCGTAGTCGGTCTGCGCGCTCGTTTGAAACGCGAGAGGTCCTGGTTCGATTCCAGGGGGTGGGACCACGTGCCGGGAGGATCGGCGAGCGCGCGAGCGACGACGATCCGAAGGGCACGCTTGCGGCCCTGATGTAACAGCAGCAGCCGAGGCCTCCACCCTCGTCGTGCGGGTGCAACTCCCGCGGGCCGTACCCGAAGCGGGACATCTCCGTCTCCGCCGGAACGAATTTCGTGCGCCCGCGCGGCGGGCCGGAGGTGTGAGTCATGGCGCTGTACAGCAACTTCTTTCGTCCCGATGCGACCGTCGGCCAGGACCAGGCGCTGCCGGGTCAGGTCGCGAACCACGCGGGCGGTCACGCCTGGCCGGTCGACGACTGGGCCCGGCTCGATCGCTTCCTCGTCCTCGGCAGCGAGGGCGGCACCCTCTACGTGAGCGAGCGCAAGCTGACCGCCGACAACGTGGCGGTCGTGCAGCGCTGCCTCGCCGTCGACGGCGCCCGCGTGGTCGCGCGGATCGTCGAGCTGTCCGAGGGCGGCCGCGCGCCGAAGCAGGCGCCGGCGATCCTCGCGCTCGCGTGCGCCGCCAAGCGCGGCGACGACGCGACCCGCGCCGCCGCGTACGCCGCGCTGCCGCGGGTCTGCCGGACCGGCACCCACCTGATGCACTTCGCCGAGTACGCCCAGCTGTTCGGCGGCTGGGGCCGCGGCATGCGGCGCGCGATGGCCAGCTGGTTCAACGCCCGCCCGGCCGACGCGCTGGCCTACCAGCTCGTGAAGTACCAGGCCCGCGATGGCTGGTCGACCCGCGATCTGCTGCGCCTCGCGCACCCGCGCGCGGCGTCGCCGTCGCACGACCGGCTGTTCCACTGGGTCGTGAAGGGCGCGCTCGATGCGGGCGCGCTCGCGGACCCGGCGCTCGCGCTGGTGGCCGCGTTCGAGCGCGCGAAGCGGGCGACCTCGGTCGCCGAGATCGTGGCGCTGGTCCGCGATCACAAGCTGCCGCGCGAGGCCGTGCCGACGGTGTGGCTGCGCGAGGCCGCGGTCTGGGAGGCGCTCCTGGTCGACATGCCGCTGGGCGCGATGGTGCGCAACCTCGCGACCATGACGCGGGTCGGGCTGATCGCGACGGGCGCCTCGGCGACCGCGGCGATCACCGCGCGGCTCGCCGACACGCGGCAGCTCAGCCGGGCGCGGCTGCACCCGGTGGCGATCCTCGCCGCGCTCACCACGTACCAGCGGGGGCATGGCGCGCGCGGCGACGCGACCTGGACGCCGGTCGCGGCGATCGTCGATGCGCTCGACGGCGCGTTCTACCAGAGCTTCCGCACGATCGTGCCGAGCGGCCGTCGCACGCTGCTCGCGCTCGACGTCTCGGGCTCGATGAGCATGGGTGAGGTCGCCGGCGTGCCGGGCCTGACTCCGCGGCTCGCGAGCGCGGCGATGGCGCTGTGCACCGCCGCCACCGAGCGCGATCACGGGTTCGTCGCCTTCACCGGTGGCGGCCACGGCTCGACGGCGGCGTCGGTGAACGCGTGCATCACCGAGCTCGACATCTCGCCGCGGCAGCGCCTCGACGACGTCGTGCGGCGGGTCAGCGACCTGCCGTTCGGCGCCACCGACTGCGCCCTGCCGATGGTGTGGGCGCAGGCGGCGAAGCGCGCGGTCGACGTGTTCGTGATCTACACGGACTCGGAGACCTGGGCCGGCTCGGTCCACCCGGCCGCGGCGCTGCGCGCGTACCGGCAGGCGACCGGCATCGCCGCGAAGCTGATCGTGGTCGGCATGACCTCGAACGGCTTCACGATCGCCGATCCCGACGACGCGGGCATGCTCGACGTGGTCGGGTTCGACACCGCGACGCCGGCGGTCATCGCCGATGTCGCGCGCGCGTGAGCGGACGCGCCCGTGTATCGATGGAATCCCCGCGCCGTGAGCCTCCAGGTGATTGAGGACACGGCGCGGTCTACTTGCTCCATGACGCCTCCGGGGTGAGGCACCGGTTTCGTAGTCCGGCAGGGCGGTTCAACTCCGACGTGGAGCTCTCTTCGAGGCTGTAGCTCAGCGGCAGAGCGGCTGGTTGTTAACCAGCGGCGCGTGGGTTCGAGTCCCACCGGCCTCTCGAATGGATATGTCCCTGTAGCATAGTGGCCAGTGCGGCGGTCTCTCGAGCCGACGACGGGGGTTCGATTCCCCTCAGGGATACGATGGGCGCGATCGCGCGCCGGAACGCCGGGTCCTGCCTGGGAGCAGAGGCGGCCTCATATGTCGCCATGGCCGGGTTCGATTCCCGGATCCGGTACGAATTCGCAAGCACGCCGGAGACAGGCCTGGAGGCCGAGACGGTGTCACATGCCGTCTGCGCTGGGTTCGATCCCCAGCTCCGGTACCGACGAAGATACGCCATCGTTCCGCGGATGGGACACAGGGGCGCGAACCCTGCTGGCGAAGGTTCGAATCCTTCCGATGGCACGAACGTATAGGCGCTGCCTGGGTGCTCTCCTGGACTCCAAATCCGGGCAGATGGGGTTCGATTCCCCACGAGCCTGCCAATCATGTTGGCTCTAGTGTAACAGCAGCACAGGAGTCCGTGAAACTCCCGGTTCGGGTGCGAGTCCCGAGAGTCAACCCAGCTTGCCTTCGTAGACCAATGGAAGGAGTCACCGGGCTCAGAATCCGGGCAGTGTGAGTTCGAGTCTCACCGAAGGCACGACACGGGGTCGTAGTTCAGCAGCAGAATGTCGGCCTGGCGTGCCGGCGACGAGGGTGCGATTCCCTCCGACTCCACGACCGATATCGCGGCGACCTCGAGGAGGTAGCGGGGTTCATGTCCCTGCCATGGAAGGTGCGACTCCTTCCGCCGCTACCACGCGCATCCGGCGCGCCCGTCCACGTAGACCAATGGAAGGAGTCACTGGCCAGAGAAGCCAGGCAGTGCAGGTTCGAATCCTGTCGTGGGCACGCAGCGAGACGCTTCACGGGAGACGTAGCTCAGCGGTAGAGCACTTCGCGAACGTTCGCACGGCGGCAACGCCGGGCGTGCGCGCGCACTCCGTCCTCACCCCTCATCCGCTCGCGGGTCGATCGAGGATGGTTACCAGACTATCAATCTAGGGGTCGCGGGTTCGAGTCCCGCCGTCTTCCACCAATTCCCCGCGCGTCCGCGCCCACGAGACGTAGCTCAGCAGCAGAGCATGTGGCCGACGTCCACAGCGCCGCAGGTGCGACTCCTGCCGTCTCGACGACACGTATCTCGCCCCCGTAGACCAACGGCAGAGTCAGCGGCTTCAAATCCCGCGTGCTGGAGGTTCGAGTCCTCCCGGGGGCACGTCCTGGAGGTGCACCACCGATTGGTGACGGTAGCGGTCCCGAAAACCGTCGTCCGCAAGGGCTTGGGAGTTCGAATCTCTCCGCCTCCGCAATTTCACGATCTCGACCTTGGAAGGGGTCCGGCTAGACGAGGAGCGCGCCCGCTAAGCGCGTCCGCCGCAAGGCGGTGAGGGTGCGAGTCCCTCCCCTTCCGCCGCGAGTGTCCGGCGCGGGCCGTTGTCCCTGGGTTATCAATAGGCTGATAGGCGCGCCTCGGCGCGCCATCCCAGGGCTTCCGTTCGTCCGCGCCGGCCTCGCATCGATTTCTCGGGGTGTAGCTACCCCCGACTGCACGTTTCGCTTCTGGCTGTGAAGGCATCTGGTGATGTCGCTCGACTGTCTATCGAGATCAGGCGGGTTCGATTCCCGTCACGGCCGCCACGCGCGTCGCCCTCGCGACGCGCGCAACCTCGGAGTGTAGCTCAGCCTAGTAGAGCGCCCGGTTCGGAACCGCGAGGTCGCAGGTGCGAATCCTGCTACTCCGACTAATGCCCCGACGGAGCCCAGGCCGCTGACCCTGGCGCCGCGTCTCACGACGCGGCGCCGCGGCGGTGGCCAGCTTCGATCGGGGCACTATTTCTGGGCTCGTGTTCCAACGGCACGATGCTGCCTTCGCAGCGCAGCGATGGGGGTTCGATTCCCCCCGAGTCCACGACAGGTGATCGCACGGATCACGCTTGCGCCCTTGGTCGAGCAGCAAGGCACGCGATTGCAACCCGCGTCGAGCCCGGTGCAACTCCGGGAGGGCGCTCCTCGCAACCTGCGCGAAACCCGCGCGCCACTTGCCCCCGCGCCTGGACGCGAGCCGGGTGTCCGAAGCCCGGCGCGGTGGTTCGATTCCACCCGGTGGCACCTCGTCACGTCATCGCTCTCGTCGAGGGCGCGCCTGGCGCGGCCCCCGACGGCTTCGCGCTCCCGCGAGGTGCGACGAGCGCGTCGCGTCGACCTCACGCGCACGTGAGCGCGCGCCGTAGATTGGGTCTCGCGGCTCACCGCTTTCGTGAGCTGCCCAGGTGTGCCATCTCGGCGCGGGTCGCGGTTTCAGCGAGGCGACAGCGACGATGTCACCGACGTGGACATCGTGGCGCAGCACCGCGTGGCGCAGCACCGCGTCGCGCTGACATCGCCGCGGTCGATTATCTCCACATCTAACGCCCGCTAACGCGGCGTCCGTTCTGGATCGAAATCACTACTATCGGCTTCGCCATCGCCACTCGTGCAACGGAGCCTCCCATGTCGGCACTGTCCATCGCGTCTCGATCCCGTGCCCTCGAGCTGATCGCCGCTGCGACCTTGTTCGCTGCCTGCGGCCCCACTGGACCCGGTGGTGGCGGCGGTGGCGGCGGCGGCGACGGCGGTGGTGGCAGCGGCGACGTCGACAGCAACCCCGGCGGCGGCAGCGGCGTCGACAGCAGCACCGGCAGCGGCGGCGGCGCCGACGCGATGGCGTGCGCCTCGATGCCCCACAAGGCCGAGGCCGCGCCGCTCGACATGTACCTGATGATCGACCAGTCGGGCTCGATGCAGGGCACGAAGTGGACCTCGGTCACGACCGCGCTCAAGACGTTCGTGCAGCAGCCCAACCTGAGCGGGTTCTCGGTCGGGCTGCAGTACTTCGGATTGACCAACACCGCGACGTGCCCGCTCACGTGCACGCTCCCGACCGATTGCGGCACCGGCAACCTGTGCATCTCGAACGTCTGCCTGTGCCTCACCGCCGGCACCGACTCCTGCACCGCCGCCGATTACGCCCACCCGGACGTCGAGATCGCCGCGCTGCCCGGCGCTTCGAGCGCGCTGGTCGCCTCGATCAATGCCCACGCCGCCAACTCGGGCACGCCGACCTCGGCGGCGCTGCAGGGCGCGATCGACCACGCCAGGGCCTGGGCGCAGACCCATCCGGCCGACGTCGTCGTCGACGTCCTCGCCACCGATGGTGATCCCGCGGAGTGCGACACCGATCTCACCCACATCAACGCGATCGCCGCCGCCGGCCTGAACGGCAACCCGAAGGTGCTCACGTTCGTGATCGGCGTCGGCACCTCGCTCAGCGCGCTCAACGGCATCGCCGCCGCCGGCGGTACCAACCAGGCGTTCATCGTCGACACCAACGGCAACGTCGGCCAGCAGTTCCTCGACGCGCTCAACACGATCCGCGGCAGCGCGCTCGGCTGCCGCTACTCGATCCCGGTGCCCACGACCGGCATGCCCGACTACGACAACGTCAGCGTCACGTACACGCCGTCGGGCGGCGGCGCCGTGCAGACGATCCCGCGCGTCCAGGATCAGGCCGCCTGCCCGGCCACCGGCGCGGGCTGGTACTACGACGACAACAACAACCCGGCGCAGATCATCCTGTGCACGAACACGTGCGGCACGGTCAGCGCCGACCTGAGCGGCCAGGTCGACATCTTCACGCCGTGCGAGGTGATCGTTAACTGACCATCGCGGACGCCGTGCCTTCGATCAGCCCACGCACGCGGGCCGCGAGATCGCTGACCGTGAACGGCTTCTGGATGAACGCGACGTCCTGGGACAGCACGCCGTGGGGCGCGAGGATGTCCGCGGTGTAGCCCGACATGAACAGGATCTGCATCCGGGGATGCTCGACGAGGAGCTGCCGCGACAGATCCCAGCCGCACATGCCGGGCATGATCACGTCGGAGATGAGCAGGTGGAGTGGCCCGCGGTGGGCGCGCGCCTGCTGGAGCGCATCGTCGCCCGACGACGCGGCGAGGACGAGGTACCCGAGGCGCTCGAGGACGCGGCGCGTGAACCGCATCATCGCGGGCTCGTCCTCGACCAGCAGCACGGTCTCCGCGCTGCGCGCGCGCGGCGCGAGGTCGACGGCGGGCGCCGCGGCGCCGACCGCAGCGGTCGCGACCGCGGGCAGGTAGATGCGAAAGGTCGAGCCGCGGCCGGGTGCGCTCGAGACCTCGAGGTGGCCGCTGTTCTGCGTGACGATGCCATAGACCGTCGCGAGGCCCAGGCCGGTGCCCTCGCCCACGCCCTTCGTCGTGAAGAACGGCTCGAACAGGTTCGCGAGGGTGGCCTCGTCCATGCCGCAGCCGGTGTCGGTCACGGTCACGCGCACGTGCGGGCTCAGGTCATCGGCCGCATCGGGCGCATGGAACATCACGTTCGCGGTCTCGATCCGCACCGTGCCGCCGCGCCCGCCGATCGCGTCGCGCGCGTTGACGCACAGGTTCGCGAGCACCTGATCGACCTGCGACGGATCGATCCGGACCGCGGCGAGGTGGCCCGCCGGCACCCACTCGAGCGCGATGTCCTCGCCGATCAGGCGCCGCAGCATCTTGATGAGGCCCCCGATCTTCTCGTCGAGGTCGATCTCGATCGGCGAGACCGTCTGGCGCCGCGCGAACGCGAGCAGCTGACGGGTCAGCTCGGCCGAGCGCTGCGCGGCATCCATGACCTCGGCGAGGTCGGCACGCGCGGCGTGCTCCGCGGGGATCTCCTCGATCGCGAGCGCCGTGCTGCCGAGGATCACGGCGAGCATGTTGTTGAAGTCGTGGGCGACGCCACCGGCGAGGCGGCCGACGGCCTCGAGGCGCTGCGTGGCCTCGAGCCGGGCGTGCAGCTTGGCCTGCGCGAGCTCGGCGCGGCGGCGCTCGGTGATGTCGGTCACCGTACCGGTCGCCCGGACGGGTTCGTCGCCTCCGTCGAACATGAGCTCGCCGATCGCCTGGATCCAGCGCTCGGTGCCGTCGGGGTGAACCACGCGGTGCGCGATGGCGTACGTCGTGCGCTCGGCGACCGCGCGCGCGTAGGTCGCTTCGACCCGCGCGCGCTCGTCGGGATGGATGGCGTGGAACATCGCCTCGTAGGTGACCCCGCCGGCGCGCGGATCGAGCCCGAAGATCCGGTAGGTCTCGTCGGACCACTGCAGCGTGCGGGCGCGGTGATCGAGCTGCCAGTGACCGACGTGCGCGATCCGCTGCGCCTCCTCGTGCAGGCGCCGGCTCTCGAGCAGCGCGCGCTCCTGCGCCTTGCGCTCCGAGATGTCGCGCCAGACCGCGTAGAGCCGCGGGCGGCCACCGATCTCGATCCGCGCCAACGTGACCTCGGCGGGAAAGGTCGAGCCGTCGCGGTGCAGATGGGTCCATTCGAATCGGTGGACGCCCTGGGCCAGCGTCCGCGCGATCATCTCGTCCGCCGCGGCCCGCGAGTCGCGGCCGTCGGGCTGATTCGGCGGCGACACATCCGCTGGATGGAGGGCGAGCAGCTCCGTTCGGTCGCCGTAGCCCAGGCGCGCCGCAGCGGCGCGATTGCACAGGACGGACCGGTTGTCCTCGCCGACCAGCCAGCACGGATCGGGCGACTCCTCGAACAGCACCTGGAACCGCCGCTCGCTTTCGCGGAGCGCGCGCTCGGACTGCACCTGCTCGGTCAGATCCTCGTGCGTGATGACGACTTCGCGGACCGCACCGTCGTCGCCGCGCACCGGGTACAGCTGCGTGCGGACCCAGATCGTCGCCCCGCCCGCGCCCTCGCACTGGCCCGGGGGAACCACCACCGACTCGCCCTGAAACGCACGCTGGATCTCGGGCCAGAGCCCGCGCGTCGCGAACCGCGGATCATCGGCCAGGGACAGGCCCTCGACGGACGCGGCCGGCGCGCCCCACAGGCGTTCCCATGCGCGGTTCACGCGGAGCGTCCGCCGATCGGTGGCGACCAGCCGGGTGGCCACCGGCGACTGCTCGACGAGGTCGCGGAAGCGGCGCTCCGACGCGCGCAGCTCGGCCTCCTGGGCGTTGCGGTGGCGGACGTCACGCAGGAACGCGACCACCAGCTCGCGATCGCCGAAGCTGACGCGGTCCGCGCTGACCTCGACCGCGATCGCGTGACCGTCGCGGTGGCGAAGCTGGGTCTCGAAGCGCGCGGAGCCCGCCGCGATCAGCTCGGCCCAGCGCCCGCGGAAGGCCTCGCCGGGGTGCGCCCGGTCGAGGTCGAGGATCGCCGGTGACGGCAGGTCGTCGGGCGTGCAGCCGACCAGCTCGCAGAACGCGGCGTTCACGTACTCGAACCGGCCGGTGCAGTCGATGCGACAGATCGCGTCGCGCGAGTGGTCGTTGGCGAACTGGGTCAGCCGCAGCGCGTCCTGCGCGGCGCGCTCGGCGGTGATGTCGTCGTAGATGCCGAGCACGCCGATGACCTCGCCCTGCCCATCCCGCAGCGGGACCTTCGAGGTCCGCAGCCAGCTGGTGGCGCCGTCCGGCGTGGTCTGCGGCTCCTCGTACCCCAGCCGCGACACCCCCGACTCCATGACCGCCAGATCGTCGGCACGATAGCGGTCGGCCTGCGCACGCCAGCCGAGCTCGCGGTCGGTACGCCCGACGATCTCGGCGGGCGACGCCGCGCCGGCATCGCGCGCGAACGCCGTGTTGCAGCCGAGGTAGCGCGACGCGCGGTCCTTCCAGAAGACGCGCGCCGGCATGCTCTCGACGATGGTCTCGAGCAGGCCGGGGTTCCGCGCCGCGACCTCGAGCATGGGCACCAAGGGCGCTTGCGGATCCATGGCGCTGGCCTCCCCGGCAGTATCGGCCATCCGCGTCGCCGCGACACGTCGAAACGCCAGCAGCGGCGGCATGCCGCAGGCCAGCGCGGCGGCATGCGCGCCGCCGACGCCTTGCTGGCCCGCGGGTGGCGCGCCATCCTCGCCGGATGCGTCGCTTGCTCTCCGTCGCGGTCGGGGTCGTGCTCGTGGCGCTGACGATCGCGCCCGGCTGCCCGTACCACAACACGGTCGCGCTCCAGCGCAAGACCCTGACCGAGGCGCTACCGGCGGTGCTCGATCCCGGCGCCAGGCACACCGGCGACATCCGGGTCGCCAAGGTCCGGGTCCTGGCCGACGCCGACTTCCGCGGTCAGAACGTGCGCTGGCAGAAGCGCGTCACCGACGAGCTCGACTACGCCAGCCAGGTGCTGGCGCCGATGCTGGGCGTCCGGCTCGAGGTGGTCGAGTTCGCCGCGTGGGACTACCACGCGCCCGGCGCGTCGCTCACCGAGACGCTGGCGGCGCTGACCACGCGCGACACCGGCGACGACGTCGCGTTCGTCATCGCCTTCACCGGCGCGCTGCAGCTGGTGTCGAGCGATCAGCACGAGCTCGGCATGGCGGAGCTGCTCGGCCGCCACATCGTGATCCGCGGCTTCGCCGATCTCGAGGAGCGCAAGGCGTTCGCGCGGGCGTTCCCGGATCTGCCGCAGAAGGATCAGGAGGAGGTCCTCGAGGCCCGCCGCCGCCACAAGCAGACCACGTTGATCCTGCACGAGCTCGGGCACACGCTCGGCGCGATCCACGAGACCGACGCGACCAGCATCCTGCACGCGATGTACACGCCGAAGGCGACGGCGATCTCGCCGCGCAACCGCGAGCTGATGGAGATCGCGCTCGCGGATCGCCTGAAGGTGGCGGAGCTGCGCGATCCGCTCGCGACGCGCCGCGCGCTCTTGACCGCGCTCGAGGTCGACTGGGGCGGCTGGGTGCCGAGCGATCGCGAGGACGAGCTCGCGCTCCTGCGCGCCGCCGACGACGCGGGCACCCGCGAGGGCACGCCGACGACCGCGCTGCCGGCCTCGGCGCAGACCCAGCTGGCGGTGGTCGGGCGCTTGACCGGCGAGAAGCGCTTCGCCGAGGCGCGGGCCGAGCTCGACGCGCTGATCGCCGCGTACCCGGCCAGCGCCGAGCTGCGCATGACCGGCTGCCAGATCGCGCTGGTCGAGGCCGGCCCGAACGCGCCGCCGACCCAGGCCGCGCGCGACGCGTGCGTGCGCGCCAGCGAGCTCGCCCCGGATGATCCATCGGCGACGATGCTGATCGCGGGATCGCTCGCGGCCGCGGGCGATCGCGCCGGCGCGCGCGCCGAGCTGGTCGCCGCCGCGACCCGGATCGCGGCGATCCCCGGCGATCACGCGCCGGGCTGGGCCGCGCTCGCCAAGGCTCACCAGCAGCTCGGCAACATCGCGCTCGCCGAGGACGCGGCGACCCGGGCCGGCGAACCCGCCGATGGCCCGGTCCGGTCGTGGGCGGCGCAGACCCGTGCGCGCTACGGCGCGCCGCGCGAGGGCGCGCGCTGGAAGCTGACCAGCGAGACCGAGGCCGACTACGTGCAAGCGGTGCGCGGCCTGCTCGATCTGGTCTACGCCAGCAAGTACGCCGAGGCGACCAAGGCCGCGGCCGCCGCCGACAAGCGCTGGCCGGGCGCGCCCGGGATCGGCGCGGCCCGCTGCGATCTCGCGATGCGCCAGGGCCAGCGCGACGCCGCCCGGGCGCACTGCGCGCGGGCGGTCAAGGCGTTCCCCGACGACTCCTGGGCGCTGTACCTGCTCGGGGTCATCCAGCTGAACGATCCCCGCCCCGCCACCGGGATCGCGACCCTGCGCAAGGCGATCGCGGTCGATCCGACGCTGGCTCAGGCCTGGCGGGCCCTGGCCAAGGGCCTGCGCCGGGCGAAGGACACCCAGGGCCTGGCCGATCTGGCGACCCGGTACCAGGCGCAGTTCGGTCAGGCGCTCCGCGAGTAGGCGCGGGGCCGCGGCCACATATAATGTGGGCAGCCCCCGCGATGAGCTTCTGGAAACGCATGCTGTCGGCCGACTACCGCGCCGCGGTCGCGGCCGAGGCCTCGGGCAACGTGGCTGCCGCCGCCGAGCGCTACGGCCTTGCGGGTGATCGCGCGGGCGCGGTCCGCATGCACGTCGCGCGGGCCGAGCGCGCGGCCGATCGCGCGGCGGCGATCGCGGCGCTGCGCGACGCGGTCCACTGGGCCGGCGGCGATCCCGAGCTCGATCGCATGGCCGCGCGCGCGCTGGGCCGCGCGCTGGTGTCGCGCGGCGAGGCCGAGGGCGTGGCGACCGCGCGCGATCGCCAGGTCATGCGCGAGGCCGCGGTGTTCCTGTCGCGCGGCGGCGATCACAAGGGCGCCGGCCAGGCGCTCGAGCAGCTCGGCGATCACGCCGCCGCCGCGGTCGAGTACGCGGCCGCCGGCCTGGTCGAGCGGGTCGAGGAGTCGCTCGCGAAGGACGACGATCGGCTGCGCAACGAGCGCGATCTGCGCGACGCGTTCGCGAGCTACCAGACGCTCTACCAGGTCGGCCGCCGCGACGAGGCCCGGACCGAGCTGGCGCGCTGCACGACCCTGTCGCCCGAGTCCGCGGAGTACCGCCGCCTGCTCGACGAGCTCGACGCGCGGCTCATCACCGGCGGCCGGCTCGAGCTGCGCCGCCGCCACGGCAAGCCGGTGATCGCGTGCGGCGTGCGCGCGGTGACGCTGGGCCGCGATCCGCTCGCCGATCTCGCGCTGCGCTCGGGCGGCGTGTCGCGCCACCACGCCGAGCTCGAGGTCGGCGACGACGTCATGCTCCACGACCTCGGCTCGCGCAACGGCACGACGCTGGGCGGGTTGCGCCTCGCGGGGCGGGTGCCGCTGGTCGGCGCCGGCGCGTTCGGGCTCGGCGACGAGTGCCAGGTCGAGTTCGCGGTCGTCGGCGCGCCGCCGGTCGTGCGCCTGACGATCGCGCGCGGCCTCGATCGCGGCGCGGAGCTGATCGCCGCCAAGGACGGCGCGCGCATCGATCTCGCGCAGGTCGGGCTCACCGGCGAGCTCGCGTTCCACAACGGCCGGCCGTGGTTCGCGCGCGGCGCGGCCAAGGAGGTCCGCCTCGGCGGCGATCGCGTCGGCGACGTGCAGGTCCAGCTCATCCGCGGCGACACGCTGGTCGTCGACGGCACCGAGATCGACGTGACCTGATGGCGGAGCGGCCCGGCTTCTGGAAGCGCCTTTTCGGGCGGGGGCCCGCGCCCGCGCTGCCGCCCGCGCCCGAGCCGGTGATCCTGCGCGCCGAGGAGGAGACGTGGCTCGAGCAGCTGGTCGCCGATCTCGGCCAGGATCGGCGCCAGGACGAGGTCGGCGGCGCCGGCGTCACCGATCGCGTCGAGCGGCTGTGGCAGAGCGGCCACGAGCAGCTCGCGATCGAGTGGCTCGAGAAGCTGATCGCGGTGCCGACCACGCCCGCCGCCGCGCGGCTGGCGCTGCGCGCCCGCGCGGTCGAGAAGTACGAGCTGCGCGTCGATCTCGCGCCGGCGATCGCGCACCTCGAGGCGCTGACCACGAGCGACGCCCACGCGACCCGCGCGCACTTCCTGCTCGGCGAGCACCACCGCCGGCGCGGCGACGACGAGCGCGCGCTGCGCCACTACGAGGCGGTGATCGCGCGCGACGTCGACTATCCGCACGTGCGGGCGCGCGTCGAGCGGCTGCGCGCCGCCCGCGGCCACGCCGCGCCGCCGCCGGGCGAGACCATCG
>JAIOQA010000354.1 GCA_021413675.1 Deltaproteobacteria bacterium | reverse complement strand
GGTTCGCTGATCTCGAGCTTGGCCTGCGGGCCGGAGGCGGCGCCGCGCTGCTGCACGGTGTGCGCGACCTCGTGCGCGATCAGGTGCCGGCCTTCGGGCGTGTCGAGGGCCGGCGCGCCCGCGCCCAGGTGGATGTCCTGGCCGACCGCATAGGCCGCCGCGTCGAGGCTGGCCGCGCGGCCGGCGGCCGCGGCGTCGCCGTGCAGCCGCACCTCGGTCAGATCGGCGCCGAGCGCCCCGCCGAGCTCGGCGCGAAGTCCGGCCGGCAGCGGCGCGCCGCCCGCGCGGGGCAACGCCTCGGTCAGCGTGCGCTTGCCCGGCACCGCCTCGCCCGGCGCGAGCGCGCCGGCGGCGTTGCTGGATCGGTGGTCCTCGTGTCGCTGGTAGGTCATCTCGCCCTCGCGCCCGTGTCCGTGATCATACGCGCGTCGCGGTGGCGGGCCCCTCGGGTCCCACCGATTGGCGCGATCGCGATGGTCGATGGCGCGCTTCGCGCGGACGGCCGATCATTGCCAGTCCGGGGCGAACGCGACGTCGTGGATCACGCGCGCCTCCGGGTCGATCCAGTCGGGGCCATCGGCGGCGTCGCCCCAGGCCGGCGCCGCGCCGCGCTTGAGGAACAGCGCGGACCCCGCCGGCGCGCCCGCGGTCGGCGCCGCGGCCACGAGCAGATCCTCGAAGCCGTCGCCATCGACGTCGCCGACCGCGAGGTGCGTGCCGTTCATCGTCGGCGCCGCGATCCAGATCGGGGTCGCGGTGTACGTGTGAGCGCCGGAGCCGACGACGTTGTTGCGCAGCGCGAACGTGCGCTCGCCGTCCGCCGCGCCGACGATGTCGAGATCGCCGTCACCATCGGCGTCGACGAAGCGCGCGTCGTTGACGTCGACCGCCCCGCTCGTGTCGAGGTAGAGCGCGGTCGCCGGCGCGAAGCCGATGGCCGTGGTGCTGGTCCACACCCGCAGGAAGTTGGAACCCGAGGCCATCAGGTCGAGCGTGCCGTCGCGGTCGACGTCGCCCCACGCCGTGGACTCGTAGGAGACGTTCGCGAAGGTGGTCGCGTCGGACCACACGCCGGTGAACGTCGGGAGCTGCTGCGCGCCGGTGGCCGCGAGGGTCTCGACCGACATCGGCGCGCCGTAGTGCGCGAGCGCGACGTCCTGATCGCCGTCGCCGTCGAGGTCGGCCCACGCCCAGCCCGAGGTGATGTCCATGCCGAACGCGTCCAGGACCGCGGTCTGCCAGATGCCGTCGTCGACGAACCACGCGAAGCCGCGATAGGCGCCCGCGCCGACGAGGTCGAGATCCCCGTCGCCGTCGAGATCGATCCACCGCAGCCGCTGGCAGTCGGGCACCGGCCCGACCTCGTCGACCTTGCAGAACGGCGCGCCGCAGGTCCCGCCGCCCTGCCCGCTGTTCCGGTAGATGCGTACGCCCACCATCGGATCGCAGACCGCGAGGTCCGGATCGCCATCGCGATCGTAGTCGGCCCACGCGACGGCGGAGTAGCCCTCGGCGGTGCCGAGCGCGGTCGACCAGACCGGCGCGTAGGCGCTGGTCGCCCAGCGCAGCACGGCGACCTTGCCGGGGCCGCTCAGCGCGACGACGCCGCTGCAGTGCGCGTGGCAGGTGGTCTCGGCCAGCTGCACGCAGCCCTCGCCCCACTCGCGCGCGCAGCAGCGCGCGTCGACGGCGCAGACCTTCTCCGCGCAGGTGCCGGGCGTGGCGGCGAGCTTCGCTTGCACCAGGCACACCGGCTCGGCGGCGCTGGGCGCGTCGGGCGAGGCCGTGCCGGCGTCGGGCAGCTCGCCGACGCAGGTGCCGGCGGCGGGCGCGCCGTCGGCGTAGCGGTACCCGGTGGCGCACGCGCCATCGGCGACGCTGCAGTAGCCGTCGGGTTCGCAGCGCCCGCCGGCGAGATCGCACTGCGCCGAGGTCTCGCAGTGGTAGCTCGCGCGCCGCAGGCACGCCGAGAGCGCGGCGGCGAGGACCAGGACCAGGACGACCCGCGCGGCGCGCATCGGGTCATTGTAGCGCGGGCCTAGGATGAAAGGACGCGGGCCTCGGGCACCGGTGGGCCCTCGAACGTGCGGCGCTTGACCCAGCGCCGGGTCCACAGCCCGTAGCCGATCAGCGCCACCGCCAGCGCGCCGATCGCGCCGAAGAAGGTGCCCATCGGATCGCGCCCGCCGCGCCAGACCGCGACGATCACGTCGGCGTCGCGCATGCGCGCCAGCTCGGCAGCGTCGAGCGTCCCGATCGGGTTTGGGAAGGAGTCGCACTTGCGCTCGATCGTGTCCTGACGTTCCGCCGTGAAGCCGCACGTCGAGACCGTCACGCCGCCGTCCGCGACCGCGTCGACGCGGGCGCGCATGTAGCGCAGCGCCGTGGGCACCATGTCGGCGCCCAGCTCCCGCCAGGCCTCGGTGTCGATCGTCCACTGGTCGCCGACGAACGGCGCGATCGCGCGCTCGCGCGCGAGGCCATGCGTGACGAACTCACCGATGACGCCGATCGCGATCATCAGGCCGATCAGCGCCCAGGCGATCGCGATCCGCGCGGTCATGATCCGCCGCGGGCCAAGGCCGCGCGCGAGCTTCGTCACCCGCACCCGCTGGCAGTGCGAGCAGGCGCTCACGGCGCGGAACTTCCGCGGCACCAGCGGCGCGAAGAAGAAGTGCCCGACGCGCTCGTGGACCTGGTTGTCGACAGCGTCCTGACCACAGAACTCGCAGCGCGCGACCGGCCCGGTCGCGGTGCGTGCCAACTCGTACGTCCCCCACAGCACCAGCATGCGCCGGTGATACCTGCCCCCCGACGGGTCCGCAACGGAGTTCGTCCGCCCTCACCCTCTACGAGGTGGCGGGTGCCGCGGGGTCGAGGCCGCGGTCCTTCCGCCAGCGCCAGAACCGCACCGCGTGGACGATCAGCGCCACCGCCAGCGCGATGACGCCCAGCTCGAGGGTGCCGATCGGCGCGCGCCTCGAGGGATCGGCGTCGTCCGGTTCGCGGACGTCGCGAGGCGCGACGATCACGCCGCCCGCGCGCATCTGGGCCACCTCCTCTGGCGTCATGCCGCCGATCGGCCGCGGATAGGCGCGGCACTCGCGCTCGACGACCGCCTGGTCATCGGCGGTGATGTCGCACAGCGAGGCGACGATGCCCCAGCCCGCGACCCGGTCGACGTGGACGCGCACGTAGCGCCGGACGTTCGGCAGGTCGGTGCCGATCGCGTGCCAGGCGCGCGTGTCGAGGGTCCAGACGTCGCCCTGCGCCGGGGCCACGATGCGCGCCGACCGCGGCGCCGGCGCGCGCGCCTCCGCGATCGCGACGCCCGCGATCAACCCGGCGAGCAGCGCCCAGGTGATCGCGATGCGCCCGGTCGCGGCGCGGCGCGGCGCCATGGCCGACGAGATCCACGCCCGATCGACGTGCCCGCAGCGCGTGCACCGCGACTGCATGCGGAAGCGCAGCGGCACCAGCGGCGCGAAGAACAGGTGGCCGACCCGCTCGTCCACGCGGCGATCGACCGCGGCCGCGCCGCAGCGCTCGCACACCGCGCCCGGGCCGGTCGCGGTGCGCGGGATGGCGGCGGCGCCGACCAGCACGATCATCGCGCGGTCATAGCCGGCGGGTGATCTCGTCGCAACCGCCCCGGCGCGCTCGCGCGCGGCCTCACGCCTCGGTGAACAGCGTCCAGCGCTTGACCGCGATCGGCTCGGGGATCGCCTTCGACGAATACGCCAGGTCCTCGAGCACCGCGCCCTCGGCCGCGAGCCACGCCGCCACGCCGGGCGCGCGGTAGGTCGCCTCGCTCAACGCGATCTGCCAGGTCTCGGCGAGCGCCTGCAGCTTGGCCGCGACGTTCACGGTGTGGCCGAAGTAGTCGATCGACGTGTTGAGGTGCACCGCGATGCACGGGCCGGTGTTGAGCGAGATCCGCAGGCGCGCGAGCGTGTCGTCGCGGCCGGGCGGGAACGCGCGCTGGATCGCGGCCGCGGCCTTGATCGCGTCGAGCGGATCGTTGAACGCGCCCATCGCGGCGTCGCCGATGGTCTTGACCACGGCGCCGCGGTTCGCGGCGATCGCCGCGAAGACGTCGTTGAAGTGCCGCTTGACCTCGACGAACGCCGCCGGGTCGCCGCGGCTGGCGTACATGGCCGTCGAGCCGACCATGTCGGTGAACAGGATCGTCTGCTCGCCGATCGCGAGCTGGACGTCGGCGCCGAGGTACTCCGCGCCGTAGAGATCGCGGAAATCCTGGAAGCTGAGCAGCTTGCCGGGGCGCAGCGCGACGTCGGTCCACTGCGCGGCCTCGAGCACGAACGTCCGGTCTTCGGACGCATCGTTGACCAGCCGCAGGCGCGGCGGACCGGCCGCGGCGGTCTCGCCCGGCGGCGCGGCGGCGCGCCACTCGACGACCGCGTCGCTCGTGGCCGGGCCGACGTCGAGGAAGCCGTACTGCTTGTCCATGCCGACGCGCATGCGGTACCGCCCGGCGGGCAGCTGCGGCGCGACCTCGGTCGTGGCGCCGGGCGCGATCGCGAGCTGCACGCGGATGTGCTCCTTGGTCGCGGGCTCGGCGCTGCAGAACGTCCGCTTGGGGATGTCGCGGATCGACGGGTGGACGTGAAAGGTGATCTCGACCGCCTCGGGGGCGTCGGTGCCGAACTCGATGCCGCAGACCTCGCAGCCGCCGGCCGCGGGCAGCTCGGCGAGCGCCGGGTTCTCGTCGGTGACACCGCGGCAGTGCGGGCAGACCACGTCCCACGACAGCTCGAGCAGCCCGAGCCGGGTCGCGTGCAGCGCGACGCGCAGGAGCGCGTCCTCGTCGAGGTCCCAGGCCCGCGCGCGCTCGCGCACCTGGATCCGGTAGAGGTCCGGCTCGTCGCCGGTGCGGACCCAGTCGATCAGCCGCTCGATCGCGCGGGCGTCGAGGCCGCGGCCGCGGAGCGCCGTCGCGATCTCGGCGAGGCGCGCCTCGGCGCCGGGATCGAGCGACGGCGCGGGCAGCGCGAGCGCGACCGGGCGCATCTTCTCGATCGCGGCGGCGATCGTCGGCAGCACCTTGCGGTAGCCCTTCTCCAGCGACGGGAAGCCCAGGCGCAGCGCGAGCCCGCCGAGCACGCCGCGCGGCACCGCGCCGAAGTAGATGTAGAGCCGCGTGCCGCTCGGGATGGCCTCCAGGTGATAGGCGGCGAACACCGCGCGCATGAAGCCGCGCTCGTAGATCCGCACCGACTCGAGCCACTGGCCCGCGACCCAGTTCCACGGCACCTCGACCCAGGCGTGGTGCACGCCGCCGGCCTTGGACGTGCCCCAGCGCCGGCCCTCGCGCTCCTCGAACTTCATCTCCGCGACCCCGAGCGCGCGGTTCAGCCGCGAGCTGTCGGCGATCGCCGGCCACAGCGCCGCCGGGGCCACGGGCAGCTCGAAGTGCCAGAACCACTCGAGCAGGCGCGGCTTCGCGAGCGTCGCCGGCCAGGGGTGGCGGGCGACCATCTCGTCCTTGGTCCAGGGCGCGGTCATGATCGATCCGGGAGGTGTGGGGAGCCAGGCGCACGCGGCGATCGTCGCCGGTGCGCGCCCCTGCTATCGTTGCCGCACCCTCGCGGAAGGTAGCCCATGGCCACGACTCATTATCGCTCCTGCACCCTGTGCGAAGCCACCTGCGGCGTCGCGATCGAGGTCGAAGGCGACCGCATCCTGTCGATTCGCGGGGACGACGCCGATCCGTTCAGCAAGGGCTACATCTGTCCCAAGGCGACCGCGCTCGCCGATCTGCACACCGATCCCGATCGCCTACGCCAGCCGATGATCCGCGAGGGCACCACCTGGCGCACCGCCGACTGGGACGAGGCCCTCGACCTGGTGGCCACCCGCCTGCGCGGCATCCGCGCCGAGCACGGCAAGGACGCCATCGGCGTCTACCAGGGCAACCCGATCGCCCACAACCTCGGGCTGCTCACGTTCGGCCAGCTGCTGATGCGGTCGTTCGGCACCAAGAACGCCTTCTCGGCGACCTCGGTCGATCAGCTGCCCCACATGCTCGCCGCGATGCAGATGTTCGGCGACCAGCTGTTCATGACGGTGCCCGACGTCGATCGCACCGACTACATGCTGATCATCGGCGGCAACCCGCTGGTGTCCAACGGCAGCATCATGACCGCGCCCGACATGAAGGGCCGGCTGGCGGCGATCCGGGCGCGCGGCGGTCAGGTGATCGTCGTCGATCCGCGCCGCACCGAGACCGCCGAGGTCGCCGATCGCCACCTCTTCATCCGGCCCGGCACCGACGCGCTGTTCCTGCTGTCGATCATCCACACGCTGTTCGCGGAGGGGCTGACCGATGGCGGACGCCTGTCGCCGCACCTCGATGGCGTCGAGGCGCTGCGGACCGCGGCGCAGCCGTACGCGCCCGAGGCGACGGCCGCGGCGACCGGCATCGCCGCCGACGAGGTCAAGCGCATCGCCCGCGAGCTCGCGGCCACGCCGCGCGCGGTGGTCTACGGCCGCATGGGGCTGTGCGCGCAGGAGTTCGGCGGCACCGCGGCGTGGCTCCTGTACGCGGTCAACGCGATCACCGGCCACCTCGACGAGGTCGGCGGCATGATGCTGACCACGCCGGCGATCGATCTCGTGCAGCTCGCGCCGCGGCTCGGGCTGCACGGTGGCTTCGGCCGGTGGAAGAGCCGGGTCCGCGGCCTGCCCGAGTTCGGCGGCGAGCTGCCGGTCTCGGTGCTCGCGGAGGAGATCGAGACCGCGGGGCCCGGCCAGATCCGCGCGCTCGTGGTGTGCGCCGGCAACCCGGCGCTGTCCGCGCCCAACGGCCCGCGGCTGGAGCGCGCGTTCGACACGCTCGAGTTCATGGTCGCGATCGATCCGTACCTGAACGAGACCACGCGCCACGCCCACGTCATCCTGCCGCCGACCTCGTCGCTCGAGCGCGCCCACTACGACGTCGCGCTGGCGTCGTTCTCGGTGCGCAACGTCGCGAAGTACTCGCCGCCGATGTTCGAGCGCCGGCCCGACGCGCGCCACGACTGGGAGATCGCCCTCGAGCTCTGGGCCCGGCTCAAGCTCCCCGCGAATCCGGTCGGCCGGCTCGCGCAGCGCGCGACCGTCGCGGCGCTCGCGAAGCTCGGCCCGGAGGGCGTCCTCGAGGTCGGCCTGCGCAGCGGCCCGTGGGGCCTGCGCCGCGGCGCGGCCAGCCTCTCGATGGCGAAGCTGCGCGCCGCCCCGCACGGCATCGATCTCGGGCCGCTCGAGCCGCGCTTCCCCGCGCGCCTCGGCACGCGCGACAAGCGCATCAAGCTCGCGCCGCAGCTGTACCTCGAGGACCTGCCGCGGCTCGCGGCGCGCGCAGTGGAGCTGAGCCGCACCGGCGCCGATGGCTCGCTCGTGCTGATCGGTCGCCGCCACCTGCGCTCGAACAACTCGTGGCTGCACAACAGCCAGCGCCTGGTGAAGGGCAAACCGCGCTGCACGCTGCTCATGCACCCCGACGACGCGATCGCGCGGAAGCTCGCGAACGGCGACAGCGCGCGCCTCCGCTCGCGCACCGGCGAGATCAAGGTGCCGGTCGAGCTGAGCGACGAGATGATGCGCGGCGTGGTCAGCCTGCCGCACGGCTGGGGCCACGATGTCGCGGAGGCCCGGATGAATCTCGCGTCCAGCCGGCCCGGGGTGAACCTCAATGCGCTCTTCGACGAAAAGGCGCGCGACCCCTTGTCGGGAAACTCGGTGCTTTCGGGGGTTGAGGTTCAGATCAGGGCTGTTGTGGGGTGATGAGGGAACGGCGGGCGGCGGAGCAAGTCCCGGTAACTGTGTTTTGGTCGGGTTGAGGGTCTGCTTTCGGCTTCACTGAAGTCTCGCTTGCGGCGCCTGCCTTTCAGGCGCGCTTGTCCAGCGAATGGATGGCGCCGTGAATGGCGCGCTCGAACATCGGCCGGTCGGGCATAACCATGCTGGCGGTCTTGTTCCTCAGCCTCACCGCCAGGGCGTCCGCCGTGATCGAAATGGCGCATGCCGAGGCGCTGTTGCTGAACAGGAACAGCGTCCGGCTATTGGTGATCCAGGTCCGGCGCTCGCGGCGGCTTTGTCCCGCCGTGATGAAGTCGATCCAGTCGCCGCGCACGAGCTGGCGCACGCGGCGCAGGTCGGCGCGATCCGGCGTGCTTTCCGCGTCGAGCTCGCCGGCGCC
>JAIOQA010000353.1 GCA_021413675.1 Deltaproteobacteria bacterium | reverse complement strand
GCGCCGCACCGGGCGCGCGACCGCGTACACCAACGTCGCGGGCCTGCCCGAGCTCGCCACCCGCGTCGCCGGCTCGACCGAGCTCGACGAGCATGGCCAGCCCACGGCGCCGATCACCGGCGTCCAGCCCGGCGATCTCATCCGCATCGACTACGGCGGCACGCTGCGCCACCACACGCCGCGCGACTGGGACCACGTCGCGGCGCTGTGGCAGGACCGCTCGGATCCCGCGGGCCCGCACCACGGCGGCCCCGACGGCCAGCTCGATGGCTTCGACCTGGTCGTCCACATGGGCCACCCGCGGCTCGTCGTCGAGCCGCTCGCCAACCAGGCGCCGGCCACGATCGACGTGCTGCGCTGGCGCGCTACTTCGTCGGCGCGGGCGACAGCTCGTACTTCGCGGTGATCCGCGTCGTGCCCTTGGTGCCGCGCATCGGCAGCACCCACGACCGCGCCGCGTCGGTCGCGCACGCGGCGACCTTGGCCAGGCCCTCCTTGCCGCCGGGCGGGGTCGAGGTCGCGCCGGTCACCTTGCCGGCGGCGTCGACCTCGATCGTCAGGCCGAGCGCGCCCGACAGCGCACCGTCACCGGCGAGCACGGCCTCGTAGCAGCCCTTCACTTCCTCGGCGTGGCGCGCGATCAGCGGGCTGATGATGCTCTTGTCGTGCGTGCCGGTGCCCGGCTTCGAGTTGGTCTTCACCTGCTCGAGCTGGGTCACGTTGCGCGTGACCTCGGCGGCATCGGGGCGGTTCGGCAGGCCCTGGTACAGCGCGTAGATCCGCTTGGCCGGGGCGTAGAACCGCTCGTCGAGCGAGGTCTGGTAGAGCACGTGCACGAACACGGCGTTGTTCTTCACGTTGCCGTAGCCGTCGTTGAGCTCGGCCTCGGTGCACTTGTCGCCGCACGCCTGGTAGGCCGCGACCGACTGCTCGAGGAACCCCGCGGCCTTGTCGGCGTCGAGGCTGCGCATCGCGTACTGCGCCTCGAGCCCGCGGAACTTGGGCAGATCGTTCTTGGTGATCTGCTCGGGCTGGGTCGTGATGATCGCCTCGAGCACCGCGATCGCGTCGGCCCAGCGCCCGGTGAACGCGTAGGCGTTGTGGAGGTTGAACAGCGTGGCGACCGGCGGCTTGCCGGCGAAGAACTCGGAGATCGCCGCGACCGCCTGATCGGCCGGCGCGCCGCCGCGGGCGAGGATCACCAGCAGGTCGCGCGCGACCTGCGCGCGCGAGCCGTCGGCCTTCCAGCCCTTGGCCGCGGCGGTGATGCCCGCGACCGCGCCCGCGCCGTCGCCGGCGCGCAGCTTGGCCCACGCGGTGACGTAGGCCAGCTCGGGGTCGGCCGCATCGGGCGTGACGCCGGTGACCGTGGCGAGCGCCTCGGCGTTCTTGTTGGTGCGCAGCTGGCAGAAGCCGAGCCACGCGCGCTCGGAGTTCGCCGTCGGCGTGGCGGGGAAGCGCTGGACCAGCTCGCCGAACGCATCGGCCAGGCCGTTGCAGTCACCGGCGACCAGCGCCAGCGCGCCCATCATGCGCAGCGTGGTGTCCTCGGCCTTGCCGGCGGCGGCGGTGCGCGCCTCGGCCAGCACCGCGCGGCTGTCGTCGAGCGCGGCCTTCTTCTTGGCCTCGTCGGACTCCTTGCGGCTCTGGGTGTACAGCTTGGTCGCGAGCACCTGCGCCGCCGACTCCTTCGCGGGACCGGTCGCCTTCGCGTAGGCCGCGCGCAGCTTGTCGATCGACTGCTTGTTGTTCTTCTCGCCGACCAACATCATGTTGGGCGGGCGGCCGAACGCCTCGACCCGGAAGGTCACGCCCTGGAGCTTGACCACGTCGAGGTCCATCGTGACGTCCTGGGTCGCGGGCGGCGCCTCGACGGCGCTGCCGCTGCCGCTGCCCGGACCCTCCGGCCCCTTCGCCTTGCTGCCGCAACCGAGCAGCGACGCAAGCGCCGCCACCATGAAACCGTGCTTCGCGAGCTTCATGGGCCGTGGATACCACGGCCCGCGCAGCCCCGGATACGCGCGCCGCCCATGGCCGGATCGCGTGACGGCCTCCGCATCGCCCGGCATCCGCGACACTCCGGCGCGCGCGCGCCTCGCGGTTCCCGGGTAGGATGCGCCGGTGTCGAGAACCCTGCGCGTCGTCGGCGCCGTGCTCCTCCTCGCCGCCTCGGCCTGCGCCGTGGTCCGGCCCCACCAGCGCGAGCACCTCGCGCGCCGCTCGATGACCCAGGATCGCGACGCGGGCGAATCCCGCTTTCGCCAGCACAGCGCCGGCGCGCGCGAGGGCGCCGACGGCGGCACCGGCGAGCCCGGCGGCGGCTGCGGATGCAACTGATGCGCGGCCTCGCGGTCGCGATCGCCGTCCTCGCCATCGCCTCGGGCGCGACCGCGCGCGCCGACGGCGAGATCACGCTGCGCGGCGTCTACTACAAGGAGCACGCGACCCGCGTCGAGCAGCCGATGGTCGATGGCACCTTCGACGCCGGCGACAACGCGACCGTCGACGCGCACGTCCTGGTCGACGCGATCACCTCGGCCTCGGCCGGCGCGACCGCCGATGGCTCGGCGTTCTCCGAGCGGCGCTGGGAGGCCGGGCTCGGCTACACCCGCAACCTCGGTGCGTGGCGCGCGGGCGCCGCGGGCCGGATCTCGACCGAGTCCGACTACGACTCGTGGTTCGCGAGCGGCCGGATCGCGCGCGACCTCGCCGACAAGAACACGACGATCGCGCTCGGCTTCGGGGCCGGCCGCGATCACATCACCAACGCCGGCGCCAAGGGCCCGTTCGCGCCCGACATCTCCGAGCACCTGGTCGCCCTGATGGGCACGGCGTCGCTCACCCAGATCCTGTCGACCAACGCGCTCGCGTCGGTCACCTACGATCTCGGCATCCTCGACGGCTACCTCGAGAACCCGTACCGCACGGTGATCACCGCCGATGGCCTGGTCGGCGAGCGCGTGCCCCAGCGGCGGACGCGCAACGCGGTCGCGGCGCTGGTCCGCAACTACTTCCCGAGCACCGAGACCACGCTCATCGCGAGCTATCGCTACTACCGCGACGGCTGGGGCGTGCACGCCCACACCCCCGAGGTGCGGGTCGTGCAGCAGGCCGGCGACGGCCTCGCGTTCGGCGCGGGGTTTCGCTACTACCGCCAGACCAGGGCGTCGTTCTGGAAGCCGACCTATCCGTCGAGCGATCCGGCGATGGAGCCGTTCCTCACCGATGATCCCAAGCTCTCGGCGTTCACCGGCGCGACGATGACGATGCGCTTCGAGGTCGAGGGCAGCGTGTTCGGCTTCTCCGGGCTGCTCGGCGCGATGCGCGGCGAGGCCATCGTCGAGTACGCCGTGCAGCACAACCGCTTCGGCAACGCAGGAGTTGGCCATGTCGCGCTCACCGTTCCGTTCGAGTACTGAGATCGCGGTCGCGCTCGCGCTCGCCAGCGCGCTGGTCGGCGCGTGCTCGGGCGACACCTGCGGCCCCACGAGCGCGGCGGTCGATGGCCTGACCCTGGCGGGCACCGGCGTCGACGTGACCTACACGAGCCTGGTCGCGAGCGGCAACAACGACTGCCCCGAGACCGGCGCGCCGGTCGGGGTCGTGAGCCTGACGATCGCGGGCGCCCAGAAGGGCGGCTCGTTCCCGATCACCTTCTGCGTGCCCCGGCCCGATCGCCTCGGCGACGCGCCGGTCGCGCTCGGCAGCGCGGTCCAGATCGTCGACCTCACCGCCGACCTCGGCGGCGGCTGCACGCTGTCGAAGGCGACCACCGGCGCGATCACCGGCACCGCCTCGGTGACCGGCCTGTGCAGCGCCGGCGAGGATCCCGCCGGCTTCGCGCTCACGATCGATGGGGTCGTGCCGATGAAGCGCACGTGCGCGAGCGGCACCGACGTCCTGATGCTCGCGCTGTCGGGCACGATCGCGGTCGCCGGTCCGCCGTAGCGCGCGCGTCCCGCGCGACGAACTGTGCACGCGCCGCGCGAAGTGTCCGCGCGATCCGCGCGCCGCGCCCGACCTCGCGGCGGCGCTCCGCGCAGTTGCCGCTGGCGCGCCGGCTGCAATCGCGATCGCGCGACGCCCGAGGTGCCGCGCACGACGCGCGGCGCGATCGGGCGCATCACGAGGAGAGACTCATGTCGCGCATCCACGCTCTGGCGGCGGTGCTGATCACGATGGTCGGCGCGAGCTGCACGACGACGCCCTACTCGGGCCAGACGATCTCGACCGGCACGGTCAGCTTCGCCGGCTTCGGCGACGCGCCGAACGCCACGATCAGGTTCGAGGCGTTCGTCCGGACCAGCAACGCCTACCAGCAGGTCGGCGTGGCCACGACCAAGGCGACGCCGGCGTTCGCCGCCGGCGCGATCTGCCCGAACAGCCCGGCGCTCTACACGTTCACCGGCTCGGCGCCGCTGAACTGGCCGATCTACTGGGACCTGGTCAACGGCCAGTACCAGGCGAAGGTCAAGGCGACCGAGTACACCGCCGGCATCACCAAGCTGTTCTTCACCGACAACCCGCACGGCATCGACTGCATCATCGCCCACGGGTTCACCAGCACCTGCGACTTCGTCGACGTCGCGTACACCCAGTGCGGCTACAAGCTCACCGAGGCCGTGGTCAAGACCACCAGCACCGCGCCCTGGTTCGAGCTCTGATCGTCGCGCCCTCTAGTAGAGGATGCGGGTCTTGATGCTGGTCTCGAGCGCGGCGATGCCGCGCTTGACCTCGTCGGAGACGTCGTGGTCGAGGTCCATGACGAGGTAGCCGACGTCGGCGTCGGTCGCGAGCAGCTGCGACCGGATGTTCGCGCCGAGGTCGGAGACCAGCTTGTTGATGTCGCGGAGCACACCGGGCACGTTGCGGTGCACGTTGAGGATGCGGTGCGCGCCCGGCGACACCGCCAGCTCGACCTGCGGGAAGTTGACGGCGCCGGTGGTGGTGCCGCTGTTGACCAGCTTGACCAGCGAGGTCGCGACCTCGCGGCCGATCGCCTCCTGCGCCTCCTCGGTCGAGCCGCCGATGTGCGGCGTCAGGATCACGTTGGGCAGGCCGCGCAGCTCCGAGCCGAAGTCGTCGGACTTGCCCTCGGGCTCCTCGGGATAGACGTCGACCGCCGCGCCGGCGACGTGCCCGCTGCGGACCGCGGCGGCCAGCGCCGCGATGTCGACGACGGTGCCGCGGCTGGCGTTGAGCAGGTAGCCGCCCTGCTTCATGTGCGCCAGCTCTTCGGCGCCGATCATGCCCTTGGTCTGCGGCGTCTCGGGCACGTGCAGCGTGACGAAGTCCGAAGCGCCGAGCAGCTCGGCGAGCGTCGGCACCGCGCGCACGTTGCCGACCGGCAGCTTCGACGCGATGTCGTAGTAGAGGACGCGCATGCCGAACGCCTCGGCGAGGATCGCGACCTGCGTGCCGATGTGGCCGTAGCCGATGATGCCGAGGGTCTTGCCGCGGACCTCGTGGCAACCCACCGCGACCTTGCGCCACTGGCCGGCGTGGACCTCGCGCGAGCGATCCCCGAGCTGGCGGGCGAGGAACACGATCTCGGCGATGATCATCTCCGCCACCGAGCGGGTGTTCGAAAACGGCGCGTTGAACACCGGCGTGCCGGCCTGGCCGGCGGCGCGCAGCGCGACCTGGTTGGTGCCGATGCAGAAGCAGCCGACCGCGAGCAGGCGGCGGGCCTCGGCGAGCGCGCGCGCGGTCACCATCGTCTTCGAGCGGATGCCGAGCACGTGCACGTCGCGGATGCGCTCGATCAGCTCCGCCTCCTTGACCGCGCCGGGCAGCGACTCGACGGCGAAGCCTTCGCCGCGGAAGATCTCCTGCGCCGAGGCGTGGATGTTCTCGAGCAGCAGGATCTTGATCTCGCTCTTCGGAAACGAGGTCACCGGGATCGTCATGCGCGGACCGTTCCACCTTCGCGCCGTCGGTGCAAGCGGCGCGGGGACGCAGCCGCGATGAGCGGACGTCACGCGCGTGACGCGCGTGAGCGCTACTCGGAGAGTGGGAAAGGAGGACCCTTTCCCACCCTCCGGTGATCGGCTTGCTCGACCAGGAACGTCTCGCCTCGCCTATCCGGAACGAGTTTGTTTCACAAACTCTCGGTCGCGACGACGTGCGCGTGGATGCCGAGGCCCACCGACATGGCCGCGGCGGCGCGGCCGGCGACCGCGCCGTAGCGCGCCCGGGGGCCGTACAGCGCGACGTCGGGCTCGAACAGGTTCTCCATGACGCCCTTCGGGTATTCGCCGGGGGCGAGGAACTCGTCGACCGAGAGCACACCATCGTGGTTGGCGTCGGTCGCCGCCGCCCAGTCCGAGCCGCCGGACTGCAGCAGCGCCGAGAAGTACGCCGCGATCGGTGCGACGAGCGTGCGACGCGCATCGGGGATCGGGAACGCGAACGCGAGCGTGCCGGTGAGCGTGTCGCCCGTGACGTCGACCTCGAGCGCGAGCGCATCGGCGGTGGTCCAGCCCGCGTCGGGGAACGTGCCCAGCCCATCGGCCAGCGTGGCCGCGGGCGCCGCGCCGCGTCCGTCGCGGGCGCTGACCCGGCCCTCGACGAGCGTTCCCGCCGCGGGGATCGCGTCGACCGGCGTCAGGACGTAGCGACCGTCGCCGTCGGCGTCGCTGGCCTGCGCGAGATCGACCCGGACCTCGTCGCCGCAGGTCGTGATCGACAGCGCCCAGGCGACCCGGCCGTCGGCGACCGCCGCGCGCACCGGGCTCGACACGTCGAAGCCCGGCTGGAACGCGCCGAGCACGAGCAACACCTGCGCGAACACATTCTCGGAGTGGTCATCGCCGTCGAGATCGAGCCCGGACGCGGCGGGCTCCTGCGGCGTGCGAGGCACCTGGACGTCATCGAGCAGATACGTCACGGGCGCGGCGCCACATGCGAGGGGCACGAGCCCGGGACGATGGTCGGTGTCATCCGCGGTCGTGCACGCGCCGAGCGTCGCGGCGCCGAGGGTGGTGAGCGCGAGGATGCGAGCGGTGTTGCTGGCCCTGGACATGACCGCCAGCGGTGCAACGGTCGGACCGTCCGAGACGGTGGTGCGTGGGTGATGGAACCGGCGGAAACGACTGAGCCCAGCAAGCCCGCGACCGTCGACGTTTCGACATCACGTGCGTGGGCGTTGCCAGGCAGCGTCAGCTTCCGCGCAGGTCTCACGCTCGCGCGGTCGCTACTCGGCGTCGACGACGTGCGCGTGGATGCCGATGCCCGCGGACAGCGCCTTGGCCGGGCGATCCTCGCTGTCGCCGTAGCGACCGCCCTCGCCATACAGCGTGAGATCGGGCGACAGCAGCGCCCCGACCAGGCTGTCGTTGGTGTCCGAATCGATCGGGCCGCTCATGAACTCGTCGACCGAGATGACGCCGTCGTGATCGGTGTCGATCATCGCGGCCCACTCGGAGTCGCCGGCGGCGAGCAGCTTGGTGAAGTAGGCCGCGAGCGGGCCGCCGATGACCGGCAGCGCATCGGGGACCGGCAGCGCGAAGCCGAGCACACCGCTGATCTCGTCGCCGGTGACGGTGAGGTCGACGCCGAGGGCGTCGGCATCGATCCAGCCCGGATCGGCGAAGGTGCCCAGCGGATCGGCGAGCATCGCGACCGGCGCCGCGCCGCGGCCCTCGCGCGCGCTGATGTGCCCCGCGACCGACGTGCCGCCAGCGGCGATGGGGTCGCGCGGCTCGAGGGTGTAGCGGCCGTCGCCGTCGGCGTCGGTGGCGCGCGCGAGGTCGACGCGGACCTGCGCGCCGCACGTGGTCGTCGACAGGACCCACGCGACCTTGCCGCCGGCGAGCGCCGAGTTCATCGGAATGCCGGGGTTGAAGTCCGCGGGGTGCACGCCGGCGAGCGCCATGGCGGCGTTGCCGAGGCCGTTGTCGACGTGCGTGTCGCCGTCGAGATCGAGGCCGTTCGCGGTCTGCTCGCCCGCGTGGATCGGGATGATGACGCCGTCGATCAGGTAGTGCACGGGCGCCGCGCCGCACTCGAGGGGTGCGGCACCGGGTCGTGTGAGGCCGTCATTGGAGGTGCACGCACCCGCGAGCACGGCCGCGCCAACGGATGCGAGCGTGAGGATGGTTGAGCGGGTCGGGGACATGCCTGGGGACATTGCAACGGTCGGACCGTGACCATGCGTCCACACCCGCGCCGGCGAAGGCGCGGAAACGACTGGCGCTACGAGCGCGGCCGAGTCGAGGCTTCGACAGAAATCGCGAAGGCAGTAGTCAGCGCGTCAGGTCCCGCGCAGCGCGCGCACGACCTCGTCACGAACGATCGCGGCGAGCTCTGACTCGGATCGCTTGCCGATCGCGATCACTGGAACGCTGGCGTGCGGCGCAGGCGCGCAGGCCGCGACCGGGCGCGGCCCGCCCGACGCGGGGCTGGTGATCCCGCCGGCGAACTTCGCGGCGAGCTCGACGGCGCGATCGCCGACGCGGCCGAGCCCCGCCTTGGCGCGCGCGGCGTAGAGCGCGGCCAGCGTGTCGGCGGGCAGCGCGACCGGCCCGCCCAGCGGCGCCGCGGCGAGCGCGATCCGCGCGAGGTGCTCGACCAGCTCGAGCCGCATGAGCGCCTGCTCGACGTCGGCGCCCCAGGCGATCACGCCGTGGTTCGCGAGCATCCCGGCGTCGACCTGCTCGCACCACGGCGCCAGCGCCGCGATCGCCGCCGCGCCGGGCGCGCCGAACGCGACCCGCGGGATGATCGGGCCGAGCGACACCACCGCCTCGGCGATGAACGGCCGCTCGATCGGGTTGGTCGCGCTGCACGCGATCGCGGTCGCGTGCGGCGGGTGCGCGTGGACCACCGCGCCGATGTCCGGGCGCCGGTCGTAGATCGCGGTGTGCAGGCCGATCTCGCCGAACACCTTGCCGCCGCCCAGCGGCTTGCCGGCGCGGTCGCACTCGACGAGGTTGCCGTCGGTGACCTTGCGCTTGGAGGTCGCGGTCGGCGTGGCGACGATGACGCTGCCGTCGCGCGCGCTGACGTTGCCGTCGTGGTTCGCGACCCAGCCGCGCGCGTGCAGCTCGCGCGCCGCCGCGGCGACCTCGGTGCGGACCGCGCGGCTCGAGCGCACGGTCATCGCGCGCCCGCCGGAGCGTGGACCGCGTCGACGATGCCGACGATGACCGAGCGGATCGGCGTGGTGTCGCCCTGCTTCAGGATCTGGCGCACGCCGTTGCCCTCGGTCAGCACGAGCACGCGATCGCCGGGGCCGGCCTGGGCGTGATCGATCGCGAGGAAGCTCGTGCCGACGTCGGCGCCGTGCTCGTCGATCG
>JAIOQA010000398.1 GCA_021413675.1 Deltaproteobacteria bacterium | reverse complement strand
AGCGCCGCTGGCACCAGGGTCGGGTCGAGGGCCAGGGCCTTCGCGAAGCCCGCCGCGGCGGCGTCCCACTGCTTGCCGCGGTGCAGCCCCAGCGCGGTGACGTTGGCGAGCCGCGCGCGCAGCGCCGCCTCGGTCGTCTTGATCGTGTGCTCGCCCGAGCAGTTGCCGTCGATCGAGATCGTGATCGCGTCGCCCTTCGCCTCGACGGTCACGTCCATGAACAGATCCGGCCACGGCTGCAACACCGGGATCGGCGCCACCGTGCGCTGCTGCTTGACCTCGAGCGACGAGCCCGCGACCCGCACCGACAGGTTCGTGCCCGGGACGCGCGCGCTCTTGTCTGCGCGCGCGACGGCGGGCGCGGCGAGCGCGAGGGCGAGAGCGAGAGCGACGGTGGCGCGCATCGGTGGATGATGCCCGAGAGCAGGGCGATGCGGCGATGGTCGTGCGACCCTGGTGATTCATGGATGTCCACCAGTTCACCCATGCCCTGCAGCAACTCCTGCGCGTCGACCTCGACGGGGTGTCCGCCGCCGAGCGCGGCGCGATCGTGCGCGCGCAGCTCGCGCTGGCCGAGGACGCCGCGCGGCCGCTCGATCACCGCGTGGCGTTCGTGCCGTTCGTGCCCGGACGGCGGCCGGTCGACGAGATCCGCGCGCCCGGGCTGGGCTCGAGCGAGGCGATCGGCCTGCTCGGCGGTGCGGCGCCGGATCACCTGACGGTGCTCTACCGCCTGTCGCGCGCCGGCCAGCCGCTCGCGACCGTGCCCGACGGCCTGCGCCTGCTGGCGACGCTGCACCTCCTCGACGGCGACGGGCGCCCGACGCGGATCGTGCCGGGCTGGGACGCGCGACCGATCACCGCCGGCCACCTCGGCGATGTTCCGGACGGCGCCGCCGTCGATCGCGCGTTCGCGCTGCGCCTCGACGTCGACCCGGTGTTCGAGCCGCTGATCCACGAACGCCGCGACCCGGCCGCGGCGTTCGGCTTCGGCTCGCTGTTCTTCGAGCGCTTCCGGCTGGTGCTCGCGCTCGTGCGCGACGGCGCGACGCTCGCGACCGACGCGTTCGAGTTCGAGATCTTCGACGAGCGCGGCTTCGGATCGCTGTACGCGCGGATCGCCGATCGGCTCCTGCCCGACGATCTGCGGCGGCAGTGCGCCGAGAACGGGCGCGAGGTCGGGATCGCGTTCCACCCGTGGTTCCCGGTGCTGTGCATCGGGGTCGCGAAGGCCAACCTCTACATGAAGGCGATCCGCGGCGACGTCGTGCGCGAGCACCGCATGCTGACCGATCCCGCGTGGCTCTTGCGGGTCGGGCTGTACCTCGAGCTCCTGACCTGCCTCGGCATCATCGAGGCGGTGCGCGCGACGCTCGACCTGCTGTCGCCCGAGGAGCGCGCGCTGTTCGAGGGCTCGCCGCGGTTCGCCGAGCTGCGCCGCCGGATCGACCGGACCGCGTGGACACGGGTGTGGGAGCTGCGCGGCATGGCGTTCCTGCGCACGCCCGGCCTCGACATGCCGGTCGGGATCCAGAACCTCTTGCGGAAGAAGAGCGCCACCCTCGCCTTCCTCCACGCCCACCACGACGACCTCAAGCACGCGATCGCGTTCGCCGGCGCGAACCGCATGAACGCGCAGGAGACCTGGCAGCGGGTGTTCCGCGACGCCGAGCGCGCGACGCTGACGATGAACCAGGAGGCGTTCCCGGAGCTGGGATACCTGCCCGAGAGCGTGCGGCGGTTCGTGCTCTGGCACCGCCAGGGCAGCGCGTTCGGCTTCTCGATCGGCGCGACGCTCGCCGGCGCGTTCGGCGATCAGGATGGCCTCTATCCGTCCGCGTGCACGCAGTACCGTGACTCGATGAACATGGTCGCGGCCTGGGCCGCCGAGCGCGGCCTCATGGAGTACACCGGCGACGAGTGCGTGCCGCGCGCGGTCAGCCTGCTCGAGTCGCACCTCACCGGCAACCACGTCCGCCTGGCCCAGCTCCAGCGCCGCGATGGCTACCAGGGCACGCTCGAGCTGCGCGAGTCGGACGAGGCGCCGCGTCTCTTGCCGCCCGACGAGATCCGCGCGCGGATCGTGGGCATCGCGCTGTTCCGGATCCTGACTCGCGCCGAGGTCGAGCAGCTCGCGCGCCTCGCGCGCACGATCACGCTCGGCCCGACCGAGCGCATCCTCGTGCAGGGCAACCCCGGCTCGTCGCTGTTCGTGCTGCACGCGGGCAAGCTCGAGGTCATCGTCAAGGCCGACGGCCGCGAGCGCGTCGTCGCCGAGCTCCAGCCCGGCGCGGTCGTGGGCGAGGTCGCGTTCCTCACCGGCCAGCCGCGGACCGCGACCGTGCGCGCGGTCGATGGCGCCACGGTGATCGAGATCGCGGCGCGCCACCTCGAGCCGATCGTGCGCGAGCGCCCGGTGATCCTCGACGAGCTCACCGCGCTCATGACCAGCCGCACCGAGGTCGCCGAGGCCGCGCTGTCGCCGGCCGGGCTGCTCGAGCGGCTGGCCGCGGCGATCTTCGGCGGGTAGCCGCTACGTCGGCGGGTCGCCGAGCCTGATCCAGTCGCACCGGAGCACGAACTCGCCACCCGCGCCGACGCCCACCAGCGAGACGATCCCATCAGGGCTCAGCGACACGGTCAGATGATAGGGACCGGAGTCGAGGCGGCCGCTGATGTAGTTGCAGCCGATGCAGTCGAGGTACGGGCCTCGAGGGCTCCCCGCGCTCAGCGCCAGCTTCGCGTACCGGTGAGTGAGCGTATAGGACAGCAGCCAAACGCCGTGGTCCCGGGCCTCGAGCAACTCGACCACCCCGGCTCCGATCGGAGGCGTTGCGTAGCCCGTCATGGCGACCAGTCTGATGCGTCACGCGCCGGACGCACCTCCGGCCGCGGCGGCCCGCGCTCGTCGAGCGCGATCGCGCCGTGGCGCCGCCAGCCGGTCGCGAGCAACCATGTGCGCGCCGGGCGCGTGGGGTCGGGCTGGCGGCGCAACGCGACCAGCCACGGCGGCGGATGCGCGGGCGCGGTCCGCCAGTCGGCGAACCACGGGCCGCTCGAGCAGGGATCGATCCACGTCGAGGACAACCGCTGATCGCGGGCCGCGGCGTGGCCACGCGCGTTGTGCAGCACGTACGCCAGCGCGTGGCGGACCTCGCGCGGCGTGCGCAGCGCCCGGGCGTGATAGCGCTCGGCGAAGACGCGACCGCGGCGCGCCAGCGCGCGATTGGTGGTGCGCGCGATCCGGATCGCGAGGCCCTGCATCCGCCGCGCGAGGGTGATCGCGTCGGTCGCCTCGACGACGAGGTGGAGGTGGTTCGCGAGCACCGCGAAGTGCACCACGCGAAAGTCGTCGCGATGGGCGGAGGCGATCGAGCGGCGAAGGCGCGCGACGAGGTGGTGACGGCGCAGCGATGGCAGCCCGGTGATCAGGCGCAGCGTCACGTGCTGCGGATAGCGCGCCGCGAACCGCGGACGCGTGAGGTGCGGGACCCTGGTGCGGCCGCGCGGCCGGCCGGCGCCGGGACGCCAGCCGCCGTGCCCGATGGGGCGCCGCGCGAGGTCGAGCGCGAGCTGGGCCGGAGGCGACGCGTGTCGCCCAGGACCGCTGCCCGATCTGGAGCTTCCTGGCCTCACCATTTGATTAAAGGCATATATCAAGAATGCACGCGTGAGCGCCAGCGGAATGGGCTCGGGCCGGCTGCGCCACGCCACGCCACGCCGCGCCGCGGCCACGCCCGCGCCACGCCACGCCACGCGACGCCACGCCACGCCGGCCGGACCGCGACTGCGCCCGCCCCAGCCCGGCCGCTCGCGCGTGGCACCTCGTCACGGCTGGCGGTTCCGCCCCCGCCGGATTTGACACCGCTCCGCGCCGCGTGGGACCCACGCCTCATGAAGCGCTTCGCATTGATCGCCGTCGTCGTCGCCGCCTGTGGCGGCAAGTCCAAGGCCCCGGAGACCGCGCCCGCAGATCCCGCGGCGCACGCCGAGCACCACGAGGAGGGCGGCGAGCCGGCCCTGCCGCCCGGGCTCGTCTCGTTCCACGAGAAGCTGTCGCAGCTGTGGCACGCCGCGCCCGGCCCGCAGCGCGCCACTGACACCTGCGGCGAGACCGAGCTGATGGCGCAGCAGCTCGATCACGTCAATGAAGGTGGGCTCCCCGCAGGCCTCGACGAGGCCGCCTGGAACGAGCACCTCACCGCGCTGCAGGCCGCGTGGACCCAGCTGCAGGAGGACTGCGAGCAGCACGATCAGGAGAACTTCGAGGCGAAGTTCAGCGCGGCGCATGACGCGTTCCACGCGCTGATCGCGCTGCTGCCCGCGGCCAGCAAGTAGCCCGCGCTGGTCACACCGCGCGAGCGCCTGGCACTACCGATCGAGCGCCCGCGCGGAACCGCCGATATCCCGATCGGCGGCGCGGGCGCACGAGAGGGGCGCCGCGGTGGAGATGCTGTCGACTTCCGAGATCCTGGGGCCCTGGGGCCCATTGTCGAGCCCGGACGCGAGCGGGTTCGGGGACGCGAGCGCCGCGACGTCGACACCGGTGCTGGCGACGGCCGCGCCCGGCCCGACGAGCGCGGTCTCCTCGGCTGCGGCGATCGAGGCGTTCGGGCACTACGCCGATCTACCCGCAGTCGGGGATGCCGCCCCGGCGGCGGCCCCGACCGTCACGGCCGGGACTCCCTCGCAGGGGGTCGAGCCCGCCGATGACGCCGGCGACCTCGCGCGCGGCCTGGCGCACGAGGGGCTCGGCGGGCTGGCCGACCTCGAGGGCATGCTCGATCGCCAGCGGGCCAGGCGCGACCTGGCCAACCGGTTCGAGATCATCCCCGACGGCCAGCAGGGCGGGCACGCCCACAACCAGGTCACGCAGCAGGAGTACGACGCGCTCTGCAAGACCTACAGCGACATCCGCCTCGGACGCGGCGACCTGACGC
Source organism: Deltaproteobacteria bacterium (assembly GCA_021413675.1). GTDB lineage: Bacteria > Myxococcota_A > Polyangia > Haliangiales > Haliangiaceae > JAIOQA01. The sequence goes on along the minus strand of JAIOQA010000398.1, from coordinate 6,826 downwards.
TCGACACCGACGAGATCACCGATCGGGCGCAGGCGCAGCACTACCGCGACGCGGCGATGACCAACCTCGCCGATCTGATGATGACCACCAGCGGTCGAGCGCAGGTGATGGGGCTGTCCGACAACGTCAAGCGCACGGACGCTGGCGCCGTCGAGGTCGATGGCACCGGCGCGCCGATCCATCATCACACGACGATCCGCCCCGAGTTCAAGCAGGGCGCCACGGGCACCAGCGAGCCGGACTACGAGACCAGGAAGGACACCACCAACGTCACGAACCTCGCGGAGCTCGATCAGCGCTATCGCGCCTCCGACCACAGCCGCGGCGCCGGCGCGGACGCCACGATCCGGTTCAGCCCCGTCGCTGGCACCGCCGACACCCCGGTCGACGTGGCGCTCGCGCACGAGCTGCAGCACGCGCTCCACACGACGCAGGGCACGATCGCGCGCGGCGACTGGACCGGCTACGGCCGCGATGCCACGCCGCCGCCGCTCGGCGCCGGCCCGGTGCCCAACGCCGAGCGGCAAGCCGTCGGCCTCGACTTCTTCGGCGCGCACGCCCACGACCCGGTCGGCTGCACCGAGAACCAGTACCGCATGGAGCGCAACACCCTCGGGATCGGTGACCCGCTGCGCCTCCGGCACCACTACCTCCCGCCCGACATGTTCGCCCCGGACCCGACTGACATCTAGCGATGCGGCGCTGCCGCACACCGCGCACGATGCGCGGGCGCTGGCGCACGAAACCGCGCATTCCCCGCGGCCAGCACCGCGTTCCCACACGCGAGCGGCCGCGCCGCGGTCGGCCCGCGAGTTGCTCCTGGGGTGACGACCTCTCGTCACCAAGGAATCGCCATGGCCACGTCTCCTTCTGCCACCGCGCCGACCGACGCCGATCACCGCGCGCACCTCTACGAGATCCTCGACTCCGCCGGCACGGTCGTGGTCATCACCCGCGCGGCCGATGGCCAGCTGCACCCGCGCCCGATGGCGGTGGTGCGCGTCGACGAGGATGGCACCACGTACTTCGTGACGCCGCGGTCGTCGACCAAGGTCGCCGAGCTCGAGGCCGACCCGCGGGTCGACCTCGTGTTCCAGAGCCGCACGCGGTACGCGTCGATCAGCGGGCGCGGCCGGCTGGTCAACGACCGCGCGATGATCGAGGCGCTCTGGACCGAGGGCTGGCGGCTGTGGTTCCCCGAGGGCAAGCAGGATCCAGAGATCACGCTGCTCGCGGTCGATCCCGAGCACGGCGAGTACTGGGATCAGTCGGGCACCCGCGGCCTGTCGTTCCTGCTGCGCGCCGCCCGCGCCTACGTCACCGGGACCACGGTCGAGCCCCGGCCGGAGGACCACGGCGCGACCTCGATGTGACGCGCGCGGATCAGAAATCGTCGGCGGCCACCATCGCGTACGAGTCCTCGGCGCTCGCGCACAGCCGCGCGAGGTGATCGATGCGCGGCACCTCGGTGGCGATCCAGTACTGCGCGGCGGCGCGCAGCACGCGGTAGTGCGAGGCCTTCGCGCCCGACGCTCCCCCGGCGAGGCCGCGCACCGCGACCGCGGCGAGCTCGAGCCACTGCCACGCGACCGCGGCGATCGAGAACAGCTCGAGGTAGTCGCTGGCGTGCAGGAGCATGCCGTCGGCGTCGCCGCGCAGGCCGCGGCCGGCGAGCTCCATCGTGAGCGCGCCGACCCGCTGGCTGGCGTCGCGCACCGCCTCGATCTGCGCCGCCGGCACGCCCGCATCAGCGGCGCGCGCGCACGTGGTCGCGACCTCCTCGATCCACGCGCGCAGCGCCGCGCCGCCGCCGGCGACCGCGCGGCGGCCGAGCAGGTCGAGCGCCTGGATGCCGGTCGTGCCCTCGTGGATCGTGTTGAGCTTCTGATCGCGCAGCCAGGACTCGACCGGGTACTCGCTCGAGTAGCCGTAGCAGCCGTGGACCTGCACCGCGAGCGCGTTGGCCTCGAAGCCTCGCTCCGCCGGGAACGACTTGGCGATCGGCGTGAGTAGATCGAGCAGCAGGCCGGCGCGCGCGCGATCGGCGTCGGCGCCGTGGCCGGCGACGTCGGCGTACCACGCGGTCTTGACCAGCAGCGCGAGGCCGCCGGTGACGATCGCGCGCTGGCGCAGCAGCATGCGGCGCACGTCGGCGTGCGCGATGATCGGGATCTGCGGCGTCGCCGGATCCTTGGCGGCGAGCGGCCGCCCCTGCGGGCGGGTCTTGGCGTAAGCGACGGCCTCCTGGTACGCGACCGACGCGGTCGACACGCCGTTCAGGCCGACCATCAGGCGGGCCTCGTTCATCATCTGGAACATGTACGAGATGCCGCGGTGGGGCTCGCCGACCAGCCAGCCGTGGCAGTCGTCGCCCTCGCCGTAGTTGAGCGCGAGGCTGGGCAGGCCGCGCCAGCCGATCTTGTGGATCACGCCCGCGACCGCGACGTCGTTGTCGACGAGCGCGCCGCCCTCGAGCCGGCGCTTGGGCACGCAGAACAGGGACACGCCCTTGATGCCGGCGGGCGCGCCGGCGATCCGCGCCAGCGTCATGTGGACGACGTTGTCGGCGAAGTCGTGATCGCCGCCGGAGATGAAGATCTTGCTGCCGCGGATCAGGTAGTGACCGTCGGCCGTGGGCGTGGCGGTGGTCGCGACATCGGACAGGCTCGAGCCGGCCTGCGGCTCGGTCAGCGCCATCGTGCCGGTCCACTCGCCGCGGTACATCCGCGCCATGTACTCGTCGCGCAGGTGGGCGTCACCGAACGCCTCGATGAGGTGCGCGGCGCCCTGGGTGAGGCCGAGGTAGCCGTAGGCCGCGCAGTTGCCGGCCATCAGGTACGCGGTCGCGAGGGTCGTGATCACCAGCGGCAGCTGCTGGCCGCCGACCGCGTTCGGGCGGGGCGCCGCGACCAGATCCATCGCGACCATCTGCCGCCACAGCTCGTGCATGCGCGGGTGCACGACCACGCGCCCGTCGACCAGGCGCGGCGGCGCCAGATCGAGCTCGCGATAGGCCGGATACAGCACCTCACGCCCGAAGCGCCGGGCCTCGGCGATCACCGCGCCGACCGTGTGGCGATCGTGGTCGGCGAAGTACGGGAGGCTCAGCAGGCTTCCGAGGTCGAGGACCTCGTCGAGCAGGACCTCGACGTCGCGATCGTCGAGGAGCGGGTTGGTGGCGACGGCCATGGCCGACCATACCCCCGGCCACCGCGCGGGTCGATCCGCACCGATCCAGCATGTAGACTCTGCGCGATGTCTTCCACGGACGACGCGGCGCGGCTGCCGGACCAGACGCTGGCCGAGCGCCCCCTCGCCCGCCGCGCGACCGACGCGCCGACCCAGACGGTCGACGTCTCCACCGACGCCACGGTCGAGGTCGGCTCCGATGGCCAGGTCTGGAACGACGGCGACACGCTGCCGGTCGAGGACCTGTCCGATGGCGACGCCGCCGCGATGTTCCGCGCCGCGACCTTCGCCAACCGCTACCGGCGCGGCGAGGTGCTCGGCATCGGCGGCATGGGCGAGGTCCGCGGCATGGCCGATCGCGCGACCGGCCGCGTCGTCGCGATGAAGACGATCCGCGACGACCGCGAGGCCGAGGGCGGGCTGCGCAGGTTCGCGCGCGAGGCCCGCATCCAGGCCCAGCTCGAGCACCCGGCGGTGGTCCCGGTCTACGACGTCGGCGTCGACGATCGCGGCAACCTGTACTTCACGATGAAGCGGGTGCGCGGCGAGAGCCTGTCGCGCGTGCTGACGCGCCTGCGCGAGGGCGATCCCGAGACCGTGCGGCGCTACTCGCGGCGCAAGCTGCTCACGCTCCTGTCGCAGGTCGCGATGACCCTCGAGTACGCGCACCGCCGCGGCGTGGTCCACCGCGATCTCAAGCCCGGCAACATCATGCTGGGCGCGTTCGGCGAGGTCTACGTCCTCGACTGGGGCCTGGCGGATCTGCAGAACGCGCCCGAGCACGTCCCGCCCTCGCCGATCGGCTACTCGCAGTCGCGCGCGGCGATCCCGCTGCCCGCCGACGTGCCGCTGGTCGACTCGTCGCTCCGGCCCAACACCGTCACCGGCCACGTGCTCGGCACGCCCGGCTACGTCGCGCCCGAGCAGATCAAGGATCAGCGCGCGCTCGACCTGCGCGTCGATGTCTACGCGCTCGGCGTGATCCTGTTCGAGCTGCTGTCGCACGAGCGGCTGCATGCCGGCACGACCGTCGCCGAGGTCTTCACCGCGACGCTCACCACCGATGGCGCCAGCCCGCGAGCCCGCGCGCCAGCGAAGGACATCCCACCCGAGCTCGACGAGCTGTGCCGGGCCGCGACCCGCCTCGATCCCGCGCAGCGGATCGCCAGCGCCGGCGAGCTCGCGCGCCGCATCGAGGCCTACCTCGACGGCGATCGCGATCTCGAGACCCGTCGCCGCATGGCCGAGGCCAGCGCCAGCGCCGCCGCGGCCGCGCTCACCGCGGCCCACGCGCCCGGCGCCGACGAGGCCAAGGCCCGCGCCGTCGCGCTGCGCGAGATCACCACCGCGCTCGGCCTCGATCCCGATCACGCGCGGGCCCGCGCGTTGCTCGTCCGCATCCTGACCGAGCCGGCGCAGACCGCCGACGCCGAGGCCGCGCGCGCCCACGAGCGCGCCGCCGTCGTGCGCTTCCGCCAGGCCGCGCGCCACGCGATGCTCGCGATGCTGACGTACATCTTCTACGTCCCGCTCGTGCTGTGGATGGGGCTGCGGTCGCCGTGGATGCTGGCCGCGGTCGCCACCACGATCGTCGGCGTGATCGGCACGACCGCCTGGTATCACCGCCACCCGCCGGCCGGCCTGCGCCTGCCGCTCGCGCACGTGATCGTCTCGACGATCTCGCTGGCCACCGGCGTGACGCTCTTCGGCCCGTTCGTGCTGCTGCCGTCGATCGTGATCGCGACCGGCGTCGGCTACATCGCGGTGTTCGAGCACCGCGTGCGGGGCATGTTCGCGATGGCGCTGACGGTCGTGATGGTGCCGATCGCGCTGCAGCTCGCGGGCGTGGTCCCGCCCTGGTACGAGTTCGACGGCGGCGCGATCCGGATCATGCCGTGGATGACCGAGTTCCCGCGCACGCCCACGCTGGTGCTCTTGATCGGCGCCCACGCGATCGCGATCGTGGCCAGCCTCTGGTTCGTGGGCCGCATCCGGCAGCAGGGCCTCGACGCCGAGCGCCGGCTCCGCGCCCAGGCCTGGCAGCTGGCGCAGATCGTCCCCGAGGACGCCCGCGAGCTGATCACGCGGTAGCTACGGCTTGCAGGCGGGGAGCTTGGCGAGCGTGCGGCTCTGCGTGCCCTCGACGATGCGCGCCGTGCCATCCGCGGCGCCGCTGACCGTGGCCTTGACCTTGCCGGTCTTCACGTCGATGACGTAGACCCGCCCCACCCCGCCATCGACGCCGTTGTTGTCGTCGTGCACCGCGATCGCCCAGCGCGTGCCCGCGACCGGCGCGACCTCGTAGACCGTCTCCTCCGTGGTCTCGAACTGCTTGCCGACCAGCGGCGCGATGTACGCCCCGGTCCGGCCGCTGGCGAGGTATGGCCGCGCGTCGAACTCCGCGCAGTCGCCGCCGCGGGCGAGGACCGTGGTGCCGAGCCACAACCCGCCCCCGCACTGGTAGTCGGCGCCGCGCCGGTTCTTGATCGTCCGCACCAGCTTGCCGGTGTCGGCGCGCTCGACCACGAGGCCCTTGTCGCTGCCGACGAGGATGAGCGTGCCGTCGGCGTTGAGCTGCAGGTCGTTGTTGTAGCTGAAGCGCCCCGACGTGAAGCTCTTGCACGCGGTCTTCGCGGCGTCCTGACAGACCGTCACGGTGCCCTGCTCCGCGCCCTCGGCGTGCGCGACCGTCACCGTCGGGACGATCGCCGCAGGCATGACCGACAGGAACGCATGCGGCGCGTCGTTGACCGTGTGCGTGCGCTGGCACAGCAGGCCATCGACCGTCGGAGGCGCGGCGTGTGCAGCCGTCGCGCCGAGGATGAGCGAGACCGCGAGTCCCGGGATGAGCCGTGGGGCGTTCATGCGACCGATGGTAGAGACCCGCGGCGCGAGCGGCCGCAGGTAATCCGGCACAGTCCGGCAACGCCCCGGGCGCGGGCGTATGATGGATGTACGTGACGCGCATTGACCTGTACGTCGGAAATCTCGCGCGGCTGGGGGCCACCGGGGTCGTCCTCGAGGGCGACGCCGCGATCGTCTTCCAGTTCCCGACCGGCGATCGCCGGGCCAACCAGACCATCAGCCAGCGCGACCTGACCGCGCTGATCGAGGAGGTCATCCCCGTCGAGGAGCACGGCGCGCTGCTGATGGGCGGGCCGGTCGCGTTCGACTACCTGCACGCCGCGGTCGTCCATCGCGTGACGGTCACGCCCGGGCGCGAGCGCTGGACGGTGACCATCTCGATCAGCGGTCCGGCGAAGGCCGCGCCCGCGAAGGCCGCACCGGCGCCTGCCGCCGCGCCCGCGTCGTCGCGACCACTGCAGCCCAACGAGGCGCCGGGCACGCACGATCCCGCGATGAGCCACCTGCTGGGGCGGCTCGCGGTCCACTACAAGCTCATCACGATGGATCAGCTCGAAGAGGTGCTGCGCGACCAGGGTCGTCGCCCGCGCGCGCTCGGCGCGATCCTCGTCGAGCGCGGCCTGGTCTCGCCGCAGAACCTCGAGAAGCTGCTGGCCGCGCAGGCGCAGTACCTCGCCGATCAGGGCCGGCGACCGCGCGCCGCCACGCCGGCCGCGACCTACACGCCGGCGAGCACGCGCATGGCCGCGGGCGCGAGCGTGATCGGCTCGTC
>JAIOQA010000397.1 GCA_021413675.1 Deltaproteobacteria bacterium | reverse complement strand
CGCGTCGGTGCCATCGACCAGCGGCGAGACCGAGATGCCGATGATCACCGGGCGCCCGCCGCGCGCGACGGTCAGGTCCACGCGCCGCAGATCGCCGCGCGCGGGGATCCCGGCGAGCCGGTCGCGGATCCCGGGCAGCAGGCGCTCGATGGGCGCGCCGACCAGGTCGGTGCCGTCGACGCCGAGCAGCTCGGCGGCGGTGTCGTTGATCGTGAGGACGCGCGACGCCGGATCGACGGTGATGAGCCCCGAGGTCAACGACCGCACGATGTCCTGGTGCAGCGTCACCAGATCGGCGACGACGCGGCGCTCGCTGGCCAGCGACTGGGCCGCGCGCCGGAGCTGATCGCCGAAGACGTACGACAGCGCGCCGACCGCGATGATCGCCGCGAGGTTGAGCGCGAGCGTCCGGGCGAAGTCGCGGGCGGCCTGGTTCCACGGCGCGACCTGCGGCACGGTCGGCAGCGGCAGCAGGCGGTGGCGCGCGGCGAGCGCGACCAGGGTCATGAGGATGAAGGACGCGACGGCGACGACGACCGCGCCGCGCTCGAAGCGGATCGCGCCGGCACCGACGATCGAGAGCGAGAACAGGAACGTGTACGCGCTGAGCGTGCCGCCGGTGATGTAGACCAGCGCGGTCGTGATGACGAGGTCGAGCGCGAGCTGCGAGCCGATGAGGCGATCGGGGTCGGCGCCGCCGCGCAGGAGGAGCGCGTAGACCAGCGTGTGAGCGTAGGTGGCGCCGATGAGGAGCGAGAGCGACAGCGAGGTGGCGCCGGAGACGTCGCTGCCGACCCAGGATAGCCACCAGCTGACGCCGAGGACGATGCTGATGACGACGGTGCGCAGCAGCATGAGGCGGGTCATGCGGCGCGCGAGGTCGCTGGCAGCCGGCGCGGGCAGCGCGGCACCGGTCAGCGACGCGGCGGGAGAATGGCGGTGGTCGGACATCGGTTTCGGTATCCGTATCGGTCTCGGTATCTGGATCCGTATCGGTCTCGGGATCCGTATCGGTCTCGGTTTCGGTCTCGGTTTCGGTCTCGGTTTCGGTTTCGGTCTCGGTTTCGGTCTCGGTTTCGGTTTCGGTCTCGGTCTCGGGTTCGGGTTCGGGTTCGGGTTCGGGTTCGGGTTCGGGTTCGGTTTCGGTTTCGGGTTCGGGTTCGGGTTCGGGTTCGGGTTCGGGTTCGGTTTCGGTCTCGGGCTCGGGCTCGGGCTCGGGCTCGGGCTCGGGCTCGGGCTCGGACCAGGGACGCTCGGCTCGTCGGGTGGGGTTCTCATGCCCGCGGCGCACGTCCCGCGCCGAGGGCATAGGCTTTCGGCAGTGGCTCGAGCGTACCTCGCATCGCCCTCGTCACGGGACCTGCGCCCTCATGGGCATGAACCCCACACCGACGAGCCATCGCTTTCGTACCTATGACCTTTGCCTCGAGGCGCTGCGCCTGATCCGCGCGCCGCTGGCCGCGATCCGGGTCGCCGCCCCGGGCCTCGCCGATCAGCTCCAGCGGGCCGCCACCAGCGCCGCGCTGAACCTCGCCGAGGGCGCCAAGCGCCGCGGGCGCGATCAGGCGCACTACTACCGCGTGGCCGCGGGGAGCGCGGCCGAGGCGCGCGCCTGCCTCGATATCGCCGCGGCCCTCGGCCACGCCGACCCCGCCGAGCTGGCGCCCGCGTGGGCCGCGCTCGACTCCGTCGTCGCGATGATCTGGCGCCTCACGCACCGGTGACCTGCACTCGCGGCCAAGGCCCTCGCCTCGGCCGCTTCTCGTACCGAGACCGAGACCGAGACCGCTACGGATGCCGAGACCGAGACCGAGACCGAGACCGAGACCGAGACCGAGACCGAGACCGAGACCGAGACCGAGACCGAGACCGAGACCGAGACCGAGACCGCGACCGAGACCGAGACCGAGACCGAGACCGATTCGGAACCCGGTCAGTGCTTGTTGATGCTGCCGGCCATCTTGAAGATCGGCAGGTACATCGACACGACGAGGCCACCGACGACGATGCCGAGGAAGGCCATCATGATCGGCTCGATCAGCGAGGTCATGGCGCCGACCGCCTGGTCGACCTCCTCCTCGTAGAAGTCGGCGACCTTCTGCAGCATCGTGTCCATGGCGCCGGTCTGCTCGCCGACGCCGATCATCTGCGTGACCATGCCGGGGAAGACCTTGGTCTCCGCCAGCGGGCCGGCCATGTCCTGGCCCTCCGAGATCTTGTTGCGCGAGTGCATGATCGCGCGCTGGACCACCCGGTTGCCGGAGGTCTTGGCGCAGATCTCGAGCGCGTCGAGGATCGGCACGCCGGAGGACAGGAGCGTGCCGAGGGTGCGCGTGAAGCGCGCGACGACGATCTTGCGCAGCACGCTGCCGATGACCGGCACCTTCAGGAGCACCGCGTCGAAGATGTCGCGGCCCTTGCTGGTCCGGACCGCCATCGTGAACGCCGTGCCGATCGCGAACAGGCCGCCGAAGATCAGCGGCGCGTTCTTGGTGAAGCCCTTCGACAGGTTGATCACGAACTGCGTCGGGGCCGGCAGCGCGCCGCCGGTCTGCTTGAACATGCCCTCGAAGACCGGGATGACCTTCATGAGCATGATCGCGATGACGCCGGCGGCGATGCACAAGATCGAGATGGGGTAGACCATCGCGCTCTTGAGCTGGCCCTTCAGCTTGACCGCCTTCTCGATGTAGACCGCGAGGCGGTTGAGGATCGTGTCGAGGATACCGCCGATCTCGCCGGCGCCGACCAGGTTGACGTAGAGCTCGTCGAACACCTTGGGGTGCTTGCGGAGCGCGTCGGAGAAGGTCGCGCCCTGCTCGACCGACGACTTGACCGACGACAGCACCTTCTGGAACTGCGGGTTGGGCGTCTGGTTCGCGAGGATGTCGAGGCACTGCACCAGCGGCAGGCCGGCGTCGATCATCGTCGCGAGCTGGCGCGTGAAGATCTGCAGGTCCTTGGGATCGACGCCCGACCCGAACGAGATGTTGATGCTGCCCAGCGTCTTGCGGACGCGCTTCGGCGTGAGGTTGTCGCTGCGCAGCCGGTTGTTGACGATGTTCTCGTCCGGCGCCTCCATCGTGCCGGTCTTGACCTCGCCACCGCGGGTCGTGGCTTCCCACTTGAACTTGGGCATGGCTCACTCGCGGCGCTTGGGCGCCGCGCCTCCCTGCTGCGCCGACGCTCCGCCGGCGTTGGCGATCATGGTCTTCAGCTCTTCGGCATCGCCGGTGCGCCCCATGGCCTCGTCGATCGTGATCAGGCGCCGCAGCACGAGGTCGGCGAGCGCCTGGTTCATCGTCTGCATGCCGTACTTGGTCTGGCCGATCTGCATCTGCGAGTAGATCTGGTGCAGCTTGTCCTCGCGGATCAGGTTCCGGATCGCGGAGTTGGGGACCATCACCTCGCACGCGAGCACGCGGCCCGAGCCCGAGGCCCGCGGGATCAGCGTCTGGCAGATCACGCCCTCGAGCACGAACGCGAGCACCGCGCGGATCTGCGCCTGCTGGTGCGGCGAGAACACGTCGATGATGCGGTTGATGCTCTGCACCGCGTTGTTGGTGTGCAGCGTCGCGAGCGCGAGGTGGCCGGTCTCGGCGATCGTCAGCGCGGCCTCGATCGTCTCGAGGTCGCGCATCTCGCCGATGAGCACGACGTCCGGGTCCTGGCGCAGGATGTACTTGAGCGCGCGCTTGAACGACTGGCTGTCCGAGCCGATCTCGCGCTGGTTGACGAGCGAGTTCTTGTGCGGGTGCAGGTACTCGATCGGATCTTCGATCGTGACGATGTGCGCGCGGTGGCGCTGGTTGATGCGATCGAGCATCGACGCCAGCGTCGTCGACTTGCCCGAGCCGGTCGGCCCGCACACCAGCACCAGGCCGCGCGGCCGCTCGCACAGCTCGCTGACGATCGGCGGCAGGCCGATCTCCTCGAGCGGGATGATGTTGAAGGGCACCAGCCGGAACGCGCCGGCGACCGCGCCGCGCTGCATGTAGATGTTCGCGCGGAACCGGGCCAGGTTCTTCACGCCGAACGACAGGTCGAGCTCCTGATCCTCCTCGAACCGGAGCTTCTGGGCGTCGGTGAGGATCGAGTAGCAGAGCTGCTTGGTGTCGACCGGGGTCATCGCCTCGGTCCGCAGCGGCACGAGATCGCCGTCGATCCGCAGCTGCGGCGCCGACCCGGTCGTGATGTGCAGATCCGACGCGCCCTTGTCGAGCATCGCCTTGAGCAGCTGGTGAAGCGTGGGTGGCGCCATCGGGTCCTTCGCTAGTCGTCGACGGTGGTGCGCAAGATCTCCTCGGGCGTGGTCATGCCTTCGAGGATCTTGCCGATGCCCGCCATGCGCAGGCTCTTGGTGCCGCCGCGGATCATCTCGGCCTTGATCTCCGCCGCCGACGCGCCCTGGAGCACGAGCTCCTTGAGCGGATCGGTGAACGGCATGACCTCGTAGAGCGCGACGCGGCCCTTGTAGCCGGTGTTGTTGCAGGTGCCGCAGCCCTTGCCGACCATGACCTTCGCGGTCTTGATCTGCTCCTCGGTGAAGCCCATGCGCGCGAGCTGCTCGGGGTGCTTCTCGCCGGGCTGCTTGCAGTCGGCGCAGATGCGGCGCGCGAGCCGCTGCGCGAGCACGAGGTTGACCGAGGCGGTCACCAGGAACGGCTCGACGCCCATGTTGAGGAGGCGCGACACCGTCGACGGCGCGTCGTTGGTGTGGAGCGTGGAGAGCACCAAGTGGCCGGTGAGCGCGGCCTTGACCGCGATCTCGGCGGTCTCGAAATCGCGGATCTCGCCGACCATGATGATGTTCGGGTCCTGCCGCAGGAACGAGCGCAGCGAGGTCGCGAAGTTGAGGCCGATCTCCTCGTGCATCTGGACCTGGTTGATGCCAGGCAGGTTGAACTCGACCGGGTCCTCGGCGGTCGAGATGTTGCACTCGGTGGTGTTGAGCTCGGACAGGGCCGAGTAGAGCGTCGTGGTCTTGCCGGAGCCGGTGGGCCCGGTGACCAGCACCATGCCGTAGGGCTTGTGGATCGCGACCTTGAAGTCGTCGAGCGGCTTCTGCTCGAACCCGAGCCGGGTCATGTCGAGCTGCAGGTTCGACTTGTCGAGGAGACGCATGACGATCTTCTCGCCGAACAGGGTCGGGAGGACCGAGACGCGGAAGTCCATCTCCTTGTTGACGCCGATCTTCAGCTTGATGCGGCCGTCCTGCGGCAGGCGGCGCTCGGCGATGTCGAGCGAGGCCATGATCTTGAGGCGCGAGGTGATGGCGTTGCGCAGCTTGAGCGGCGGCCGCATCTCCTCCTGCAGGATGCCGTCGATCCGGAACCGCACGCGGAAGCTCTTCTCGTACGGCTCGATGTGGATGTCGGACGCCTTCTTCTTGATCGCCGACAAGAGGACCGCGTTGCACAGCTTCACGACCGGCGCCTCGCCGGCCTGGTTCTCGAGATCGACGACGTTGACGTTCTCGTCGGTGACCGCGGCGTAGTCGACGCTCTCGACGTCGAACTCGCCGATCATCATGTCGAGATCGGGGCCCTTGTCGTAGTAGCGGGACATCGCGCCCTCGATGGCGGTGTCCGAGGCGACGACGGGGTCGATGTTGTACTGGGTGAGGAACTTGAGCTCGTCGATCGCGTAGATGTTCGACGGATCGGCCATCGCGACGATGAGCGTCGAGCCCTGGCGCTTGATCGGGATGACCTGGTGCTTCTCCGCGATCTCGCGCGGGATGAGCTTCAGGACCGCGGGATCGATCTCGATCTCGCCGAGGTTGACCGCGGGCAAGCTGTATTGCCGCGCGACGAACTGCGTGAGTTCCTGATCCTGGACGTAGCCGAGCTTGGACAAGGCAACGCCGAGTCGTTTGCCGCTGCGCTTGGCCTCATCCTGGGCGTGCTGAAGCTGCTGCAGGGAGAGAACCTTCTCCCGAACAAGCAGCTCTCCAATTCGGCTCATCGGCCGGCCCCCTCGAAAAGCGTTGTGTGTTTGCGATCGTAGCGCCCGCGTCGCAACCGAGTCAAACCCTGCGGGGTAGCGATCGGGACGCTGGTGTAGGTGGACGTGGTGGCGCCCGACGAGAACGGGCGTGCGCCGCGCGCCTCGGGGCGTGCCGCGGCGCACGCGATCCGCATGAACGGCGGGGTCGCACGTCTAAAAAGTTGCGAGCCGCGAGCGACTCGTTCTTTTGTGAGACCGACGCACCGACCCACCCGATCGTGAAGGAGGCTGTATGAGCTACGGTGAAGCCAAGGAGCTGGCGCAGTTGCGGCAACTTCTCCGGGACCGCCTGGCGGCACACGACGCTCGCGGCATGGCGCCGGCGCTCGAGCGGCTGCGGCAGGTGGCCGGCGGCGATCACGAGCTCCGCGCCGAGTACGAGCGCTGGACCTTCCGGTTCGATCTGCTACGCGTCGCCGCGTAGAACGACGACGGGCCGAGCGTCGCCGCCCGGCCCGGTCCGCATCGATCCGCGGCGCGGATCGCTACGGCGTGACGGAGATGTCGAGGTCGTAGTTGGCCTGGACGCCAGCCGCGCCGGTCACCTGGGCGAACCAGTGGCCGATGCTGAGCCGGTTGGTCGAGACCACCAGCGTGTTGCCGTTCGGCGTGCCGGTCGCGCTCGGCGTGCCGTTGCTGTTGAGCACGTTGAGGTTGAGCTGACCGGCCGACGGGTTGTAGGTGACCGTGATCGTCACCTGCTGGTTGATCGCGGTGGTCGTGAAGCCGTAGGTGTCGATGTCCGACGACGGGCACAGCGCGAGCTGCGCCAGCGAGTAGGTCGCCGAGGTGCTGCGCACCGGCGTCTCGAAGGCGTGGCTGGTGTCGTCGTTGGGCTCGAGCTGGATGTCGGTGCCGCACTGGACGGTCGACGCGTCGGCGTTCTTGCGCGCGTCGGGGCCGGCGCCGCCGTTCTTCTCGCAGACCGAGTTGGTCGCGGAGACGTCGACGCAGGTGTAGCCATCGGGGCAGCGCGGATCATCGGTGCCGCACTTGAACGGCCGACCACCGAGGTCGGGATCGTACGGGTTGCAACCGGCGACCACCGCGGAGGCGAACAACGCAACTGAAGCAAAGCGAAGCATGGAACTGACCCTGGTCGCCGAGATCGCGACGGTGAGCACTAGAAGCGGACGGCGGCGGCGCCGCCAACGAAGTCGCTGCCGACCACGGGGGTGGCGACGAACGTCGGCTCGGCCGAGCGCGACGCGTTCTTGTCGGTGGCGTGCTTGTGGCTGCGGACCTCGCGGTACCAGAGGTACCCGGCGGTGCCGGCGGCCGCGAGGCCGACGAAGAAGGTGACGTTGCTCATCGTCTCGAAGCCCTGACCGCGGGCCTCCGTCGACTTGAGGTCGGCGTCGAAGGTGCTGCACGGCGGCGTCCCGCAGTTGCTCTGCGAGCGCGACGCGTCACCCTCGAGGCCCGACGATGCCGACGACGCGACCAGGTAGAACGTGAGCGAGAGGCCGAGCATGCCGAGCGCGGTGCCGGTCGTGCCCCACTTGGCGTAGTTGAACTTCTTCGAGCCGACGTCGAGGAAGCCACCGCCGCCGCCGCCCGGCTGATCGCCGTGCTTGTCGTCGGGGAGGATGTCGGTGCCGGTGTCGCCGGTGCTGTCGCCGTCGTCGAGGTCGGGGTAGAAGCGCGGCTTGGCGCCGTCCTCGATGTAGACCAGGTTCGGGCTGGAGGCGCGGCCGATGCGCGTGACCACGCCGCCGTCGCGATCCCGCACCTCGATGTAGTACTGGACCGACGCGCCGACCATGCGCCGCGCCGGGATGCGCGCGACCAGCTCGTTGTAGCGCGGGCGCATCGGCGCCGAGACGAACTTCGCGTCGCCGGCGCTGCGGAAGTAGAGCGTGACCTGCCAGCCCGAGTCCTCGGGCGAGAACGCGGTGAGATCGAGCGGGCGCTTGGGCGGCGCGGAGTCGATCACCTGGTGCTGGAAGTCGGCCGGGGTGTACGGGCCGGCGTGCGGCTTGCCGTGCGGCTTGCGACCGTCGCCGGTCGGCTTCGCGCCGTCGCCGTCACCGGTCGGCTTCGCGCCGTCGCCATCGCCGGTCGGCTTGGTGCCGTCGCCGGTCGGCTTGCTGCCGTCGCCGTCGCCGGTCGGCTTGGTGCCGTCGCCGGTCGGCTTGGTGCCATCGCCGGTCGGCTTGGTGCCATCGCCGGTCGGCTTGGTGCCATCGCCGGTCGGCGCGGCGCCATCACCGGTCGGCTTGGTCGCGTCGGCGGCCTTCGCCGCCTCGAGCACCTTCAGGCGCGGCGTGACCTCGGCGCGCTGCGCGGCATCCGCCGGCGCGTCCGACAGGAACTTCTTGTAGTAGAAGATCGCGAGGTCGCGGTCGCCCTTCTGGTCGAGCGTGAACCCGACGTTGTAGAGCAGGAGCGGGTTCCGCGAGAGCCGGTACGACTCCTTGAACTTGTCGACGGCGTCCGCGAACTTCTTCGCGTCGAAGAGTCGCTTGCCCTCGCCGTAGGCCTTCTTGGCCTGCTCGAGCTGCTCCGGCGTGGGCGCCGCGGCCTCGCCCTTGGGGTCCGGCTGTGCGACCGCGGCGCGGCCACCCAGGGCGGCCGTCGCGATGAACAGGGCACAGAGGTAACGCTTGATGATCACAGATCCTCCCCAGGAGGCCACATAGGCGAACGAAGTGAGCCGGTAGATCGTCCGGATGAGATCGAGTCGCGCGCCCTCGCGCGGGCCGATCGATCGGGTCGACGCGCCGCAGCGCGTCGGCGTCTTAGCACAGCCGCGATAGGTGCGGTCAACCGCCGAACGGATCGACGATGCCGCCGGCCGGCTTCGCCGGCTTCGCGGGCTTCGCAGGCTTCGGCGCAGGCGCGCCGCCGCCGAACGGATCCACGATTCCACCGGCGGGCTTGCTGGGCTTGACCGGCTTGGGAGCGGCCGGCTTGGCGGCGAACGGATCGACGATCGTGCCCGACGGCTTGGCCGGCTTCACCGGCGCGGTGCGCGTCGGCGCGGGCGCGGTACGCACGGGTGCGACCGCCGTCGGCGCGGGCTCCACCGGCGCAGGTGCAACCGCCGTCGGCGCGGGCTCCACCGGCGCAGGCGCGACCGCGGTCGGCG
>JAIOQA010000066.1 GCA_021413675.1 Deltaproteobacteria bacterium | reverse complement strand
GCGCGCAGGGCGGCGCGGCCCGCGACGCGATGCTCGAGGCGCTCGACCGCTGGGCCGGCGCGCTGGCGCGCCCCGAGGATCTCGCGGCGCGGCTCGCGCTGCTGCGCCGCGAGGTCGAGGTCGCCGACGACGCGCGCCGCGACGCGGTGACCGCGCGCCTGCGCGAGACGCGCCGCGCGTTCGCGAGCGCCACGGCCGCGCCCGCCCCGGTCGACGCCGTCGTGGTGCTCATCGAGGACCCGACCGACAGCGCGGCGATCGAGCAGGCCACGGCGCTGCTCGCGGATCTCGTGGAGTCGCCATCGCTGCTCGAGGACAACCGCGCCGAGGTCGAGGCCTGGATGAACACCGTGCCGTCGACCGAGCCGGTGCGCACCCGCGTCGAGGCGCGCCTCGCCGAGGCGATCGCCGGCCGCACGCAGGCCGAGGCCGACGGCGTCACGCCGGCGCAGCTCGCGCAGATGCAGCGCGCGCGCCCGTGGGATCAGCGCGTCGCGATGCGCCTCGCCGGGATCGACCTCGATGCCGGCAAGCTCGAGGCCGCCGCCGCGCGGCTGCGCGCGTTCGGACCGCCGGCGCGGCTGGTGCGCGACGCGCGGCTGGCGCTCGGCCAGATCGCGATGGCGCAGGGCCACGTCGAGGAGGCCGATCAGCTGGTCAGCGACCTCGTCACCGCGCGGCTGCCGCGCTTCCAGGCCGCGGCGAGCGCCTACGACGTCGCGAACCACGCCTTCGCCGCCCGGATCGAGGACGCGCTCAAGACCGGTTCGCTCCCCGCCGAGGTCCTCGCGCAGCTCGAGCACGCCAGCGACGACGAGCAGGACAAGCTCGTCGGGGCCTGGGTCGGCGAGCAGCGCGAGGCCGATCCGGCGCTCACCCGCGCCACCACGGATCTGCGGGCGGTGGGCGATGTCCTGCCGGCGGCGATCGCGGCCGGCACGATCAAGCTGCGCCGCGCCCAGGCGCTCGCCGGCGTCGATCGCGACGCGATGCTCGCCGCCGCGGAGCAGATGTTCCTCGCGGTCAAGGCCCAGGCCGAGGGCCAGCCCGAGTTCCACCTCGGCCTCGCCGAGATCGACGCGCGCCTCGGCAAGCACGACGCCTCCGAGGCCGAGCTCGCGGCGCTGCTCGCGAAGAAGGATCCCGAGCTGAGCCTGCGCGTCGTCAACGTCTATCGCAGCATCGGCAGCATCGAGCGCGCGACCCAGGTCGCCACCGACGTCTACAACACCGCGGCGTCGCCGCTGAAGGAGCGCGCGGCCGCCACGCTCGGCGTCATCACCGTCGAAGACGACGAGGTCAGCGAGGGCTGGTACCGCAAGGCCGACCAGCGCGCCACCGACGTTCAGGCCGCGCTGCTGCAGATCCAGGGGCGGCGCCAGCTGCGCCAGGGCCAGCTGGCCGCGTGCAGCGACACCTTCGCCCAGGTCGCCAGGATCCACCTCGCGCGCGCCAAGGTCGACGACGGCGCCGGCTACAACAACGCCGCGGTCGCCCTGCAGGAGCGCTTCGCGTGTAGCGGCGACTTCAGCGCGCTGCGCGAGGCCGAGGCCGCGATGACGACCGCGTACCGCGCCCAGGGCGACGACCCGATCGTCGTCGGCAACCTCGCGAGCATCCTCGCGATCGACGCGGATCTGCGCACGCTCGCCCGCCAGGTCGACATGACCACGCTGCAGCTGTCCACGTCCGACGCGATCCAGATGATCGACACGCTCCTCGACGGCAGCGCCCGCGAGGCGGTGCTCGCCGCCCTCGCCGCCGATCCAGCCACGCGCCGCAGCGCGGAGCTCGTCGCCCACTACGAGGTCCTCGCGCCCAACTCCACCACGCCCTACGGGCTCGCGTTCGGGCGCGCGGCGCGCTTCGATGACGTCGCCGCCGCCAACACCGTGCTCGAGCACCTCCGTCGCGCCACCCACCTCGACACCAGCGAGGCGCGCGAGCGCCAGGCGCGGACCGAGCGCGGCGAGCTGGATGCGCGCGCCCAGCAGGCCTCGGACTCCACGATCGCGCGGTTCGATCGCATCCTCGCCGAGGGCCACGTCGAGCCCCGGACGCGCGCGGTCGCGATCTACCTCCGCGCCCGCGCCCGCGCCGGTCGCGCCCTCCTCGCAGGCGATGCCGCCGCGATCGCGCAGAGCGTCGACGAGCTCGCGTCCGTGCCGGGCATCTGGCCGGCGATCGCCACCGACGGGCTCATCGCGCACATGCTCCTCGACCAGGCCGGCCTCGAGGCGGATGCCGCGCGCTGGCGCAAGCTGCGCCGCGGGAGCTCTGCCGCGGCGGCGCTGTCGAGCTTGAGCGCGGCGAGCGACCCGCTCGCCACCGCGATCCGCGCGTCGAAGCCGTGGTCCCGCATCCTCGACCACGCGCGCGCCGACACCACGCGCCCGCGCATCGATGACCTCCGCCTCGCCCAGGCGCTCGGCGATCCGACCGTGCTGGCGCGAGCGCACGCGGTCGTCGACGACAAGGTCATGCGACTCTCGCTCGAGCTCGACGCCCTCATCGATCCAAGCGACGCGACGCGCGCCGAGCTCGCGTATCTCGCCGCGCAGCGGTGAGCGCGCCGAGCCCGCGCAGCACGGTGGTCGCGGTCGCGGGGCGACCGCCGGCGCGCTGGAGCTGGTCGAGTTGCGCGCGCGAGACGACCGCGTCGCGCGCGAGCCCGGTGTCGCCCGGGTCGTCGATGCGCTGGCCCGACAGCATCGCGCGCACGATCAGCGCCAGGTAGACGCGCGGGACCGTGGGGCCGAGGAGCTGGCGCAGCTCGTCGAGCAGGTGGTCGCGCAGCCGGGCCTCGCCCCACACGTGCAGCAGCGCGTGGTGATTGCGCTCCCCGCTCGTGAGCGCGTCGCCCGCGCTCACCGCCTCGCCGGCCCGGACCATGACGTGACGGCCGCGCGGACGTCGGACGCGATGCAGCGCGCCGCTCGTCGCGCGCACGATCACGGCCTCGGCATCGATCGCCTCGACCACGCCATCGCACGGCGCCACCCGCGCCGTCCCATCTCCGTGCATCGGGCGCACGTCGAGCAACGCGCGCAGCGCTGGAAACGCCCGACACGCGCGCGTCAGGTTGAACGCCGTCACCACGGCGAGGCGATCGCCCCGGCGGACCACCGCGCCGTCGGCGACCGCGGGTCGCGCGCGATCGCGCGCGACCTCGTGGACCGCCAGACATCGATCATCGGTGATGTCGCGCAGCTCGACGCGCATCGGTGACGCGCCCGGCGCGAACGCGAGGTTGGACAGCCCGGTGACCTCGTCGACGCCTCCGCGCAGCGCCTCGCTCCAGCGCGCGATCGCCTCGCCACCGGCCGGCAGGTTCGCGCGGATCGCGCGCACGTACGGTCGCGCCAGCAGCGTGCCCGGCACGACCTCGTCACCATCGGCGACCAGCAGCACGTCCCCGGCATCGATCGCGTAGCGCTCGTCCGCGCGTCCGCGCAGCCATACCTCGACCACGCCTCCGCGCACGCACTGCCCCACGAAACTCAGGTCCTCGGGACAGGGCAGCAGCTCGACGCCGACAAGCCGCACGATGCCTCCACCGATCGTTTCCATGGATGCTCCTCAGCAGATGAAGGTCAGGAACTTGCGCGGCAGTCGCTCGGCCGCCGCCGCGATGGTCTCGGCGGCGCGCACACCGACGCGATCGCCGACCGTCGGCCAGATCGCATCCTCGGGCGCGAGCCCGAAGCAGCGCGCACAGACCCCGGCCTCGGCCTCGCAGGTCTGCACATCGCGGATCTCGATCGACCGCACCGCCGCCTCGATGCGCCGCGCCAGCCTCGGGGTGATCAGCGTGCCTGCCGCAAGCGCCTCACCGTCATCCATCGCGATCGCCGCGGCCGCCACCCGGCCCTCCACCACGCGCGCGAACGCGCCCGCTGGCTCGTCGAAGAAGTCGATGGCGCGGACCGTCACGCCGCGCGTCGCGCCGCAGTCCACGGCGACGATCGCGACATCACCGATCACCGCGAGCAGGTCGCGGCGCAGGCGTTCGGCCTCGCCAGCGCGCGCCGCGGCCTCGACGATCTCGGTGCGCGCCTCGGCGCACGCGAGGAAGAACTCGTGGGTCCCGAAGCCGCGGGCCAACGTGCCGTCCTGCGCGGCGATGTCGCCCGTCGGCGTCTGCCGGACGCCGCGCATCGATCGCAGCGCGTCGGGGCGCGGCATCGCCGGGCTGCTCGCCGCGGCGGCGGCCAGCGGATCGAGGTCCGGGGCGCACCGTCGCGCCGCGAGCCGCGCCACCGCGGCCGCCTCCCACCAGGCGTCGACGATCCGGTTGAAGCGCTCGCCATCGGTGTAGTCACCCGTCGCGTAGTACGCATTCGCCTCCGTCGTCTCGCGCCGCACATGTGCGATCGCCGCTTCCGCCTCGCGCGGCGCCGCGAAGTCGTCCAGCGCCAGCGAGAAGCCCGAGCGCAGCGCGACATAGGTGCCGAGCTCGTCGAGCGCCTGGGCCGCGCGCGCCGCGACCTCCACGTGAAACATGCGCATGATCAGATCGAGCACGCGCACCGCCCGCGACGCGTCCCACGGCGCATCGGCCGCGACGCGCGCCTCCGGCGGCAAGCACGCCGCCACGAGGAAGCGCCCCGCCGTCGTCGTCCAGCCACCGACGCGGACGGTCTCGGACAGCGCGAGCGCGCCTCGCGCGTGCGCCTCGAGGATCTGATCACGACCGGCGAACGCGCGCCCCGGCGGCTCCGGTCGCGCGCGCGTCGCGAGGTGCAGCCCCAGGCACGCCATCGCGCTCGGCGCGCCGCTCGACCACGGCCACAGCTCGCCCGATACCAGTTCGGTACGATCCACCATGCCGGACACAGGGCCACAGCGCGCCGCGCGAACCAAGCTTCTAAGGAGCGTGGCAATCGTGCTACTAGTGAGGTGGCAAGTCGGGCTCGAAGCGAGGGCAGGAGGTCGGGATGAGTTTCGAGCGCGATCGACGCAGCAACGGACTCACCGGCGCGCCCGCGACCGAAGTTCCGACACCGGGGAAGCGCACGCTGACGTCGCAGCTCCAGCGGCGAGCCGCACCGAGCGAGGCGCCGCAGACCGCGCTCGAAGCGGCCGGCCCGGCGGAGAACCGGTTCGCGCCCAACCTGCCCGAGACGGACACCGCCCAGGTCCACGCGCGGGCCGCCGCCGGCGTCGACGGCTCCGGCGGTCCGTTGCCGCACGCCGAGCGGATCAAGGAGAGCCTTGGCCCACACGCGCCGGTGATCGACGAGATCCATGCCCACGTCGGCGGTGCCGCCGCCGACGCTGCCGAGGCGATCGGCGCCGAGGCCTACGCGACCGGCAACGCGGTCGCGTTTCAGTCGGCACCGGACATCGGCCTGGCGGCGCACGAGGCGACCCACGTCATCCAGCAGCGCGCCGGGGTTCACCTCGCGGGCGGCGTCGGTGCGGCTGGCGATCCGCACGAGCAGCAGGCCGACGCGGTGGCGCAGGCCATCGAGCGCGGCGAGCCGGCGGCGCACCTGCTCCCGGCGATGCCGAACCGCGGCCCCGCGGGAACCGTACAGCGCCGCGAGACCGCGACGCCGGTCGCGAGCCGCGTCGAACCCGACGCCGCGGTGCTGGCCAGGACCGTCGATGGCTTCATCGAGTACACGCGCCGGCAAGCGGACTGGTCGACCCACTTCACCGGGCCGGAGCAGGCCCAGCTCCAGCGACTGCTGCACGACCTGCTGGCCGAGCCCGCGCTGTCCGCCGGCCTCGGCGGCTTCACGGTCTCCGCGGTCCTCGCCGCACCGGCGGGCGACTGGGTCGCGCTGCGCCGCTACGCGGCGGCGATCCACGATGCGCCGAGCGTGCCGACCGCGAAGATGGCCGCCGCTCCGACCCTCGCACGCGCGGTGCAGATCGGCGCCGCGCTGCCGCGCCTCGAGGCCGCCGTCGGCGGCGGCGCGGTGCTCTACCACATCACGTCGTCGGCGAGCGTCGGCAACCTCATCGCAGCGGGGCGCCTCGAGGAGTTCCTCCTCTACTGCACGCTCAAGCAGCCGCAGTGGCTCGCGCCCGACGACAAGGAGTTCGACTCCTTCAGCAAGATGCGGCCGTTCTTCTTCATCCGCTGCGCCGGGCTGACGGACATCCGCAACCTGCACCACTTCGACGATGCCGCGCTCGATCGCCTGCAGCGCGACAAGTTCGGCGGCCACGCCGGTCAGCCCCTCGCGGTGATCCTGCACAACGGCATCGATCACAACGGCGCGTTCCATCACGACGCCAACCTCACCTCGGCGATCACCGGCAACCCCCACCGGATCGCGATGATCGAGGGTCGCACGTCGCTCGGCGCGGTCGAGGCCGAGGTCCAGCAGGTCGCGCGCGACTACGGCGGCGGCCAGATCAACCAGATCATGTTCGCGGGCCACGGCGAGACCCGCGTGATCGAGCAATCCGGCACGACCAGCCCGGGCGTCGACGGGCAAGGGCTCCCCACCGTCGACGGTCAGGGCGATGACGTCGACCTCGACAACAACAACGCGGCCACGATGCACCTGTTCAACGCGATCCTCCCGCTGATGGGTGGCGCGGACAGCCGCATCGTCTTCAACGCGTGCCTCACGGCCTCGAACGACGTCACCGTCGATCCCGCCAATCCCGATCCGCCGCAGACGCAGATCGCGAATCAACTCGCGACCCGCCCGAGCCTGGTCGACACGATGCGCGCGATGGTCGCGGCCCGCGGCGGCACCACCACGGTGCTCGGAGGCAACGCCTCCTTTCCCGAGGGACCGACCTTCCTCGACGGCCACGGCAACTTCGACATCAACTGGTCCGCGGACCCGGCGCTCACGTCGATCGATCGCCTCGACTACGTGCGCCGCGGCATCGAGCCGACGGGCGTGCTGCGCGCCGTGCTCGAGCACTGGCAGGCGCCGACCGTGCCACCGCCACCGTGGCTCGACGCCGTCAACGATCGCCTCACGAGGCCGACCGCTTCGTGGGACGGCGCGATCATCACCCAGGCGCTCACGCGCATCCAGGCCGACCCAGGCAACGCGCAGCTGGTGAGCGACCTCGCGCACGCCGTCGCGACCGTCTCCGAGGCGTTCTTCACCGATGACGCCCGGGTCGGGAACCTCACCCGCGTGCCGGTGGCGCTGCGTCCGCTCCTGTTCGGCGCGACCGAGGCCTCGACCGAGTGGCCCGGCCAGGACAACGCTGCCGCCATCCCGATCTACGAGGTGTGGGCGCGCACCGACGCGCGCAAGTACGGCGCGCTGATCACGCACCTCACCGCGCACGCGTTCACCACGACTGCCGCGCAGCCCTACCTCGACTGGTCGTTCCTCAACGACAGCGATCTGGGTCAGCTGCTGCCCGCCGGAGCGCGCGCCGCGCCGACGCGCGGCCACCTCTTGATCGCCAGCGCCAGCCTGAAGAATGGCCCCGCGTCGCGGGTCTCGCGCGACTTCTTGATCGCGGTCGCGCGGGCCAACGGCAACCACTTCCCGGCCGCGCCCGCGATCGGCGATGTGGCCGACGACTCCTCGGAAGAGGAGATCCTGCAGGCCATCGGGCTCGCGGGCGGAGGTGCTGCGGCCGCGGGCGGAGGCCCGACGATCGTCGAGGCCAACGTCGACGCCAACGGCGATGGGATGAACGAGCGCTGGATCGATCGCACCGCCGGCTTCGGCGAGGTCGTGAACTGCTCGGTGCTGCGCGTCCACGCGGGGCCCGGCAACGCCGCCGCCGAGGTCGGGACGCTCCACGCGGGCGACCGCGTCTTCGTGCAGGGCACCCGCGATGGCTGGTGCTCGATCGACTTCAACGGCCAGACCGGCTACGTGTGGCGCCGGTTCCTGACCGTCACCTAGCCTCGATCGCCAGCACCACCACCGCGCGCGGCGCGGCGCCGATCACGAGCCGCTGATCGTCGGGCGAGAACGCGAGCGCGCTCGCGATGCCCGTGACCGCGACCTCGGCGGCCAGCCTGGCGCTCGCGCCGTCCACGCGCCACAGCCGGACATGGTCGTTGCTGCCGGTCGCGACCCACGTGCCGCGCGATGATGCTGCGAGCCCGAGCACCTCGCCGGCGTCCCAGCGCGCGCGCTCCGGGCCGTCCGCGGCGTGGGTATGCACCGTCGAGCCATCCGCCGTGACCACCGTCTGCCCATCGGCCGAGACCGCGAGCGCGCCCGGCGCGCCCGACAGACTCGCCGTGCGCGTCGCGGTGCCCGCCTTCCAGATCGAGCGCGGACCACCGGCGGTCGCGGCGGTGCCGCCCGCGACGACGATGTGTTGCCACGCGACCGCCTCGTCAGCCGACGCATCCGCGACCAGCGCGAAGCTGCCGTCGAGCAGCAGATCGCGATAGCGCGGCTCCGGCATCGGCGCGGTCGAGCCCCGGCGCGGCCGCTGCTCGACGCCGACCCAGACGCGCTCACCATCGGCGTCCCAGCTCGCGGTCCGCACGCGATACCCCGAGCCCGCGCTCGTACGCCCGGTCAGCCCCGCGACCATCGCGTCCGCGAGCGCCTTCGGATCGCCGACCAGCGCGCCCGCGCGATCGAACCGCGCCGCGGCGACGCCGACGCTGCCGTCCGCCAGCGCGACGATGTTCTTCGGCCAGCCCCACGTGTTCGCATCGAACGCGACCGAACGATCCGGCTTGTCGCCCCGCCAGAACGCCACGCGCCCGCTCTCCGCCGTCACGATCCCATCGGGCCCCCAGCCCACCGCATCGGCAGGCTGGTCGCTCACGCTGGTCACCACCCGAAGCGTCACTTCGCCGTTCATCGCTTTTCCCTTCGCGTCGCCAGGCACACCCGCTGGCTCGACGTCGCCGGGCGGCCGCTTCGGCGTCCCGTTGCCGCAGGCTGTGAGCCCCGCCGCCACCACCACCGAGAGCAAGCCGCGCATCCGCGGCGATGGTACACGATCGTCGTCGCGGCGCCGCGACGGCCTACCTCGCGATCGCGGCGCGGGCCCGGCGGAGCTCGGCGAACAGCTCGTCGATCGACCGGGCCTGATCGACCCGGCGGACGGCGTCGTTGTAGCGCGTGGCCTCCTCGAGCGCGCCCGGCGACAGCGGCGGCGCCCAGGTCGGCTGGCGGAGGTAGCGCTGCACGCCCGGCGCGTGGATCGCGAGGCGCAGCGGCGTGTCGCGCAGCGGCCCGCCGATCGCGCCATCGGTCTGATCGGCGACGTAGCGCTGCCGCGCGTCGATGACCTCGCGCAGCGCGCGTCGGCCGGTCGCGCCCAGATCGAGCGTGCGCGCGATGCTCGCGGCGGTCCAGGTCGCGAGCGCGCGCGGCGAGCGCACGCGGTGCCCGCGCGGGATGGCGCGATCGAGCTCGTCCGCCAGCGCGGCGGCGAACTGCCGCACCATCGCGTGCTGGATCGCGCAGGAGCCCGCGATGAACCGCAGCCGCGATCCGAGATCCTCGACGAAGATCTGCACGCGCCGCGCGAAGTCGAGGGCATCGAGGCCGACCCAGCGGTCGCTCGCGCGGGCGCCGGTCGCGCCGGCCGCGGTATGGAGCACGCCGAGGCATGGGCCGCCGAGCACCGCGGGCACCTCCAGATCGAGGAAGCGGCCATCGGCGGTGACGTTGTTGTCGAGGTAGCCCCAGTTCACGCCCGCGGCGAAGTAGCGCTCGAAGTTGGCGAAGCCGCGATCGATCGCGGCGACCAGCGCGGCGGTCATGGTCGTTGGCGTGCACGCCGCGGGATCCACGGGCGTGGTCGGATCGAGGTAGCGCTGGAACAGCAGCATGAGCTCGACGATGTGCGCGTGCGCGACGTCGAGCTGGTGCAGCGCCCACGAGAAGTTCGAGAGCCGCGCGAAGCCCGCGGGCTTGACCGAGATCGCCTGGAACCGGAGATCGATCGCGGGGACAGGCCCTGACCCGAGACCGGCGCGGATCGCCGGGCGTGCGCCCGCCGGCAGCGGCCGGAACAGCACGCCCGTGCACGGCACGATCGCGTCGCCGATGCCGCGGGCCTCGGCATGGCGGCTGACGAGGTACTCGCGCACCGCGGCCGACGCGAACAGATGGCCGGTGGCGTGACGCGCGTCATCGGCGACACGCCAGTTGGCGGCGAGCGGCGTACGGCCGACGCCCTTCAGGTAGTGGCCGCGCACGTGGACCGCGCGGCCGGCGCCCAGGCGCCCCCGCGAGACACCGTCGGGGAGCAGCTGGAAGTCCGCGGCGGCGATCTGACGCGCGCGCGGCGAAAAGAAGGCGCCGATGGCCGCGAGATCGACCTCGAGGTTCATCGGCGCGTGGGCCCGGTCGAGCGGCACGAACGTGGACGTTCGCACCGGCACCGGCACCATCCACGGATCGAGCTCGACCGGACCGCGGCGCATGGCGTCGATCGTAGTCGATCCGGATCGGGGCCTACTTCTCGGGGCGTTCCATCTTCGCGGCGGCGCCGCCGACGATGGCGCGGAGCTGGTCGACCGAGAGCGTCTGGACCGGAGCGACAGGCTTGGGGGACTTGGCGGACTTGATGGGCTTCATGGTGATTCCTTCCGGGCCGGGAGGTCCCTGCCCTGTCGTGAGGTGGAGACGGAGGGGTCGAAACGTGACGGCGTGACGCGTGGCCTTACTTGCAGGGCCGCTCGGCGGCCGCGGCACCGCCGACGATGGCGCGCAGCTGGTCGACCGAGAGCGTCTGGACCGGGGCGACAGGCTTGGTGGACTTGGCGGACTTGATGGGCTTCATGGCGATTCCTTCTTCGTGGGTGACGCGACGTCCGCGTCTCGAGGAGGTAGACGAGCGACCGCGACGACGTGACGGCCGCGCGGCGATCATCGCGTTCGTTGCGCGCAACACCGCGGAACCTCTCGGCGAGAGCTCGACCCACGCGTTCGACGGTCGGACCGCGCCGTCGGCCCGCCGACCGCGGTACCGTCGTCGCGTGCAGCTCCGCGCGACCACCAGCCTGTGCACGACCTGCCTGCGCAGCGTGCCTGCCGAGGTGATCCGGCGCGGCGATCAGGTCGTCATGACCAAGCGCTGCGCGGAGCACGGCGCGAGCGAGGTCGTGGTCGCCCACGACGCCGACTGGTACGAGCGGATCTCGACCTACGCCGCGCGCCCCACGCCACCGCCGGTGCCGCGTCCGGTCGAGCGCGGCTGTCCGTTCGACTGCGGGCCGTGCGCGCAGCACGCGCAGACCGCGATGCTGCCGATCGTGCCGATCACCTCGGCGTGCAACCTCGACTGCCCGATCTGCTACACGCACAACCGCAACGCCGGCGCGTTCCACATGAGCGAGGCCGAGCTGCGCGCGATCCTCGGCCACATCGTCCGCACCGATCCCGAGCGCCGCATCATCAACCTCACCGGCGGCGAGCCGACGATGCACCCCGACTTCGCGCGGCTGGTCGAGCTGTGCCACGTCGAGGGCATCCGCCGGATCACGATCTCGACCCACGGCCTGGGGCTGCTCAAGGACGAGGCGCTGGTCGCGCGGCTGGCCGCGCTCGACGCGCGCGTCATCCTGTCGTTCGACTCGTTCCGCGACGCGACCAACCAGGCGCTGCTCGGCGCGACCCTGACCGAGGCCAAGCTGCGGGTGCTGGCGCTGCTCGAGCGCCACGGCGTCGCGACCACGCTCCTGCCGGTGATCGCGCGCGGCCACAACCACGACGAGCTAGGCGCGTTCGTCGACCTCGCCCTCGGTCGCGACGGCATCCGCTCGCTCGAGCTGCACACGATGACCTTCACCGGCCAGGGCGGCCGCGACTTCGACGCGCAGGCGCGCTACACGCCGGATCAGGTGCTCGCCGATCTCGAGGCCCAGACCGCGGGGCGCCTGCGCAAGGACGACTTCGTGCCGTCGCCGGCCGCGCACCCGACCTGCTACCAGGTCGCGTACCTGCTGCGCATCGCGCCCGATCGCTGGCTGCCGTTCGCGCGGTTCATGAGCTGGGACGAGCAGCGCGCGATGCTCGCCGGCATGCTCTACCTCGAGCCCGGCCCCGCCGCCGAGATGACCCTGCGCGACGTGATCGATCGCCTGTGGACGGACGCCAGCGCCGGCGAGGACACCGACCTCGTGCTGGCCGCGCTGCGCGGCGTGATCGACACGGTGTTCGCGCCCGACCTCGCGCCCGACGCGCGGCTGCGCGCGAGCGAGCGCTGGAGCAAGGCGATCTACGTCCACGCCCACATGGACGAGACCACGTTCGACACCGATCGCATCAAGCTGTGCTGCGTGGGCATCCGCGAGCCCGACGGTCGCAACATCCCGTCGTGCGCGTACAACGTGCTCTACCGCAACCGCGACCCGCGCTTCGCGGAGCAGCCCGCGCCCGCGCTGATCACCCTCGGCCGCGGCCGGCCCGCCTCCTGATCGTCAGCGCCGGTCGGGCGCCGGCGCGCGCCACCGCATCGCCTGCTCGACCGCGACGAAGCCGAGCGCGCTGACCGCGAACAGGCACGCGAAGTAGATCCGCTCGTCGGGGAACACGCCCTCCCAGCCGGTGTACACGCCGAACGCGAGGTTGACGTTCATCGCCGGCGGGGTCAGCGCGCGCGACAGCGCCATCACGACCGCGAGGCCGATCAGCGCGACCAGCCAGGTCCCGCGCGGCACGGTCAGCGTCCGCGCGACCCGGACCGCGACGCCCAGCGCGCCCACGTGGATCAGCAGCGACGACGCGGTCAGCGGGCCGCCGTTGAGCAGGTCGAGCAGCCACAGCGGCGTGCCGAAGCTCAGCCAGCACAGCGCGACGCCGACCACGCGCGGCTGGCGGATGGCGCTGCCGATCGCGAGCAGGAGCGTCGCCACGTTGCACGCCCACAGGAGATCCCAGGTCTCGCCGTGTGCGACGTGGACCGCAGCGTGGATCGCGTAGCCGACGAGCACGATCGCGGCCCACGCACCGAGCTGCGATCGCGGGACGGCGAGCGGCATCGCGGCGCGACGGTACCACGCGCCGATCGCGCGATCCCGCGCGCCGGGGTACCGTCGGACGTGCGCGCGATCGCCGTGATCTTGATCGTCGGCGCGCTGATCGCGCTCGGCGTGGCGTGGGCGGCGCCGAGCGCAGACGCGTTGCGCGCCTCGGCCGATCGGCTCGCGCACGTCGAGCCCGGCTGGCTGGCGCTCGCGGCGGTCCTGGCGCTGGCGCCAGCGCTGGTCGAGGCGCTCCGCATCCGCGTGGCCGCGCGCAAGGTCGGGATCTCCGTCGACGCCGCGACCGCGCTCGACGCCGCGGCCGCCAACGCGTTCTTCACCTCGGTCACGCCGGTCACCGGGCTCGGCGAACCGACGGTCGCGTGGATCCTCGCGCGCCGCGGCGCGCCGACCGATGCCGCCCTGGTCGTGCCGTTCGTGAAGTTCACGACCAGCTTCACGTTCATCTTCGCGCTCGGCGCGCTCGCCTTCGCGCTCGGCCTCGGCCCGCCGGGGCGCTGGCTCGGCCTCGGCGGCGCGCTGATCATGGGCACGACCGCCGCGATCATGGCGGCGATCGTGATCGCGGCCCGGCGCCCCACGACCGCGATCGCGACGATCGCGCGCGCCTTCGCCTGGCTCCGCCGCCGACGACGCCTCCGCGGCCCGCGCATCCACGGTGTCCTCGCCCGCGCCGAGGACGGCATCACGGCGGCGATCACGCGACTCGCGACCGTGCGCGGCCGCGGCTTCGGCGCGCTGCTCGCGAGCCACGCGCTGTACTACGCGGTGTACGTCGCGCCGATCGCGGTGCTGTGCGAGGCGCTGGTGCCCGGCGCCGGCCTCGCCGCCATGCCCCGCGCGTTCACGTACATCTGCGTGACGTTCCTCGCGCCGACGCCGGCGGGCGCCGGGGTGGCCGAGGGATCCGCGGCGCTGTTCTTCGGCGATCTGGTCGGCGCCGCCGACGCGGTCGTGGTCGTGCTCGCGTTCCGCGCCGGGCGCTTCGTCGGCCAGGTCGTCGCGCCGGGCCTCTACCTGCTCGGCCGTGGGCTCCTGGGTGCGCTGCGCGCCCGCGTTCCCTGACCGCGGTCAGCGCGCCGGCAGGCGCTTCGCGAACCGCTCGGCGCTCTCGGCGAGCATGCCGCCGAGCATGTGGAACTCGAGGTACGCGCGCGCGACATCCGGCGCGCCATCGAGCGGCGCGGTCGCGCCGTCGAGGCGGATCTCGCCGCCGCCGCCCTCGAACCGGAACGCGAGGGTCTGGCCCTTGCGCAGCCCGCTGGCGACCACCGGCGCGAGCAGCGGCACGCGATCGATGCCGTACAGCATCAGGTCGCGCTTGATGACGTCGTTGATGTGCTTCTCCGAGAGCGCCTTGAGCTCGAGCTCCCACGCGCCGCGGGTCAAGAGCTCGGCCGCGGTGCGCGCGCCCGCCAGCCCTTCGGCGGCGCGCAGCGAGGTCAGGCGCGCGCGGACCACCATCTTGGTCAGCGGTCCCATGCCGAACCCGAGCTCGAAGTCGGCGACCGCGAAGCCGGGCTTGCCCAGATCCGGCCGCGCGTTGGCCGCGTGATCCTTGAAGGCCATCAGCGCCTTGATCATCCGGTGGGTGAGCGACGGATGGCGCACCAGCTCGAGCGCGATCGCGCGATCGAGCACGGTCCGCGGCGTGCCGCGATCGTCGACGACGACGGTGAACGCCTCGTACTCGAGATCGACCAGCGCCTCCTGGGTGCGCAGGTGGCGGTGCAGATCGAGGACGATCTTGTCGCCCTCGCGATAGACCTCGAGGTGGATCGCGATCGGCGAGCGCGCGCCGGTGACCGTGGTCGCCACGCCGAGGAACGTCAGGTCAGCGACCAGCGCCTTCTCCGGATACGCGCCCCGGGTCGCGATCTCGATGCGCGCGGCCGCGCGATCGATCGTCACGGTCGGGCGATCGTCCTCGATGACCAGGCGATTGGCGGCATAGGCGCCGCGCTCGCCCACGCCGGCGAGCGGACACGCGACCGTGCCATCGAAGAACCAGATGCCTCGGCCGCGATACGTGGTCGGCGACGCGGTGGACGCGGTGGTCTCCATCAGATGCCTCCGTTGGCGGTGATGACCCGGCCCTGGATGTACGCGTTCTCGAGCCCGAGCCAGGTGATCACCTTCGCGGCCTCGGCCGCCGTACCCAGCCGGCGCAGCGCGCTGTAGCGCTGGTAGTCGGCGCGGCGCGCGGAGGAAAGGTGCTGCGACATGCCGCTGTCGAGCACGCCCAGCGCGACCAGGTTGACGCGGATGCCGCGCGGCCCGAGCTCGTGACCGAGCGCCATCGCCATCGCGGCGAGCGCGCCCTGGCTCGCGGCGTAGGCGACCGGCAGCGGCAGCGACTGGCCGCGATCGAGGCCACCGACCAGCACGATGTCGCCGCCGCGATCGGCGCGCTCGGCGCCGGCGAACCACCGGCACACCTGCGCGGTCGCGTCGACGTTGACCGCGAAGCACGCGCGCCACGCGGCGTCGGCCTGGGTCGCGAACGGCTCGACCGCGCTGACCGCTGCACACGCGATGACGAGATCGGGCGCGAAGCCATCGCGATCGAACCCGGCGAGCATCGCGGCGATCGCGCCGGCATCGGCGAGATCGACCGCGACCGCACGTGCACCGAGGGTCGCGAGCTCGGCCGCTCGCTCGTGCGACGCGTGGAACGTGAACGTGGTCGCGACCTCGCGCCGCACCAGCTCGCGCACGACCGCGCTGCCGACCGCGCCGGTGCCGCCGAGGACCAGCGCGGATCTCATACCAGCTCGCTCACGACACCCAGCTCCTCGTCGATCGTCGCGACGAACCGATCGAGCGTGGCCTCCGCGATGTTGTAGCGCGGCAGGATCCGCAGGATCCGCCAGTCGTGGCCGCACGCGAACGCGTAGAAGCCGCGCTTGTAGAGCCGGTGGCACACGATCACGCCGATCGACGGCTGATCGGCGAGCCCCTCGACACCGAAGTGCTCGAACGACAGCCACGGATGGTCGGACGGCTTCAATCCGATGCCGACCAGCAGGCCATCACCCCGCACATCCTCGAACAGCGGATGTCGGGCGAGCGTGGTCGCGAGCTGCGCGCGAAACGCGGCGCCGAGCCTGGCGACCCGCGTGATCACCTCATCCGTCAGCAAGCCCAGCGTCGCGAGCCCGGCGACGCACGCCAGCGCGTGGCCGCTGAAGGTCGTGTTGTGGGCCTCGGCCGAGGCGTAGTGCCCGCCGTAGGCGCGCTCGAACAGCTCGGCGCGCGTCATCATCGCGGAGATCGGCACGAGCCCGCCGCCGAGGTGCTTGCCGAGCACGACGCAGTCGGGCCGGCGCGCCCAGCCCTCGCTCGCGAGGAACCGGCCCGTGCGGCCGAGGCCGGTCTGGACCTCGTCGGCGACCAGCAGCGTGCCGTGCGCCGCGGTCAGCTCGCACGCCGCATCGATGTATCCCGGCGGATGCGCGCGCACGCCGCCCTCGAGCTGGATCGGCTCGAGGATCAGCGCGGCCACATCGTTGGCGCGGATCGCGGTGGCGAGCGCATCGACGTCACCGAATGGCAGCGCGGCGCAGCCCGGCAGGTGCGGCCCGAACGGATCGCGGAACATGCCCGGCTTCATGAGCGCGCAGCTGCCCATGGTCGTGCCGTGATACGCACCGTCGATCGACAGCACGCGCGGACGCTTCGTCGCGGCGCGACCGAGCTTGAGCGCGGCCTCGACCGCACCGGAGCCCGAGTTCGCGAAGAACACGTTGTCGTAGGCCGGCCGATCGCCGCTCGCCGTGCGCGTGCTGCGCTCGCACAGCGCCTTCGCGAGCGCCCCCGCATAGGGATTGACCCGCGCCGGGTACCAGTTGGGCGACGACGACGCGAGGAACTCCATCACCGCCGCGGTCACCACCGGGTTGCGATGGCCGAAGGTCTGCGTGCCGTGGAAGTCCTCGACCAGGCCGCGCTCCTCGACGAGGCGGCCCTCATCCACGGTGTGGACCCGCACCGGCTCGCCCAGCAGCTCCGCGCGCAAGGCGACCATCGGGTTGACGAAGGCGCGATACGCGGCCCAGCCGTCGCGCGCGATGCGGGGATCGACGCGATCATCGACGGTCATCACAGGCCTCCATCGGCGACGATCTTCGCCGCCGCCATGAAGCGATTCTCGTCCGACACCAGGAACGCCGCGATCTCCGCCAGCTCCTCCGCCTTGCCCAGCCGCCCGAGCGACGCCTGCTCGACGTACTCGCCGA
This sequence comes from Deltaproteobacteria bacterium, assembly GCA_021413675.1. Taxonomy (GTDB): domain Bacteria; phylum Myxococcota_A; class Polyangia; order Haliangiales; family Haliangiaceae; genus JAIOQA01. Next base: position 6,882 of record JAIOQA010000066.1, on the reverse strand, counting down.
TCCGATGCTTGGGCAGCATCTGGCCCATGCCGACATCGAGCAGCCCGGGCGCGAGCAGGTTGACCTGGATGTTGTAGCGCCCGACCTCGCGCGCGAGCGCGTCGGTCAGCCCGCGCAGCGCCGCCTTGGCCGCGGCGTAGTGGATCGGCGCCTCGAGCACGCGCTCGGATCCCGCGGTGCCGATGTTGAGGATGTGCCCGGCGCGCGCGCGGATCATCCCGCGCAGCACGGCGCGCGCGAACAGGAACGCGCCCTTCGCGTTGGTGTCCATCACCAGGTCCCAGTCGGCCTCCTCGATGAGCGCCATCGGCAGGACCTGGGTGACGCCGGCGTTGTTGACCAGGACATCGATCCCGCCCCACGCCGCGTTGACCGCCGCGACGGTCGCGGTCGCGTGCGCGGCATCGGCGACCGAGCCCTGATAGACCAGCGGCTCGCCGCCGAGCGCGGTCAGCGCGGCGACCGCGGCGTCGGCGTCGGCGCGATCGCGGCGATAGGTGATCGCGACCCGCGCGCCGTGCCGCGTGAACGCCTTGGCCATCGCCAGGCCCAGCCCGCGCGTGCCGCCGGTGATGAGGCAGCGCTTGCCCTCGAGGCGGCGCGCCGTCACGACAGCACCCGCAGCCGGTGGCCGCCGCGCCGCTCGTTCCAGACCGCGGGCGCGTCGTTGAAGCGCGCTTCCTTGTCGCGGTAGAGCACGTTGGAGTTGCAGACCGGGATGGTCGTGCCGTCGGCGTAGCAGTTCGAGTCGCAGCAATCCATCGCGCGCTCGGTGTCGAACGTGTCCTCGTCCATGTGCGAGTGGACGTAGACCGCCTTGACCGCGCGCTCGCCGGCCGCCATCGCCTCGTGGCGCGTGATCGCGCGATCCGACGGGAACATCGCGGTCAGCATGCCCTTGAGCAGCCGCAGCGTGCGGGCGCTCGCCGGATCGTCCTCGGCCCACAGCCGATCGATCGCCTCGTGCATGACCGCCTCGAGCGCGGGCGTCGGTTCCATGTACAGCCGATCCGACAGCGCGCGGTAGAGGTCGTCGCGGCTCATGAACCGCGTGAACGGCACCGGCGCGCCACCGTCCGGATCGACCAGCAGGTACGCGATCTGGTAGCAGAGCGGGTGCGCGCAGGGCGACGGCACGAAATCCTCGACGCGCAGGAGCCCATCAGTGGTGGCCTCGATGCCCTCGAGCACCTCGATCATCGAGATGCGCCCCGATCGATCGAAGGTGCGGCCGCCCTGCCCGGTGAACGTGATCGTGTGGATCTCGAGGTGGCGGACGTTGGACTTCGCCAGCCCATACGCGATCAGCCGCCCGACCTCGTGGTCGTTCACGCCCTTGGTCATCACCGGGATGAGCGTCGTCGAGACCCCGTGCTGCTCGAGCAGATCGAGGCAGCGCAGCTTGGTCGCGACCAGGTGCACGCCCTGCAGCGCGACGTCGGCATCGGCCTCGAAGCTGTCGAACGACAGCGCGACCCGGGCGTCGAGCGCGGCGAGCTGCGCGACCAGAGCCTCGTCCTTCACCAGCCGCACGCCATTCGAGCACACGGTCACGCGGTGGATGCCCTCGCGCTTGGCGGCCGCGATGAACTCGCACAGCTGCGGGTGCAGGGTCGGCTCACCGCCGGTGATGTTGACGATGTCGAGCTCGCCGCCGTGATCGTCGCGGAGGTGGCCGAGGATCCGCCCGAAGTCGTCCGGGCTCATGTGGTACGGGTCGTGGTTCTTGTTGTGGACGTAGCAGATCGGGCAGTCGAGGTTGCACGCGCTGGTGATCGTGACGACCGGCAGCCGGACCTTCTGGCCGTGGGCCTCGCACGGGCCGCAGTCGAACGGGCAACCCAGCGCGACCGGCCGTTTGCCGGTGCGCGGCGCGACCCGGTGCTGGGTCATCGCGCGGGTCTCTTCGTACCAGGCCGCGGACGTCGAGAGCCGGACCTCCTGCGCGCCGTGATCGTCGCAGCGCTTGCGCATCCACACCTCGCCGGTCGCGGTCGCGACCACGTCGGCGGCGATCGCGTTGCGGCACGCACGGCACACGCTGGTCGTGCGATGCAGCAGACGCTCGTCGGCGGACAAGCTAGCGCTCCGACCGGGGCGTAGTGATCCCACCACGGTGTCGAGGCGCCCCAGGCGCAAGGCGCAGAGACGAAGGGCTACTGCCTGTAACTCGAGGAGCTGCAACGAAGCGCATGGGGATGGATCGGCGGCGTGGTGCGGTCACTATGCTCCGGTCGGAGCGCTAGACCTGCCGACCTTCGCGCTTGCCGTGGACCATGTTGGCGAAGGTCTGGACCGTGAACAGCGACAGGATCTCCCGCGCGCGCAGGCCGGCCGCGATCCGGTGCGCGGCCTCGGGCATGAGCTGCCGCAGCCGCGCGAGCCCGGCCTCGGAGATCAGGCCGCCGGGTGCGAACTCCTCGTCGGTCATGTCGCCGCGCGCGACCCGCTCCATCTCGCCGCGGGTGATCTCGATCGCGAACTCGCGCTCGATGCAGAACACGATGTCGAGCAGATCGAGCGACTCGGCGCCGAGGTCGTTCATCAGCGCCGAGTCGAGGTGGACCTCGTCGAGTGGACGCCCGAGCGAGGTCGCGATGATGGCGCGGACCGACTCCTCGACGGTCGCCGCCGGCGCGGCAGGATCGGACGCAGCGGGGGCGAGTTCACTCATGGGTATCGTCCTCGAACCAGGTGGCGACGCGATCGATCGGCTTGCGCGGCGGGGCCGCCGACGCGGTCGCAGGATATCCGAGCGCCACCGCGCCAACCATCTGCCACGGCGCCTCGATGCCGAGCGTGCGCTGGATCTCGTCGCGCGCGATCATCGGGCCGGCCATCCAGCAGGCGCCGAGGCCCTCGGCGTGGGCCTGGGTCAGGAGCGTCATGACCGCGGCGCAGGTCGAGCACAGCTCGGCCTGCATCGCCGACGCGGTCGCGTACTGCGCCGGATCGCCGCCGCCCGACGCGATGAAGTTCGCGATCAGATCGGGATAGCTGCGGTACTGCGGCACGATGATCGCGGTCGCGTTGGCCAGCGGCTCGTGGAAGAAGTCGCCGTAGCTGCCGTAGTCCTCGGCGTGGTGACCGCGCGCGATGATCGCCTTGATCTCGTCGGCCTTGGCGCGCACGGCCTCGGCGATCCGGGTCCGCAGCGCCGGCGCGCGCACCACCGCGAACCGCCAGGGCTGGCGATTGGTGTTCGAGGGCGCGCTGATCGCGGCCTCGATCAGCCGCGCGAGCACGGCGCGGGGCACCGGCGCGTCGGTGAACACGCGGGTGCTGCGCCGCGCCTGCAGCCAGGCGAGGAACGCTGGTGCATCGGATGGATCGATCACGACAGCTTGAACCCTCCGTCGACGTTCCAGACCTGACCGGTCACGTAGCTGGCGTCGTCCGAGGCCAGGAACGCGACCACGCGCGCGACCTCCTCGGGCTGACCGAGGCGACCGAGCGCGACCCGCGCGACCAGCTGCGCCGGCGCGAGCGCCCGCAGGTCCGCGGTCATCGCGGTCTCGATGATGCCGGGCGCGACGGCGTTGACCCGGATGTGGCGCGGCGCGAGCTCGACCGCGAGCGCGCGCGCGAGCGACTCGACCGCGCCCTTCGACGCGGCGTACAGCGCCTGGCCGCGCCCGGGCCGCTGGGCCGCGACCGACGAGATCAGCGTGATCGATCCCTTGCGGCGCCGCAGCATGCCGCGCATCGCCTCGCGGCAGCACGCGACCACGCCGCCGAGGTTGACGTCGAAGATCGCGTCGAGGTCGGCGTCATCGGTGGCGCCGAGCAAGCCATCGCGGGTGACGCCGGCGTTCGCGACCAGCGCCTCGATCGGCCCGAGCTCGCGCTCCGCGGTGGCCATCAGCGTCGCGACCTGATCGCGCGCCGTGACATCGGCGGCGATCGCGAGCGCCTTGCCACCACCGGCGACGATCTCGGCGGCCGTGGCCTGCGCGGCGTCGGCATCGACGCGGTAGTCGACGGCGACCGCGTACCCGCGCCGCGCGAGCGCGAGCGCGATGGCCCGGCCGATGCCGCGCGAACCTCCGGTGACGACGGCGCACGGCGTGGTCATGCGGGAACCTCGATGCGGATCGCGGTGATGAGGTCGGGCTCGCCGGCCGCGAGGCCGAGCGCGACGCGGGCGCGCGTGCGCTTCAGGATGCCCGCGAGCGCGATGGTCTGGACCAGCGGCGTGACCGCGCCGATCTCGCCGAAGGCGGCGGCGATCGCGGTTCGCGCCGTGGCCGCCGGCAGCGCGTGATCGCCGTCGACGAGATCGATCGGGCCCATCGCGGAGAAGGCGTCGATCGCCCCGCGCATCGCGTCGCCGGTCGGCGCGCCCGCGCCGGCGAACGCCGCCACGCTCGCGAGGCGATCCCGCGCGCGCGGATCGTCGGGCCTGACCAGGACCAGGGCGGCGGCCGCCTCGCCGGGGAGCTGGCCCTGGTCGCGCTCGCCGAGCTCGACCAGGGTCTCGGGCTCGAGGAGCGAGTCGTGCGCGACGACGATCGCCGTATCGATCGCGCCGGCATGCAGCGCCCACGCCGCGGCCGCGATCGCCTGCGCGCCCGCGCTCGCGCCGCCGTAGGTCGCGCCATCGCCGCGCGCGCCGAGGTCGGCGGCGAGCAGCGCGTGCACGTTGTTCGACAGGTGGCGCAGCATCCAGAACGGATGGATCTCGCGCAGCCCGAGCGCCCAGGCGTCGATGCCATCGTCGCGCTGGCGGACGAACGCCGCCAGCATGTCGTCCCAGTGCGCGCGCAGGCCGCCGACCGCGGAGTACAGGCCGAGGCGAAGATCGGGCGCGAGGCCGGCCGCGACCTGGGTCGCCGCATCGATCGCGAACGCGCCGAGCCGGCGCACGAACCGATCGTGGCGGGTCCGCGGCGGCGCACCCGCGATCGGCGCGATCGCGCGCACGCGATACGCCGGCTCGGGGTTGGCGATCGCGCCCGACTCGCCGGCCAGCATGCGCGTGACCGCGGCCTCGATGTCCGCGCCGAGCGCGGTGCGCCAGCGCCACGCGATCACCGCGACCGGTGCGATCATCGCCGTCACGGCATCCTCCGCAGGATCACGCTGGCGTTCTGGCCGCCGAAGCCGAACGAGTTCGACAGCGTGTGCTCGACGTACGCGCGCCGCGGCGACGGCCCGATCACGTCGACGTCGCAGGCCGGATCGCGGTGGCGCAGGTGCGCCGTGCCGGGCAGCAGGCTCTCGGTGAGCGCCAGCACGCACGCGGCCAGCTCGATCGCGCCGGCGGCGGCCATCAGGTGACCGATCGCGCCCTTGATCGAGCTGACCGGCAGCTTCGCGACGTGCGCGCCGAACACCGTCGCGAGCGCACAGCACTCCGCTGGATCGTTGAGCGGCGTGCCGGTGCCATGCGCGTTGACGTAGCCGATCGCCTCGGGCGCGAGCCCGGCCCGGGTCAGCGCGCGCGCGATCGCCGCGGCCGCCGCGCTGCCATCGGGGCGCGGCGCGGTCGCGCGATACGCATCCTGGGTCGCGCCCCAGCCGGTGATCGCGGCCAGCGGGCGCGCTCCCCGCGCGCGCGCGGAGGCGAGATCCTCGACGATGAACATCGCCGCGCCCTCGCCGATCGCGAGGCCGTCGCGATCGCGATCGAACGGGCGACACGCGTCGGGCGCCGCGCGCGGCGACGGCGCGCCGAGCCGGGCCATGCCGCCGATGCCGAGCGGGTTGACCATGCTGTCGGCGCCGCCGCAGACGACCGCGCGCGCGCCGCGCGCGACCAGCGACGCGGCCTCGGCGACCGCGAGCGCGCCCGCCGCGCACGCCGAGACGTTGATCGTCGTGGGGCCGCGCAGCCCGAGGGCGCGCCTGACCGCGCGCGCCGCGGTGTCGACCGGCGAACGGAAGCGCATGGCGGGCAGTGTCGCCGCGGGCTCGGCGGCCCAGTCGATCACGCCCCGCGGCGCGATCGGCGCGCTATCACCCGGGGCGCGTCGCGCTCGGCGTCACCGCAGCCGCCCTGGCGCCAGGCCTCGCTGGCCGCGGCCAGCGCGAACCCGACCTTGCGATCGCGCGACGCGGTCACCGGCGCGACCTCGATCGGCACCTCGCCCGCGACCCGCACCGGAAACGTGGTCGCATCGAACCACGCGATCGGTCGGATCGCGTGGTCGCCGCCGCGCAGCCCGGCGAAGAAGCGCTCGCGCCCCACGCCGAACGCGCTCACCACGCCGACGCCGGTGATCACCGCGGTCACGGCGCCTCCAGGGTGACGACGCCGAGGTCACCATCGACGCCGATCGTGAGAGTCACGACACGGCGCGCGCCGAGGCGGATCCGATCGAGCGCGGCCAGCCAGGCCAGCGCCGGAGTCGCGGCCAGCGCCTCGCCGAGCCCGAGATCGTGGATGCGCGCTGCCGGGGCGTGCGCCGCGACCATGCCGCGCACCGCATTCGCGTCCGCGCCGACCGCGATCACGATCTCCTCCGCATCCGGCCCGATCGCCGCGCCGATCGTAGCCGCGAGCTCGCCCTCCCCATCGAGCGGGAAGCTCGCGACCGTGCAGAGCGTCGCGAGCGCCGGGAAGCGATCGTCATCAGCGATCGCGATCAACCCGCAGCCCTCACCCGGCACCACCGCGCGGCCATCGCGCACGAGCTCCGCCCACGTCACCGGGTGCAGCGCCGAGTCCGCGCCGCCCGCGATCGCGATCGCGCAGTCGCCATCCTCGACGCTCCGCCGCGCTGCCGCCAGCGCCGCGATGGTGCCCGCGCCGCGCGAGAACAGCGCGCCGCTCGGCCCACCGATGCCCTCCTGGATCGCGGCGTGGCACATCGTGAAGTTGTTCATCAGCTGGAACGCGAGCAGCGGATTGCACGCCGCGAGCCCCGGGCCACCGAAGCG
>JAIOQA010000396.1 GCA_021413675.1 Deltaproteobacteria bacterium | reverse complement strand
ACCTCGCCGCGCGCCATCAGCTCGCCCAGCCGGTTCATGCCGGCGATCCAGCGGAAGCGCGTCGGCGCGCCGCGCCGGCCGACGATGAAGTCGCCGCAGCCGGCCATCGCCAGCTGGCGGAGCGCGTCGATCGCCGCCGGGCGATCGACCGCCGCGTCCTGCAGCAGCGTCTCGACGGTGGTCTCGGAGGGCGCGCCGTCGCGCGCCGCGATGACATCGAGGATCCGATGCGCGGCGGTGTGGGTCTGGTACAGGGCGGCGAGCCGGTGTGGATCGAGCGGAGCGGAGGCGGTCACGGCGGCGGAGTGTACACCTCGCGCGGCGCCGATCAGCCGGGCGTCATCTCGTAGGCGCCGTCGAGCGCGTGGACCTCCTGCCAGACGTGCTGGTAGCGGGCGGCGTCGAACACCGGCTTCCGGATGAGCCGCAGGCAGCAGGCCATCTGCGCCGGCGTGCTGCTCGGCTTGGCGTGCAGCTGCTGCGCGAACTTCGCGAAGTCGCGGACCAGGAAGTCGAAGATCTGGTCGACGAGCTCGTGGCCGAGGCCGTAGATCGCCGCGTTCTCGGCGACCAGCTGGGCGTAGACCACCAGCGTGAACATCTCGCCGAGCGTCATCAGGAAGTCGAGGTCCTTGCGCTGGGCGTCGTCCGGCGTCGCGGTCGCGAGCAGCTCCTTCAGCACGGCGATCTGCTCGCGGAAGACCTTCACGTTGGGCAGGTCGTACGCGGCGAACGCCGGGTCGTAGTCGTGGAAGCGGATCTTGCCGAGGCCGCTGGTCTCGCCCTGGTGGAACAGGAACGTGTCGTCGGCGGCGTCGTCGCGGCGCGGCACCGCGGGGAACTTCCCCGGCGCGAAGAAGTAGTTCGGCATGAACTTCACGATCAGCGCGATGTTCACGTGCACGGTGCCCTCGAGCTTGGGCAGCGCGCGGATGTCGCGCGCCGCCATCTCGAAGAACGTGTCCTTCTCGAACCCGCGCGCGGCGATCACGTCCCAGAGCAGGTTCACGACCTCCTCGCCCTGGGTCGTGACCTTCATCTTCATGACCGGGTTGTAGAGCAGGTAGCGCCGGTCCTCGGCGGTGGCGCTGCGCATGTAGTCGGCGGCGCGCAGCGCGAACAGCTTCATCGCGACCAGGCGGGCGTACGCATCCGTGAACATCTGCTTCACGTGCGGGAAGTCGGTCACGTACATGTTGTAGAGGCGCCGGTGCGAGGCGTGGTTGATCGCCTCGTACAGCGCGTGCGTGCACATCCCGATCGACGCCCAGCCGAGGTTGTACTTGCCGATGTTGACGGTGTTGAGCGCGGCGTTCCACGCCTCCTTGCCGCGCGACAGGATCGTGGCGTCGGTGACCGGGTAGTTCTCGAGCGCGTACTCGGCGACGTACGACTGGCTGGCGACGACGTTCTTCACCAGCTTGTAGTTCGGGTGCTGGGTGTCGACGGCGAAGAAGACGTACTCGTCGGTGCCGGCGAGCTTGCCGAAGGTCGACAGCATCGCGGCCTTGTTGCCGTTGCCGATGTAGTACTTGCTGCCGGTGGCGCGGTAGCTGCCGTCGGGCTGCGGCGTCAGGATCATGTCGGTCGAGTAGATGTCGGCGCCGTGTGCGCGCTCGGACAGGCCGAAGCCGAAGATCCCGCCGTCGGCGAGGTGCCCGGCGGCCTGCTGCTGGAGCGCCTGGTTGGGGCTCATCCAGATCGGACCGAGGCCGAGGATCGAGACCTGCCACGTGTACCAGTAGCAGAGGCCGTAGAAGCCGAGGGTCTCGTTGAACTCGCAGTTGCGCCACGTGTCCCAGCGCGCGTCGGCGTCGCCCGCGCGCACGCCCGCCGGCGTGAGCAGCGTCGCGAACACGCCCTCGGCCTTCACGAACGCGAGGAAGTCGGCGTACCAGGTGCGCGCGAGGTCGTCCTCCTTGAGCCGCTTCTTGCCCTTCTGCTCGAAGAACGCGACGGTCTTGCGCATGATCTCGCGCGACCGCTCGTCGGGATAACCGCGGGTGAGGTGCCTGGGATTGAGGAGCAGCATCGGCCGGGACTGTACGCCCGGCGGCGCCTCAGCGCGCCCTGCGGACGATCAGGTTGCCGATCGAGTAGCCGGCGCCGAACGAGCAGACGATGCCGAGGTCGCCGACGTTCATGTCGTCGCGCCGGTCGTGGAAGACCAGGATCGAGCCGCACGAGCTGGTGTTGCCGTACTCGTCGAGCACGTTCGGCGACTCCTCGGCGGTCGGCTCGCGGCCGAGCACCTTGGTCGCGATCCACTGGTTCATCGTCAGGTTGGCCTGGTGCAGCCACAGCCGGCGCAGGGCGGTCGGGGCGATGCCGACCTCGGCGAGGTGGCTGGTGATCAGCTCGGCGACCGCCGGGGAGACCTCCTTGAACACCTTGCGGCCCTGCTGCACGAACAGGCGGTCGCTCGCATCGCGGACCTCGGGTGCGGCGCAGCGATCGAGGAACCCGGCGTTGTTGCGGATCGCGTTCGAGAACTTCGTCATCAGGCGCGTGCCGAGGATCTCGTAGGCGCCCGGCGCGGTGGTCGTGTCGAGCGGCTCGACCAGCACCGCGCTGCACGCGTCGCCGAAGATGAAGTGGCTCTCGCGATCGCGGAAGTTGAGGTGCGCGGTGCAGATCTCGGGGCTGACCACGAGCACGCGGCGCGCGGTGCCCTGGGCGACCATGTCGCGCGCCATCGCGATGCCGAAGGTCGCCGACGAGCACGCGACGTTCATGTCGAACGCCACGCCCGAGGCGCCGAGCGCGGCCTGGACCTCGACGGCGATCGCGGGGTACGCGCGCTGGTGGTTCGAGCAGGCGACGAGCACGCCGTCGATCGACGATGCCTCGGCGCCGGCCTGGGCGAGCGCGCCCCGGGCGGCGGCCACCGCCATCTCGCACTGCAGCGACGGCTCGTCGTTGGGCCGGTTCGGGATGCGCGGCGCCATGATCGCGGGATCGAGGATGCCGGCGCGATCGGTCACGTGCCGCCGCTTGATGCCCGAGGCCTTGAAGATGAACTCGGCGCTCGAAGGCTCGAGGCGCGGACGCTCGCCGCGCGCGATGGCGTCGGCGTGGGCGAGGTTGGTCGCCTCGACGTAGGCGTTGAACGAGGCCGCGAGCTCGTCGTTGGAGATGACGCTCGGCGGCGCGTACACGCCCGTTCCGGTGATGGCGACGTTCGACATGAAGGCACGTCGTACGAGAACCGCTCCCGACATGCAAGGACTGCGCGTCGAAGGATGTTGCCGGTTTACGACGCGGCGCGGCGCGCGCGTCGGCGTCCGGCGGTCGGACGCTCGGTGTTCTACCGATCGAAGAGCCGCGCGAACTGCCGCGGCGCGCGGCGCGTGCGCGTGCAGCGGATCGCGGCGCTCATGAGGCACACCGACAGCGCGCGGCGCGGGTGTGCCGTCCGGTTGCGCCGCGAGCGATGCCAGACCAGGTTGTGCAGCAGCAGGACCTCGCCGGCGACCGCGGGCAGTTGCAGCGGGCGCGCATCGGCGGTGAGCGCCTCCGGGATCGTGCCGCCCTCGGGCGTGGCCAGCCCGCCGGTGTGCGTCCCGGGGAGGACCTCGACGCAGCCGCTCTCGACCGGCGCGTCGTCGAGCGCGGTCCACACGGTGAGCGTGGGCTGCGCCGACAGGCCCCAGAACTTGCCGCCGTCCTGGTGCCACGGCAGCTCGGTGCCGCCGCTCGTCGCCTTGGTCCAGAGCACCGCGCGACTCACCGCGACCGGGCCGGCGATCGCAGAGGCGGTCAGCGTGGCGAAGCACGGCGCCTCGATCCAGGCGCGGAACACCGGATCGCGCTCGAGCCCCTCGATCTTGCGGTACGCGCGCGACGGCCCGGTCCAGCCCGCGCCGAAGTCGAGATCGGCGTAGGCGCCGGTCGCCGAGTCGTGCTGGAAGAACAGCCCGAGCTCGGGCGCGCCGGTGTCCATGATCGCGTCGGTGCGCGCGCGCAGCGCCGCGAGCCGATCGGCGTCCGCGAGCACGCCGAGCCGCGCCCAGCCGTGGATCGCGAGGTGATCGAGCGCGGCGCGCGCGTCGTCGGAGGTGAAGGTCACGCCGCACGCTACCGCGCGCGCGCGGCGGCGCGCAGCACCCGAGGGCTCCTGCAGGACGCAGATCCGCGGTTGCCGCTGCACTTGCATGCTGCGCCCGGAAGGTCGCGGGCGACGGTGCAACCCGGCCCGCCTTGGTGACGCATCCTCGTCGGTGAACAACCGTCGGTGTGTCGATTCTCTGCAGTCGCGCGACGAGCCTCGATACGCTAGGGGCGTGATCCAGTACCGCCAGATCCACGGCAAGCGGCGCGCGTTCGTGAAGGTGGGGCAGGGGCCGGCCCTCTTGCTCATCCACGGCATCGGCGATCAGTCCGACACGTGGCGCGACGTGATCCCGTCCCTGGCTCGCGACCACACGGTGATCGCGCCCGACCTGCTCGGCCACGGCCGCTCCGACAAGCCGCGCGCCGACTACACCGTCGCGGGCTACGCCAACGCGATGCGCGATCTGCTGAGCGTGCTGGAGATCGAGAGCGCGACCGTCGTCGGGCACTCGCTCGGCGGCGGCGTCGCGATGCAGTTCGCGTATCAGTACCCCGAGCGCTGTCAGCGGCTGGTGCTGGTCGCGACCGGCGGCATCTCGCGCGCGGTCACGCCGATCCTGCGCTGGGCCTCGGCGCCGACCGCCGAGCTCTTGCTGCCGCTCCTGCGGCTGCGCGCGACCCGCGTGCTGCTCGGCAGCGCGCTGCGCCTCCTGCGCCGCCTCGACACCGATCTCGGCAACGACGCCGACGATCTGCAGCGCGTGTTCGACGCGCTGCCCGACTCGCAGGCGCGGCGCGCGTTCGTGCGCACGCTGCGCTCGGTGGTCGACTGGCGCGGCCAGGTGATCACGATGCTCGATCGCTGTTACCTGACCGCCGGCATGCCGACGATGCTGATGTGGGGCACGCGCGATCCGGTCGTGCCGTACGCCCACGCCGCGGTCGCCCACGCCGCGATGCCCGGCAGCCGCCTCGAGATCTTCGACGGCGCGGGCCACTTCCCGCACCACAACGATCCGGCGCGGTTCCTCGCGTTGCTCCGCGATTTTCTCGCGACCACCGAGCCGGCGTCGCACAGCGTCGGCGAGTGGCGCGATCTCCTGCGCCGCGGCGCGAGCGCGGTCGCGCCGATCAGCGTGGCGAAGGTGGCGTGATCGCCGCGCCGTCCAGGCGATGGTCCTTGGTCTCGCGGATGTAGAGCCCGCCGACCACCAGCGTCAGCAGGCAGATCGCGATCGGGTAGGCCAGGCCGGCGTAGATCGCGTCGCCGCCCAGCCAGCCCTTGACCGCCGCCGACGTGGTCACCGCGGTGGCGATGAGCGGCAGGAAGCCGCCGAACCAGCCGTTGCCCAGGTGGTAGGGCAAGGACATCGAGGTGTAGCGGATGCGGGTCGGGAACAGCTCGACCAGGAACGCCGCGATCGGGCCGTAGACCATGCACACGTAGACCATCTGCAGCGTGAGCAAGAGGACGATCGCGACGTGGTTGATCTGCGCGGGGTCGGCGGCCGCGAGCCCATCCGGGTTGCCGAAGTGCTTCATCGCCATGTAGATCGGCACGTAGGTCAGCGCCGCCAGCGCACAGCCGGTGAGGATGATGCGCTTGCGGCCGATCCGATCGGACAGCGCGCCCATGGCCACGAACAAGGGCGTCGTGAGCACGAGCGCGATCGACATCATCACGTACGAGGTCTGCCAGTCGATCTTGAGCGTGCTCTGCAGGAACGTGAGCGCGTAGAACTGACCGGTGTACCAGACCACGCCCTGGCCGGCGGTCGCGCCGAACAGCGCGAGCAGCACGTAGCGCAGGTTGACCGGGTTGGTGAAGCTCTCCTTGAGCGGGTTCTTCACGGTCTCGCCGCGCGCCTTGAGCGCGGTGAACATCGGCGACTCCTGCATGCGGATGCGGATGTAGATCGAGGCCGCGACCAGCGCGAACGACAGGAGGAACGGGAGCCGCCAGCCGTAGGCGTAGAAGTCGGCCTCGCCGAGCGCGATCCGGGTCGTGCCGATCACGCCCATGCTGAGGAAGAACCCGAGCGTCGCGGTGGTCTGGATGTAGCTCGTGAAGTAGCCGCGGCGCGCGTCGGGCACGTGCTCGGCGACGTAGGTCGCGGCGCCGCCGTACTCGCCGCCGAGCGCGAGCCCCTGCAGGAGGCGCAGCGCGACCAGCGCGATCGTCGAGCCCATGCCGACCTGCTCGTAGGTGGGCAGCACGCCGATCAGGGCGGTCGAGATGCCCATCGTGGCCATCGTGATCAGGAACGTGTACTTGCGACCGACGCGATCGCCGATGTGGCCGAACACCAGCGCGCCGATCGGCCGGACGCCGAAGCCAGCGCCGAAGGTCGCGAGGCTGGCGAGCAGCGCGGCGGTTTCGTTGCCGGGCGGGAAGAACAGCCCGCCGAAGAACACCGCGAGGCTGCCGTAGAGGTAGAAGTCGTACCACTCGAACAGCGTGCCGAGCGACGACGCGACGATGACCTTGCGGATGGTCTTCGCGCCTACGGGGGCCGGATCCATCCACCGCTCATATCACGGCGCCCGTCGACGCCCGGCGTCCTGCGCCGATCAGCGCGCGACGCGCGCGCTGAGCTCGGTCAGCGCGGCGATCTGCGCCGCGAGCTTGTTGACGACGAACAGGTGCTCGGCGCCATCGCGGGTCATGATCTGCAGCCGGCTGCGCAGCCCGCCGTCGAACGGATGGAAGGTCGGCGCGCGCCGGCCGATCGACGCGACCTCGGTCAGCGGCACGGTCCACACGGTTCCGCCGAGCCGCCGATCGACGCGGTTCGGGCGGAACACCAGGCGGCGCTCGGTCGCGCTCAGGATGCCGCCGAGCGCGCGCCAGCCGTGCTTCTGGTTCGCGAGCGCCGACCAGCGCTCGGTCTCGCCCGGTTCGAGCGCGACATCGGGGACCCACCAGTCGAGGAACGCCACGCGCGAGCTATAGCACCGGCCGGGTCGCCGCGAACCGCAGCCGCACGTAGTCCGCGGTCCAGCGCCCGTCGGCGTCGCAGAGGCGCGGCTTCACCGCCGCGCGGATCTCGTCGAGGTAGGCCGCGCGGTCCGCGACCGGCAGCGCGCGCGTGAAGCTCTCGGAGAACGTCTCGAGCCAGCCCGCGATGTCGCCGGGCAGCGGCGTGGGCCGCGGGATGAGCGCGATCGAGGCGACCGCGAACCCACCGGCCGCGAGCAGCGCGCCGTAGGCCTCGGGCGTCGGGAAGTACCAGGGGCTCGCGGCCGCGCCATCGATGCCGCGGCGATCGAGCCCCGCGATCAGCGCGCGGTGGATCGTCTCGACGCAGCCCGCGCCGCCGAGCTCGGCGACGAACCGCCCGCCCGGCCGCAGCGCGCGGTACACGCCGGCGATCACGCGCGCCGGATCCTTCATCCAGTGCAGCGCGGCGTTGCTGAACACCGCGTCGAACTCGCCGTCGAACGCGAGCGCGTGGCCATCGATCACCCGCGCGTCGAGGCCGAGCCCGCGCGCCGCCTCGATCAGCGCCGGGCTCGCGTCCGCGCCGACCACGTCGCAGCCGAGCTCCGCGAGCCGGCGCGTGAGCACGCCGTCGCCGCAGCCGAGATCGAGGATGCGCTCGCCCGGCTGCGGGGCGAGCAGCTCGACCACCGGCTGGCCGAGCTCGGCGACGAAGCGCGCGTTCTTCGCGTAGCGATCGGGATCCCAGGTCTGGGTCATCGCCGTGACTGTACCGCTCAGCCCGGCGGGATCGCCCCCGATGGGCCGTGCCAGTTCACGATCGGCAGCGTGTCGCGCCAGAAGTGCAGCAGCCGCCCATCGTCGACGATGACCTCGAGGTGGCCGACGCGATCGGGATCGCCGGTGGTGATGAAGTCGCTCTGGAACAGCGCCACCCGCTGCGGGAACAAGCCGGCGCCGAAGACCTTCCCGACTCGCCAGTTCATCGGGTTGTGCGTGATCAGATCGGTGTTCTGGCGCAGGAAGTGCTGAACGCCGCCGCGCTTGAGCGGCACGACCACCTCGAAGTCGCCGTGCTGACCACCGGGCGGCACGAAGCGATTCTCGATCATCGATGGGATGCCGGTGACGTCGCTCGCGATCACGCCGTTGCTCGACTGCATCCAGCGGCCGTCGTCGGTGCGGAAGAAGTGGATGAGCTTCCCGCCGGCCACGGCCACGCCCTCGAGGTGGCCGTAGCTGCTGCTGATCATCGACAGGCCATCGATGCGCCCGAGCTCGGTGAGGAACGTCCCGTTCGAGACCCAGGCGCGCGGCGTCGCGGCGTTCTCGCGATGGAAGTGACGGAAGCCGCTGTGGTCGTCGGGGACGATCACCTGGAAGTCGCTCGCCGAGCCGCCGGCGCGGCCCTGGACGAAGGCAGGGTTGCCGCGGACCCCGCGCGAGCCCGGGATGAACTCCCCGAGCCCCAGCTTCCACGTGCCCGATTCGCGGTACACGTGCGCGAGGTTGCGGAAATCGGGCGAGTCCGACGCGTGCGTGGTGCTGTCGCCAACCACCGCGACCAGCTCGAGGTTGTGGTTGCCGTCCGGGCCGACGAACGTCGACTGGATCAGCGACACCTCGTCGAAGATCCAGCCCCCGCGCGGCTGCCCGCCGTAGATGGGCAAGGCGTTGCCGTTCGAGGTCCAGCGCAGCCCGCTCGGGCTGGGGCCGCGGAACATGTGCTCGATGCCGCTCAGCGACTTGGCTCGCACGAGCTCGAAGTTGCCGTTGCCGGGACGGTTCCAGTGAGAGTCGGACTGGATCGCGAAGCCACTCATGAGTGCGCCTTGGTGAAGGTGGGGAAGCGATGCGCTTCTCCTGGCAAGAGACGCCTCGCGGCCAATCTGCTCACCCCGCGCGTTGCGATCGTGTTGCGATCGCGGTCTCACGCTCGCGCTCACCTCCCTGTCGCGTGGAGGCGTGATCGCCGATACGTGGTCAGCGAGGTGAGCGCCGCGTCGAGCGCCGCTTGCGCGTCACAGATCGTGGATCCGTCGTCAGATGGTGCATGCCCCATCGCTACGAGGTCCTGGTCCTGGCCGAGGATGACGAGCCGCCCGCGGCGCTCCGCGAGCGCTTCCGCGTGTGCCTCGAGCGCCGGCTCGCGCGCCTCGAGGCGCAGGGCGGGCCGTATCCGCGCGTCGACGAGGTCGTCGACATCCTCGACGCGTTCGAGGGCCCCTATGTCTGGGAGATGACGCCCGAGGAGCTCGACGCGCGCCCGCCGGTCGGCGTCGAGCTGCTGATCGTGGGGGGTGGAACCGATCGAGCCGCCCGCTGAGCCCGCGACCGTGACGGTCACGGTGCGCGTGCCGATCTAGCCGCGATCGCGATCGAGCCTTGCCCAGCGCCCGCGCTCGTGGTGAGTGAACGCGTGAGCACCACGCCGCTGGAGGTCCTGCACGATCGCTTCGGGTTCCGCACGCTGCGCCCCGGGCAAGAGGCCGTGATCGACGCGATCCTCGCGCGCGGCTCGGCGCTCGCGGTGTTCCCGACCGGCGCCGGCAAGTCGCTGTGCTACCAGCTGCCGGCGCTGCTGCTCGAGGGCGTGACCCTGGTGGTGTCGCCGCTGATCGCGCTGATGAAGGATCAGATCGATTTCCTGCGCGGCCGCGGCATCGCGGCGGCGCGGCTCGATTCGTCGCTGTCGGCGGCGGAGGTCCGCGCGGTCACCGACGACATGAAGCGCGGCGCGCTCAAGCTGCTCTACGTCGCGCCCGAGCGCTTCAACAACGAGCGCTTCCTCGAGGCGCTGCGCCAGACGACGATCGCCCTGTTCGCGGTCGACGAAGCTCACTGCATCTCGGAGTGGGGCCACAACTTCCGGCCCGACTACCTCAAGCTCGCGGGCCTGCGCACGCGGATCAACGCGACGCGCGTGCTCGCGCTGACCGCGACCGCGACGCCGGCGGTGGTCGCCGACATCTGCCGCGCGTTCGACATCCCCGCGGGCGACGCGATCGTCACCGGCTTCTATCGCTCGAACCTGCGCCTGGTCACGACGCCGGTCACCGCCCTTGCGCGCGACCGCGTGCTCGTCGACACGCTCGCGTCATTGTCGGGCCCGACGATCGTCTACGTCACGCTGCAGAAGACCGCGGAGCGGGTCGCCGCGCTGCTGCAGCAGGCCGGGCACAGCGCCGCCGCGTATCACGCCGGCATGGAGCCCGAGGATCGCGCGCGGGTGCAGGACGCGTGGATGGCGTCGGACCGCGGGATCGTGGTCGCGACGATCGCGTTCGGCATGGGCATCGACAAGGCCGACGTGCGCACGGTCATTCACTACAACCTGCCCAAGAGCCTCGAGAGCTACAGCCAGGAGATCGGCCGCGCCGGCCGCGATGGCGCGCCGTCGCGGGTCGAGCTGCTCGCGTGCCCCGACGATGTGCCCGCGCTCGAGAACTTCGCGTACGGCGACACGCCGACCCGCGCGTCGCTCGAGGCGATGCTCCAGGAGATCTTCGGGCTCGGGCCGGCGTTCGACGTCAGCTATCCCGAGCTGTCGGCGCGCCACGATCTGCGCGTGCTGGTGCTGCGCACCGCGCTCACGTACCTCGAGCTCGACGGCGCGCTGGTCCAGGGCACGCCGTTCTACGCCGCGTACACGCTGCGGCCGATCATCCCGTTCGAGGAGATCGCCGGCCGCTTCGAGGGCGAGCGCCGCGCGTTCGTGACCCGGCTGCTCGCGCAGGCCAAGAAGGGCCGCACGCTGTACTCGCTCGATCCCGCGGCCGCGGCGACCGCGATCGGCGAGCCGCGCGATCGCGTGCTGACCGCGCTCACGTACTTCGAGGAGAAGGGGATGGTCGCGCTCGAGCCCAGCGATGTCCGGCAGCCGTACCGCCGGCTCCGCGATCACGAGGACACCCGCGCCCTCGCCGACGAGCTGGTCCGCCGGTTCGAGCGCCGCGAGCAGAGCGAGATCGCGCGGCTCGTCGACGTGCTGGCGCTGGTCACGCACGCGGGCTGCCAGTCCAACGAGCTGGTGGCGCACTTCGGCCAGGTCCGCGCCGAGGCGTGCGGCCACTGCAGCTACTGCGCGACCGGCGCGGCGCAGGTCCTGCCCGCGCCGCCGCCCGCGCCGGATCTGCGAACCGTCATCCCCGCCGGCTTCGCGGCGCTGCGCGCGAAGCACCCGCGCGCCCTCGGCGAGCCGCGCCAGGCCGCGCGCTTCCTGTGCGGCCTCACCAGCCCGGCCCTCACGCGCGACAAGCTCGGCCGCAACCCCTGGTTCGGCATCTGCGCCGAGCAGCGCTTCGCCGACGTGCTCGCGTTCGTCGCTTGATCGTCGCGCGCGTGCGGTAGCCTGATCCGGTGACCGCCCGTCCGCCGCATCCCGCGCTGCGCCCGTTCGTGCGGGTGATCTGGGCGTCGTCGGCGACCGCGCCGCCCGCGGGCGCCACGCGCGAGCGCATGCTGCCGACCGGCACGGTCCACGTCGTGTTCCGCGGCGATGGCGCGCCGCTGCGGCTGTTCGACGGCCTTGGCGATCCGGTCGGCTACACCGTCGGCCACGCGATGGTGGGCGGGCCGCGGGCTGGGTACTACGTGCGCGACATCTCGGACCCCGCGGATTCGGTCGGCGCGGTGCTCGAGCCCGGCGTCGCGCCGCTCCTGTTCGGCGTCTCCGCCGAGGCGCTGGCCGATCGCCACGTCGCGCTCGAGGCGCTGTGGGGCGCCGACGCAGATCGCGCGCGCACGCAGATCCTGTCAGCGCGATCGCCGGAGGCGCGCCTGATCGCGCTCGAGCAGATCCTGCGCGCCCGCCTGCCCATGGTGCGCGGCGTCCATCCCGCGATCGCCGCCGGGCTCGGTCAGCTGCGCGCCGGTGCGGCAGTCGCCGAGGCCGCCCTCGCCAGCGGTTATAGCCACCGTCGCTTCATCGCGCTATTTCGCGAGGCCATCGGCCTCACGCCCAAGACCTACGCCCGCGTGCAGCGCTTCGGTCGCGTGCTCGGCCGCCTCGCCGCGGATCCCCGTACCCCATGGCTCGATCTCGCCCTCGACGCGGGATACAGCGATCAGCCGCACTTCGTGCACGAGTTCCGCGCGTTCACCGGCGTCACGCCGAACGCGTACCGCGCGCTGCCGATCCGCGACGCGCACCACGTGCCGATCCTCGAGCCCGCCCCCGAGCCTGTCAGCGCGTCGGCTGCTCCGAGATCCCGGCCGCCGCGCGGTTGATCGCCAGCCGATCGCGCAGCTCGTCGATCTCCGACAGCGTCGCGTCCTTGATGAGCGTCAGCTTCCAGATCGGCACGATCGGCTGGCGCGTGCCCGCGGCCAGCAGCCTGGGCGGATGTGCGAGCACCGGCGTGAGCTCGACCAGCGGGAAGCGCAGCCACAGGTTCGAGCCCTCGAGCTCGACCGTGGGCAGCGGCGCCTTGTCGCCGGCGAGCGTGGGCACGAGATCGGTGTCGACCCAGGCCCAGTGCTTGGCCTCGCGCTCCCACACCGAGGTCTCGACCGCATCGTCGACCCACGCCAGGTTGCGGCGCTGCGCGAACTTCTCCGCGTCGCTGCGCCGATCGAAGCCGGCGACCAGCCCCTGCACGTGCACCCCGCGCGCGGCATCGTCGTAGGTGCTCCACGCCACCACCGAGGGCGCGAGCGGTAGCGCGACCTTCCACGCCGCGCGATCGCCGAGCTTCTTGGGCGGCTCCGGCGGCGCCCAGCCGCTGCCGATCGCCGCCGCCTTCTCGGTGTCGTCGACGGTCATGACCGCGATGAACGCCGGCTTGGCCTTCGGGTCCGGGTCAGGCACCTGGCTCACCTCGAGGCTCGGGCCCGCCGCCAGCGCCACGCCGTGCACCTTGGTGGCGACGAGCATCTGCAGCACCTTGGCCATCGGCTCGCGCGGCGGGTCCGGCGGCGGCCTGGGCTCGCCCTTCAGCCCGCGCATGCAGTCCTCGGCGAGATGCGACACGGTCGCGAGCGCGGCGTCGACCGAGCCCTCCGGCCGCTTGTAGGCCTTCAGCAGCGCGTAGACCTCGGTGTCGAGCGCGGCCAGCACCAGCTTGATGCGGCGCACCGGCTCGGGCTCCGGCTCCTTGAAGCGATCGGTCCACGCGAACACCGCGTCCTCGATCATCGCGCCGAGGTTCTGCAGCTTGGTCCGCATCGGCGAGCCCTTCGGGATCGACAGCTTCGCGTGCAGCAGATCGCCCGACGACTCGACCTCGAGCGCGCCGATCGCCGCGTGGACCTTGCACTGGAAGCGATCGTCGATGTGGAAGTCGACGTGCGGCACGATGCGATCGACCAGGCTCGCGCCCGACGCCGACGGCCGCGCGCCGCCCATGAACAGATCGAGCAGCGGCGCCAGCAGGGTCGCGACGCTCACCTTGCCGCGGCCCTTGATCGCCGCCGACGCCTCGATGCCTACGCCGACCTCGCCCTGCGCGGCCACCGACACGTCGAAGCCGAACTCGAACTCCAGGCGATCGAGCATCGCCGCGACGAACTCGGCGTGGTCGTTGGTGATGTCGTTGAGCGCCTCCTTGATCGCGAACAGCGAGAACACGTTGGTCCAGAAGAAGCCGCCGGCCGAGGTCGCGACCGGATCGGTCGATTGCGACGCGCGCTGGTTCCACGCCACCGCCGAGACGATCGCGTCGAGGAAGTGGTAGGCGAACCGCACGAAGAAGCGGATCGCGATCGCCGCGGAGTCGGCGTTCTTGATCAGGTCGACCGAGAACGTCGGCTTGACGAAGTGCAGGCGCGCGTTGCCGGTCGGGGCTGCGCCCGCGCTGGCGCCGAAGCCCGCGCCGGCGCCGACCCCGCCGCCGCCCTCGCACGAGATCGTGAAGCCGAGCTTGTCGCGGCCGAACTTGATGCCGAGCTCGCCCTGCGCGTAGGTGTCCTTGATCTTGTCGATGCCGGAGGTGTCGACCGGGCCGTCCTTGCCCGCGGCCTGCTGCTTGGCGACGCGCTTCCAGAACTCCTCGCGCTGCGGCCAGGTCATGTCCTTGGTCTGGTCGTAGTAGTCCTCGCCGGCGCCGACCCCACACTGCTGCTTGTAGGCCTCCTCCTCCCAGTACGCGCGGCGCTCGGCCCACGACATGGTCCTGGTCGCGGCGTAGCCCGCCTCGCCGACGTACTCCTCGTAGGCCTCCTCGGTCGGCCACTGCGGGAGCTGCGGCTTGACGCCCTTGCCCTCGACGCTGCCGGTGATCCCGATCGCGCTGTCCATGCTGCCGCCGCGGTGGGCGGCGGCGTCCTTGTCCTTCTTCTCGCGCGCGGCGGCGTCGGCGGCGGCGCCGGGCGTGCCCGAGTCGTCCATGAACAGGCGGAAGATGTACGCGCCGAGGTTGCCGATCGTCGGGCCACCGGGGTCGGCGCCGGCGATGTCGATCTTGTCCTCGATGCCGAGCTTGCCCTTGCCGCCGGAGCTGATGAAGTCGGCGGCCGAGCGGATCTTCTGGCACATCTCGACGATCGCGATCACCGCCTCCTTCACGTACGGCATCGCCGCCTGGGCCGCGAGCGCCGCCTCCTCCGGCGAGAAGTCGGCCATCTTGCCGAGCGCCTCCTTGCACGCCGCGGCGACGCCGCCGAGGTCGGCCGCGAACAGCGGCGGCGCGATGCGATGGACGAAGTCCTCGGCCATGCGCGGCACGTAGTACATGCACTTGAGCCACGCCGACGCGTGCAGCCAGAAGTGCGCCTGCTTGGCCTCGTCGAGCTTGCGCACGATCGGGCCGACGTCGCCCTCGCTGTGCTCGGCGTCGTGGCCGGCCCCGAAGACCCGCGCGCGCAGCTCGCCCATGCACGCGTGGTAGGTCGCCGCGATCTGCTGATCCTCCTCGGTGCCGTCGCCCAGGCCGATCCGCATCAACGCCCCGCGCGCGAGCCCGGCCCAGCGGACGTCGTCGAGCGTGTTGAGCGGCGAGGCGAGAAAGCGGGTGACGTTGGCGCGGCGGGTGATCTCGGTCGCGGTGTCCTTGGTGCGGGTGTGGAGGTTGTGCTCGGTGAGCTGATCGACCTGCGCGGCGGCGTCGGGCAGCTTGTGGAACAGGCCCGCGAACCCGTCGACCAGCGCGTCGGGCGCGATCGCGCGCGCGGCGGTCTCGCTCAGCGCCTCGCCGTAGTAGCGGATCTGCTCCTTCACGTCGGCGGTGACCAGCCGCATCCACCCGAACCAGTCGTCGTCGCCGGTGGTCTCGCCGGCGCGGTTCACGGTGGCCGCGTCCTCGGCGCCGGTGGTCTCGATCTTGAACTCGACGCCGTCGGACTCGGGGATGTTGGCCTGCAGTCGCCGCTGGGTCTCCCAGTAGTAGGCGCGCTGCTGCTTGTTCATGTTCTTCGTGCGCGCGTAGGCGTCGTCGCCGACGACCTCCTTGTAGGCGTCCTCGTTGTCGGGGATCTCGGTGGCGAGCTCGGGTGGTACGCGGGTCTCGCGGAACTGGAACTCCTTCAGCTGGGGGCCCTTGGGCGTCACCCAGTCGCCGTGGACCCGGACCAGGAACCACCACGCGCCGCTCGCGTCCTCGAGCGCGACCACGCCCTCGACCACGCCCTTGGCGTGCGCGCCGACCGTGCCGAGCACGAACTCGGGATCGTTCCGCGGCACCGCGTAGAGCGGGGCGTCGGGCGCGAAGTCGACGGTCGAGTGATAGATCGCGCGGCGCAGCGGGTTACCGACGATCTGGTCCCAGTGCTCGACCATGTCCTTCGACGGGATCTGCCAGATGTGCGGATCGAACGCGGTGTACGCGCCGAGCCCGGGGATGTCGGCGCGCTGGGTGTCCGCGCCGGCGACGTTCTTCGGGCCCGCGACCAGGCCGCCGATCAGATCGTCCTTGCTGGGTAGCCAGCCGGGCAGGGCGGTCGACACGTCGATGAGCTGATCGATCCCGGCGACGAAGCGGCGGACCGCGGGGGCGCCCTGGAACAAGCCGAGCACCGCCGCCTTGGCGTTCGCCAACGCCTGCTCGGGGGTGACGAGCGGACCGGTCGGGCGCGCGCGACCGCCGCCGCGGCCGCTGGGCGGCGGGCTGCTCGCGGCCGCCTCCAGCGCTGCCGCCAGGAGCGCGGTGCGCTGCGCGTCGATCGCGGCGAGCGCGCGCTCCTTGACGCGGCGCGGGTAGAACATCGGCGCGTCGGGCGCGGCGCCGACCTCCTGCTGCACCGCGCGCAGCGCGCTCGCGAGCACCGCCTTGTAGCTCGCCATGATCTTGTCGGGGGGCAGGCGATCGATCTCGACCGCCAGCTCGTCCCAGGTCGGGCACGGCTTCCAGCTGCCGAGCACGGTCTGGTGGATGTAGCCGAGCGCGGCGCGCAGGTGGCGCTTGGGATCGGTCCAGTCGAACAGCAGATCGAGCACCGGCCCGGCGATGCCGATGAACGCGCGGCACAGCCGCGGCAGCTCGGTGTACTCGAGCAGCTTCTCGATCATCTTGTAGGGCACCGGCCAGTCGCGCGGCTGCGAGCCCTGCCAGTTGGCGAGGCGATCGTGCCACTGCGCGAGCACCTCGACGAGGTTGGCGCCCGACTCGTAGACCATCTGGATGCGGAGGTCGGCGCGCCCCGCCGCGCCCGCGCCGGCCTCGGCGCCGACGCCGAAGTACGCGCCGCTGATGAGGCCGCGCAGCACCAGCGTGCCCTTGAACGTCCAGGTGCGGAGCAGCGGGTTCCACGGCTCGCTCGTGACGTAGAGCTGGAAGTCGCGCGCGGTGTCGCCGCCGACCACGACGAGGTCGTAGCGGATCGACGGGAACCCCGGCGGCGCGAACCCGAACAGCGCCAGCCGCGGGAACGTGTCCATGTAGATGCGCTCCTCCAGGTGGACCCGCACCGGGTAGTCCACGAGCGGGACGCGGAACTGCATCTCGTAGATGTTGAGGAGGCCGTGGCGATCGAGCTTCTCGGGGATGCTGTCGTCCTGGATCGGCGCGCCGAACGCGACGTGCGCCCACTGGCCCGCCTGCGGCGACACGTAGAACGACAAGGCCGCCGTCGACGGCCGCCACATCACCCCGTTGAGGTAGCGGCTGCGCTGCTCCATCACCAGCTCGAGATCCTTGGCGGTGACCTTGCCGTCGCCGTCGGAGTCGAGCTTGTCGACGTACTTGTCGTCCTGGTTGACCGCGGCGCGCACCGCCTCGACGTCGGCGTCGTCGACCTTGCCGTCGCCGTCGCGATCGCAGACCCAGTAGCGGGCCATGTCGCCATACGGCATGTGGTAGCGCATGTCGATCACCCACATCGCCGGCAGGTGCGCGACCGCGACCGAGGCTTCCCACTTGAACGGGAACTTGATCGGGATGTCGACGTACTTCACGCCGTCGTCGGCCCAGGCCACGTCGCCGGGCTCGGTCGGCGGCGGGATGATCATCGGCCGCTGGCGGCCCTCGAGCGCCAGGAACGAGATCTGCGACGCGAGCTGGCTGCTGATACCGCCGACGAAGTCCTCGCCGCTGCCGATCAGGCTGTCGGTGGTCATCGGCTTGCCGAGCTCGAGGTTGGCGCCGTGCACCTCGATCGGCTCGGCGGCCAGGCCGTGCGCGCGCGCGCACACCGAGAACGGCGACTCGCCGCCGCTGCCCGCGAACAGGATGTCCTCGAGGTCGCGCTCCCACTGCTCGAACTGCTTCAGCCGATCCTGCGCCGCCGCGAACCAGGCCTCGCCCTCGCCCGCGACGCCGCCGAGCAGCTTGTCGGCCTCGGCGGCGAGGTCCTGGAACCACTGCTTGATGTGGTTGCCCTCGTCGAGCAGGTGCTTGACCTGGCCGACCATCGTGCGCTGGCTGGCCTCGGCCTCGGCGCGCAGCCAGTTGAGCCAGCCCTGGCTCTGGATCTGGCCGAAGCTGGCGAGGCGCTCGGGCAGCTTCGCGATCTCCGACGCGCCGAAGATCGTGTTCGGCAGCTGCTGCAGCCAGCCGAACAGGTGCTTCATGCGCTCGAACTTGTCGAGGATCTCGCCGGGGCAGTCGCGGAAGAAGCCGGCGATCTGATCGATCAGATCCTTGAGCTCGCGGATCACTTCGGCGGTCGCGTTGGTGATCGCGGCGACGACCTTGTCCCAGGTGTGGTGCATCCAGGTCGCGACCTGCTTGACCAGCGTGTTCTCGCCGACCTCGTGCACGAAGGTCAGGACCTCATCGCGGGTGAACCGCAGCGACTCGAACAGCGGCCCGAGCAGCTGCGCGAGGATGCCGTCGACGGTGGCGCGGGCCGCGGCGACCACCGCGCCGACCAGGTGCGCGGCCAGGCTCTGGAACGGGATCGACGTGACGGCGCCGATGAACGCCTTGATGAGCGTCGCCATGATCGCGCCGACGCGATCGGCGGCGCGCCCGATGAGGTCGGCGGTGAGGCTCGTGGCCACGCTGCCGATCGTCACCAGCAGCGACGCGGCGTCGCCGGCGGTGTCGCCGATCGCCGCGAACGCGCGGCGCGCGAACGGCGTGATCGCGGCCTCGAGCTGGCCGAGATCATCGATCACGGTCGCGAACGCCGAGGTCAGCGTGGTCAGCATCGTGCGCACCGCGCCGACGCCGGCCTGGCCGATCAGATCGACGAGCTCGGCGGCGAGCGCCAGGGCCTGCTGGGCCTTGTCGACGCTGGCGGAGCCGAGCGTGGCGAGCGCGCTGGTGAGGCGCGACGCGATCTCCGCCGCGCCGACCTGGAGCGCGCCGAGGACGGCGGCGGCCTTGCGCAGCACGTCGGCGCCGAACGACAGCGCCTTCGCGAGGATGTCGTCGACGATCTTGCGCAGCGCGTCCTTGAGCAGCGCGGTGAGGCCGGTGAACGCGTCGCGCACCGCGTTGGTGACGTTGGTGGCGAGCTCGCGGACCTTGTCGCGGAGGCGATCGCGGATCGCACTCTTGATGTCGTCGCTGATGAGATCGCTGAACGGGAAGCCGTCGAGGCCGACGTGGCCGAGGATGTCTTCGAGCTTGCCCGCGATGGCGTCGGCGATGCCGCTGATCAGCAGCCCGGGCAGCGCGTCGGGCGCGCCGACCAGCGCCGTCGGATCGAGCGCGTCGAACAGCCGCTGCGCGGCGGGGTTGCCGTCGACCTTGAGCGTCCACTGGGGGTTGCAGTCGAACCAGACCGAGGGCATCGCGCCCCACTTCGGGCGGTCGCCGGACGCGGTGCCCAACCAGGTCTTCACCTCCCAGTGCTCGCTCTCGATCGAGCCGTGGACGTCGAGGTGCAGCCGGAGGCCACCGGTCACCGTGATCGCCACCGGCGTGGTGCCGATGGTGACCGAGAGGTCGCCGTTGACGTTGAAGTTGGCGTCGAAGCCGTTGTTGAACGATCCGTTGTCGATCGAAGACGTGACCGAGAAACTCTGCGCGGGGCTCATCGCGGGGACTTCCTGAGATCGAGGGACGGCGGGGGCTCGACGGAGGCGGCGCCGACCTTGGCCGGGCCATGACTGCTGGCGGCGGTGACCTGCGCCGGGCCGTGGCCGCTCGGCGTGGCGCTCGCCGGCACGGTCCCCATCATCGTGAGCGGGCCCGCGCTCATCATCGCGACCAGCTTCGGCGGGCCGAACCCGACGGTGACCTCGCGCGCGAAGTAGATCGTCCGCCGGGGCTGGATCAGGCCCTGCGGCTCGAGCTCCTGGCTGGTCACGATCACCTTGTGGGTGCCGGGGCCGATCGGGAAGTCGATCTGCCAGCGGGTCGGGCTCGCGATCGTGACCGCGCACGTGACCGGCATGCCGTCGACATCGACGCGCATCGGGTGACGCGCGAGGAAGCGCTGAGCGTCGAGCAGTGACGCGAAGTTGACGGTGAGCGGCAGCGACAGCTTGATGCGCCTGACGCGGACCGCGCGATCGTCGACGCCGGTCGCGGCGCTGGGCGCGGGCGCGATCGCCGACGTCTGGCGCGCGTCCTCGGGCGGATCGCCAGCGACCTCGGGCGGGTGCTCGGCGATCGCGAGCTCGAGGTCGGTGCGGTTGACCGCGAACCACAGCGGCTCGCCCGACGACGCGGGCGGGGCGCCAGCCTTGATCGGGCGCTCGCTGCGCAGGCCGCCGCGCCGGCCGGGCGCGGGCTTACCGCTGGCCTTCTTGCCCTTCTTCTTCGGCGCGGCGGTGTCGGCGATGACGAGCGCGCCGACCTCGTTGGTCGCCACGGCGATCCACGCGTCGCCGAGCTTCAGGTCGACGTGCTTGTCGGTGGCGGGCTTGGTCGGCGCGTCGTCGTAGACCACGCGCACCGACTGCATCGTGAGCGACCGGCCCGGCGCGCTGCTCGTGCGGAGGTCGTGCTTGCGGATCGCGATCGGCGCGATCACGCGATAGCGCGCGCCCTTCGCCGGGATCACGTCGACGACGTAGCGGCCGGGCTTCACGTCCTTGAACGCGACCACGGCGCTGCCATCGGCGCGCCGGGTCGCGCCCGCGAGCGAGGCCGATCGGGTCACGCTGCCGTCCTCGGCGGCGAGCTCGGCGGTGCCGGCGGGCGCGGGGCCGTCGGACAGGCCGAGCAGCTCGAGCTCGAGGTCGCCGGTGTCGGGCACGACGTTGTCGAACGGGCGGTGCCCGGCGACCTGCGCGTGCGTGACGGGCCGCGCGTCGGCGAGGGCGTGGCGATCGACGGCGCCGACTCGCGCGGCCGGCGCCGCCGCGGGCGGCAGCGCGCGCTGCGAGACCCGTGCCTCGGCGCCGTGCAGGCGGA
>JAIOQA010000395.1 GCA_021413675.1 Deltaproteobacteria bacterium | reverse complement strand
CGCCCTCGCGCGGGAGATCGTCGAAGACCCAGAGCGAACGATCCGGATACTCGAGCGCGACCGGCGGCCCGAGCGCGGTCACGCCGGCCGGTGGCGGGATGACGCAGTCGCGGGTCAGCTCGCCGATGGCGCTGTGCTCCTCCTCGATCGACGCGACGCACCCGACCAGCGCGAGCGATCCCAGCACCGCAGCGAACGACCTCACGAGCGCGACCGTCATGGCCTACAAGACACGCGAGACCGCCAGCGCGGGAAGGCCGGGCCCCAGGTTTCGGTCATGGCCACGTTCTGGCCATCGCCTGACCATCTGCGGCCACCCACGCGCCATCGCGCATCGCTAGGGTGACCGCACATGAGTCATTCGACCGCACCTGTCCGCGGCCAGACCTTCCGCCGCGACGCGCCGGGTTACGAGGCCGCGCGCCAGGCCGCGATGTGGAACGCGCGCCGCCCCGATCGCTTCCCCGACATCATCGTGCAGGCCAACGACGTCTACGAGGTCGTGCAGGCGGTGCGGCTCGCCAAGCGCGAGGGATTGCGCGTCGGCGTGCGCTCGGGCGGCCACAGCTGGGCCGGCAACCACGTGCGCGACGGCGGCATGCTGCTCGACGTCTCGCGGCTGCGCGACGCCGAGATCGATCGGCACGCGATGCGCGCGCGGGTCGGGCCGGGCTGCGCCGGCCACGCGCTCGCGAGTCGGCTCGGCCGCCACGGGCTGTTCTTCCCCGCTGGCCACTGCCAGGGCGTGGCGCTGGGCGGCTACCTGCTGCAGGGCGGCTTCGGCTGGCACAGCCGCACTCTCGGACCGGCGTGCATGAGCGTGGAGGCGATCGACTGCGTCACCGCCGACGGCGACCTCGTCCACGCCAGCGCCACCGAGAACCCCGAGCTGTACTGGGCCGCGCGCGGCGCCGGGCCGGGCTTCTTCGCGGTGGTCACGCGCTTCCACCTGCGCCTGTACCCGCGGCCGCGGGTGATCGGCTTCGCGCTGCAGCGGTTCTCCGCCGATCACCTCGATGACGTGTTCCGCTGGCTGCACGCGATCGGGCCCGAGGTCTCGCCCGCGGTCGAGCTGCAGGTGCTGATCTCGCGCGGCCTCGGCGGGATCCGCGGGCCCGGCCTCGAGGTGGTCGCGCCGGTGTTCGCCGACGGCCTTCGCGCGGCGCTGCGCGCGACCGCGTTCATGCGCGACAGCCCGCGCGGCGCCCGCCGATCGCTGCGGTTCGTGCCCTCGGGCCTCGGGCTCATGTACCGGGGCGTGATGAACCACTACCCGGACGATCACCGCTACGCCGTCGACAACATGTGGACCCGCGCGCCGATCGACGCGCTCCTGCCGGGCCTGCACCGCATCGTCGAGACCTTGCCGCCCGCGCCGTCGCACGCGCTGTGGCTCAACTGGGCGCCGCCGGCGGAGCGCCCCGACATGGCGTTCTCGATGGAGGACCGGCTGTATCTCGCGCTCTACGCGGTCTGGCGCGACGCCGCGGACGATCACCGGTTCGATCGCTGGCCGGTCGAGCGCATGCGCGAGCTCGCGCACCTCGCCACCGGCATCCAGCTCGCCGACGAGAACCTCGGCCAGCGCCCGGCGAAGTTCGTCGCGGATCCCAACCTGGTCCGCCTCGACGCCGCGCGCGCCGCGCACGATCCCGCCGGCCGCTTCCACCCGTGGATGGGCCGGCCATGAGACTCACCGGCGATCGCCACCTCGGCCTGCGCGACGACGAGCGCGCCGGCGAGCCGTGGGCGCGGCACTGGAACCCGCACGTCGCGCCGCTGTCCGCCGAGGCCCAGGCCGCGGTGCTGACCGGCGCCCTGCCCGCGCCGGCGCTGCCGGTCTTGGCTGACGCGATCCATCTCGATCGCCCGGGCTACCTGCCATTCGAGAGCGGCTGCGGCACCGGCCCCGACGGCGCGATGGTGGTCGCGATCCGCACGCCCTTGCCCGCGGTCACGCCCGCGATGATCGCGTGGTGGTTCGCGTGGCACTCCGACGACGCGCGCCGCTACAAGCTCTGGCACCCGCGCGCCCACGTCCACGCGGCGTGGCGGCCGGGCGGCCCGGCCCAGGGCTACATCGATCGCACGTCGATCGTCGACGAGTATCTCGGCGATCGCCTGGGCCGGTTCGCGATCCAGTTCGTCGCGCCGCCCGCGCTCGGCCTGCCGCCCGACGACGATCGCGCGATCACGGTGTGCGCACGGGTCGGGCTGGCCGCGGCGCCGATCGACGGCGGCTGGCTGGTGCATCAGGTGCGGCGCACGCCCGAGGGCAGCGAGATGCGCTCGCGGTTCTGGATCGGCGGGCCGCACGTCGCCGCGCGCGGCGGGCTCACGCGCCTCGTGCAGCCGCTGGCCCGCGCGTTCGTGCGGCCGACGCGCGCGGACGCGATCGCGTTGCTCGTCCACTGCGCCGAGGAGATGGCGCACCTCGGGACGTTCTTGCCGGCGCTCCACCGCGAGCTCGCCTGATCCGCGCGCGCCGCGCGCGCCGGTGTACCGTCCGCGCGTGTCCCACGCCAAGGTCCTCTACCAGCGCGACGGGCGCATCGCCCGCATCACCCTCAACCGGCCCGAGGTGCGCAACGCGATCGACGACGAGCTGCCGGTCGCGCTCGCCGACGCGGTCGCCCGCGCCAACGCCGACGCCGACGCGCACGTCATCGTGCTCAGCGGCGCCGGCAAGTCGTTCTCGACCGGCTACGACCTGACCTACTACGCCCAGGCCGCGGGCGGCCAGGCGACCCAGCCGATGCCGTGGGATCCGATGAAGGACTACGCGTTCATGATGCGCAACACCGAGCTCTTCATGAGCCTGTGGCGCTCGCACAAGCCGGTCATCGCCAAGGTCCATGGCCACGCCGTCGCCGGTGGCAGCGACATCGCGCTGTGCTGCGATCTGATCGTGATGGCCGACGACGCGCGCATCGGCTACATGCCGGCGCGGGTCTGGGGCTGCCCCACGACCGCGATGTGGATCTACCGGCTCGGCGCCGAGAAGGCCAAGCGCATGCTGTTCACCGGCGACACCGTCGATGGCCGCGAGGCCGAGGCGATGGGCCTGGTCTACAAGGCGGTGCCGCCGGCCGAGCTCGATGGCTTCGTCGACGCGCTGGCGCAGCGCATCGCGACCGTGCCGCAGAACCAGCTCATGATGCAGAAGCTGGTCATCAACCAGGCGCTCGAGAACATGGGCCTGCGCACGACCCAGATGATCGCGACCGTGTTCGACGGGATCACCCGGCACTCGCCCGAGGGCGTGCACTTCAAGGAGCGCGCGGAGGCGGTCGGCTGGAAGCAGGCGGTCGACGAGCGCGACCGCGGCACCTTCGACTGGACCGCGAACCGGCCGATCGAGCCCTGACCGCGGGGCCCGCGCCCCCACGCGGGATGTAACAATTCAAGCCGGTTGCGCTCTTGCCGCAGCGGCACATCCCTTGCTCAGCTAGAGGGGTAATGCACGAGATGGCTGCGTACTCGACGATGGCGATGACCCTCGGTCTGGTCGTCGCCCGTCCCCACGTCGGCCCGACCTTCCGGATCACCCCGGCGCTCGCCGCGGTGATCGGCGCGCTGTTCCTGACCGCGATCGGCGTGGTCAAGCCCGGCCACGCGGTCGACGCCATCACCAACCTCAAGGCGCCGTTCATCGCGATCGCCTCGATGATGGTGATGACCGAGGTCGCGTCGCGGGTCGGGCTGCTCGGCTGGTGGGCCTCGCGCATCGAGGCGCGCGCCCGCACGACCGGCGCGCTGTTCGCGCTGGTGTTCGGCGTCGGCGTGCTGACGTCCTCGCTGCTCAACAACGACGCGGCCATCCTCGTGCTCACGCCGGTGGTGCTGACGATGGTCGCGCGCCGATACCCCGGCCGCCCGGCGATGCTGGTGCCGTTCGCGTTCGCGGTGTTCATGTCGGCGGGCGTCGCCGCCCTGCCCGTCGCCAACCCGATGAACATGGTCGTCGCCGACTTCTCCGGCATCGACTTCAACACCTACGCCCGCCAGATGATCCCCGTCGCGATCGCCGGATGGGCGATCGCGTTCGTCATGCTGCGCCTGGTCTTCCGGGCGCCGCTGCGCGCGCCGATCGAGCCGACCTCCGCCACCGCCCAGCGCGCGACGCCGATCCAGCAGCTGACGATGGTGCTCCTGGTCGCGGTGCTCGCGGCCTACCCGATCGTCGGCTCGTTCGGCGGCCCGGTCTGGGCGGTCGCGCTCGGCGGCGCGATCCTGTCGCTGGTCGTGATCAATCGCCATCACCGCACCACCGGCGACACCACCTCGATCGCCGAGGTCGTCGTCCGCGGCGTGTCGTGGGAGACGCTGGTGTTCCTGCTCGCGGTGCTGGTGATGTCGTTCGGCCTGCGCGACGTCGGCCTGGTCGATCGCCTGGCCTCGCTCTACGGCGGCGGCGACCTCGGTGTGATCGGCGTGTCGTCAGCGCTCGGCTCGGCGGTCCTCAACAACCACCCGATGTCGCACCTCAACATGATGGCGCTGGCGTCCGCGCCGCACCACGACACCGCGGTGTTCGCCGCGCTGGTCGGCGGCGACCTCGGCCCGCGCCTCCTGCCGATGGGCTCGCTGGCCGGCCTCCTGTGGATCGAGCAACTCCGCCGCCACGGCCTCGAGCTGCGCATCGGCCTCTTCGTCCGCGTCGGCGTGCTGCTCGCGGTCCCGACGATCGCCGCGTCGCTCGCGATCCTGGCCTGGTAGCGGCCGAAACGACCGCGGCCACGGCGCCAGCGCGGAGACTCCGCGTCAGCGACCGTGGCCGAGGTTCGAGCGCCGAATCCCGGCGCCGGCGCTCAGTAGCGGTAGTGGTCGGGCTTGAACGGGCCGTCGACCGGCACGCCCAGGTACTCGGCCTGGACCTTCGACAGCGTGGTCAGCTTCACGCCGACCTTCGCGAGGTGGAGGCGCGCGACCTTCTCGTCGAGCTTCTTGGGCAGGACGTAGACCTTGCCGCTCTCGAACGTCATGCCGGTGATCTCGTCCGAGCCGAGGGTGGCGCTCGCCCACAGCGCCATCTGCGCCATGACCTGGTTGGTGAACGAGTTCGACATCACGAACGACGGGTGGCCGGTGGCGCAGCCGAGGTTCACCAGGCGACCGCGGGCGAGCAGCGTGATGCGCTTGCCGTTGGGGAAGATGAACTGATCGACCTGCGGCTTGATGTTCTCCTCCTTGATCTCCTTGTTGCCCTCGAGCCAGGCGACCTGGATCTCGCTGTCGAAGTGGCCGATGTTGGCGAGGATCGCCTCGTCCTTCATCGCCGACATGTGCTCGGCGCGGATGACGTCCATGCAGCCGGTCGCGGTGACGAAGATGTCGCCCTGCGGGACGGCCTCTTCCATCGTCGTGACCTCGTAGCCCTCCATCGAGGCCTGGAGCGCGCAGATCGGATCGATCTCGGTGATCAGCACGCGGGCGCCGAGGCCGCGCGCGGCGTGGGCGCAGCCCTTGCCGACGTCGCCGTAGCCCGCGACCACGACGACCTTGCCCGCGACCATGATGTCGGTCGCGCGCTTGATGCCGTCGAACAGCGACTCGCGGCAGCCGTAGAGGTTGTCGAACTTCGACTTGGTGACCGAGTCGTTGACGTTGATGCAGGGGAAGAGCAGCGAGCCGGTCTTCGCCATCTCGTAGAGACGGTGGACGCCGGTGGTGGTCTCCTCGGAGACGCCCTTGATCGACTTCGCCATCGCGGTGAAGCGGGTCTTGCTCTTGGCGAGGCTGTCGGTCAGCACGCCGAAGATGACGCGCATCTCGTCGTTGGTGGCGGTCGCCGGCGCCGGCGCGACGCCCTTGGCCTCGCACTCCGCGCCCTTGTGCACGAGCAGGGTCAGGTCACCGCCGTCGTCGAGGATCAGGTTCGGCAGCGCGCCGTCCTTGAAGGCGCCGAGCTGGAGCTCGATGTTCTGCCAGTACTCGTCGAGGTTCTCGCCCTTCCACGCGAACACCGGCACGCCGGCCTTGGCGATCGCGGCCGCGGCCTCGTCCTGGGTCGAGTAGATGTTGCACGAGGTCCAGGTGACCTCGGCGCCGAGCGCCACGAGCGTCTCGATCAGCACCGCGGTCTCGATCGTCATGTGCAGGCAGCCCGCGACGCGCGCGCCCTTGAGCGGCGCCTTGCCGGCGAACTCGGTGCGGAGCGCCATCAGGCCCGGCATCTCCTTCTCGGCCATGCGGATCTTCTTGCGACCCAGCTCGGCCAGGGTCATGTCCTTGATCTTGAACGCGGGGAACTCGGTGCGGATGTCCATCGGTATCTCCAGTGAGGTGTGGGTCGCGAAAGGATCTAGGCCCGCTGACGGCGACGGCCGACGGCGAGCTGAAGCGGGAGGGGTTCGCCGCGCGGCAGCGGCACGAGCGTGACCAGCTCGAGGTCGGCGCCAAGGACGTAGGCGCCGAGCTTCGCCGGCTCGAAGCCGAGCCAGACGTCGCCCTGCTCGCGCATCGACTCGTCGTCGTGCGGCAGGTAGTCGACGACGATCAGGTGGCCGCCGGGCTTGAGCAGGCGGGCCGCGGCCAGCGCGGCGTCGTGGGGGCGCGGCGAGTGGTGGAGCACGCGCGCCATCAGCACCAGATCGGCGCCGCCGCGCTCGCGGATGTCCTCGGCCAGGCCGGCGTCGTCGATGTCGCCCTCGCGCAGCCGCACGTTGGGCAGGCCGAGGTCGGCGATGCGCGCGGCGCAGCGCGCGAGCCGCGCCGGGCTGCGATCGACCGCGACCACGCGCTCGTACAGCGGTGAGAGCAACGGCAAGAGCGTGCCCTCGCCGGTGCCGACGTCGATCGCGAGGCCCCGCCCGGGCAACAGCGGCGCGAAGATCGGCAGCCAGGTCGCGAGCTCGCCGATCGCGACCGGCGCGGCGTCGGCCTGCGGCGCGCGCTCATCGAAGTAGCGGCGCGAGTGCTCGTCGCGCGCGGCGATCGTGGTCGCGATGCGCGCGAGGCTGCCATCGCGCAGGCACAGCGCGCGGCCCTCGTCGAACGCCGCGGCGAGCACGACATCCTCGCCGGGCTGGGCCTTGAGCAGCGTGCGGGTGCCGTCGCGGCGCGCGGTCAAGAGGCCAGCCTCGCGCAGCGGCTGCGACTTCTTGGTGATCTGCGGCTGGCTCTCGCCGAGCAGCGCCGCGAGCTCGCCCACCGTCAGCTCCTCCTCGGCGCACAGGCCGAGCAAGCGCAGGCGGTCCTCGTCGCCGAGCAGGCGAAAGAGGTCCGCACGAGGGGTCGCCGGCAGCACGAGGAGTAATCTATGCAATCATTCGCATGTTGGCAAGTAGTAATTTGACCAGAGGATACAGTCACATCGACCGGTGGCGGTGTCCGTGAAGGCGGCGGCGGACGATCCGCATGTAAGGTTCGTGTCTGGTCTCCCCGGTGTGGGAATGCGCACGTCGCGGGACGCGTTCGCCGCCCTGAACCCTGGGGAGGAACGCATGCGGAAGACCGTGATTCGATCGATCGCGCTGGCGGCGCTCGGCTTCGTGCTCCTGTTCGGCGCGCGGCTGGGCCTCGGCTATCTCGAGCACCCGGAGGGCGTCGACCGCGCCGACCAGGTCGACAACAACAACGACAGCGGCGGCGGCTTCGAGAACGAGAAGCACAACTACGCCTCGCAGAAGGTCGCGAGCCGCACCCAGGGCGCGGCGATCGATCAGAAGTACGAGCGCGTCGCCGACCTCCGCGCGCAGACCCGCGCCTTCGACGCCGACGAGACCGCGATCCGCGCGGCGACCGCGCAGCAGGCCGGCGTGATCCAGCTCGAGCACAAGCAGGGCCTGGCCGGCGGCCGGGTGCTGCAGCTCGCGGTCGGCGTCACGCCGGAGCGCTTCGACGCCTACGTCGACGCGATCCGCGCGATCGGCAAGGGCGCGCACCTCACCGTCGACAAGCAGGATCGCACCAACAGCTTCAAGGAGCTCGCGGCCAAGCGCGCGGTGCTCGAGGCCACGCGCGACGCGCTGGTCGCGCTCAAGGCCCACTCCGGCTCGATCCAGGAGATGGTCGCGCTCGAGGATCGCATCCTCGACGTGCACCAGCAGATCCAGTCGCTCGGCATCTCGCTCGGCGAGTTCGACGAGGTCAACGAGCTGTGCACCGTGAAGATCACGCTGACCGAGGCCCGCGAGGTCGCCGCCGGCCCGACGATCCCGTTCGCGCGGCGCGTGCGGATCGCCTTCGAGTGGGCCGTGCCGTTCTACCTGCGCCTGCTCGGCATCCTGCTCACCGCGGTGCTGATCGCGCTGGCCGGCGTGGTCGCGTTCGAGCGCGTGCGGCAGCTGCAGGCGAAGGCCCGACCGGCGACCGCGACGGTGGTCGGCGACGAGCCGCATGGCTGAGGGGCGATCAGCGGCGACGCCGCGCGGGCGGCGCGGTAGCATGCGGCCGTGCAAGTCAGTCGTCGTCTCGCGTCGCTGTCGCTGAAGGCCGCCGGGTGGGAGTTCGAGGGCGAGATCCCCGCGGTCCGGCGCTGCGTGTGCCTCGCCGTGCCCCACACCAGCAACTGGGACGGCCTCGTGCTCGTCGGGATCGCGCAGTCGCTCGGCATCCCGATGTCGTTCATGATCAAGCGCGAGTGGGTCTCGGGGCCGATGGGGCCAGTGATGCGGCGGCTCGGCGCGGTGCCGATCGATCGCGCCGGCAAGCACAACGTCGTCGAGCAGATGATCGCCGAGTTCGCGCGCCGCGACGAGCTGATGCTGGTCATCCCGCCCGAGGGCACGCGCAAGAAGGCGCCCTACTGGAAGTCGGGCTTCTATCACATCGCGATGGGCGCCAAGGTCCCGCTCGTGCCGGGCTATTGCGACTTCAAGCGCAAGCGCATGGGCCTCGGCCCGGCGATCCCGCTGACCGGCGACGTCCGCGCCGACATGGACAAGATCCGCGCGTTCTACGCGATGCAGGCGCCGACCGCCCACGACCCGGCGAGCGTCGGGCCGATCAAGCTGCGCGAGGAAGACGCCGCCGTATCGTGAGGCGGGCGATCGCGGTGGCGCTGGTCGCGGCCTGCGGCGGTGGCGCCAGCGCGCCCGATGCCGCGCCGGCGATCGTCGACGCCGCGCCGCCACCGGCGCTGCCGACGCGCTACCCCGCGGATCGGATCGCGTCGCCGATCACCGCGGCGGTCGCGGCCCGGCTGCGGGCGATCGCGGCGATCGATCCCACGCTCCACGCCGACGTGTTCGCCAAGATCGGCGCGTCGGGCACGGTCAGCACGAACTTCCTGTTCTGCTTCGCCGGCCCCTCGCAGCCGAGCTACACCCTCGACCTCGCCGGCCGCGACGCGCTCGTGCCGACGATCGCCGCGTTCCGCGCCGGCCGCATCGACGTGACCACGCCGTTCGATCGCGCGACGCTCGCGGCGCAGGTCGGCAAGACCGCGCGCTGGGTGCTGACCGGCGCGCCCTCGCCGCTCGACGAGGAGCTGGCGGCCGCGCACCCGCGGTTCGCGTTCGTCAACTACGGCACCAACGACATGGAGGCGGCGGCGAGCTACGGCGCGGCGCTGCCGCCGTTCTGGGACGCGATGAACGAGCTCCTCGATCGGCTCGAGGGCGCGGGCATCGTGCCGATCCTCACCGGCCTCAACCCGCGCGCCGATGATCCGGTGGCCGCGCGCTGGGTGCCGACCTGGGACGCGGCGACCCGCGCGCTGGCCGAGGCCCGGCAGCTGCCGTACCTGAGCCTCTACCTCGCCTCGGATCCGCTCGCCGATCACGGCCTCGGCCCCGACGGCCTGCACGGCACGGTCTACACCGCGACCGGCGCGCAGCCGTGCGTGTTCACCGCCGCGGGGCTCGCCTTCAACTACAACCTGCGCAACCTCATCTCGATCACCGCGCTCGCGACCACGCGCGCGATCGTCGTCGACGGCGCTGATGCGCCCGACGCGCCGCCGCTGCCGCCGATCGCCGGGACCGGCACCGCCGCCGATCCGTTCGTCGTCGATCGCCTGCCGTTCACGCACACCTGGGACACGACCGGCGGCGAGCGCGCGCAGGGCGCGTACCCCGCGTGCGACGCCGGCCAGGACGAGAGCGGGCCGGAGATCAGCTACCGGCTCGACCTGCCGGCCGCGACGCCCGTGCGCGCGGTCGTGCTCGATCGCGGCGACACCGACGTCGATCTGCACGTGCTCAGCGGCGACACCTGCGTCGAGCGGAACGATCGCCTGGTCGATCGCGCGCTGCCCGCGGGCGCGCACACGCTGGTCGTCGACAGCTTCGTCAGCGGCGGGATCGAGCACGCCGGCGGCTACACGCTGGTGATCGTCGCGTGCGAGCCCGGCGACAGCGACTGCAGCTGATCGCACGGCGCGTGGCCTTACCAATCTGGCGCATCGCGCACGAAGGTTGTGCCCACGATCGTACGCGCGCTCGTGCGCCGCACGGGACCGCCTGTGCGCTTCGATATAGTGGAGCCATGCGCATTGCGTGGCTCGGCGTGCTGCTCTCGATCGCGGCCTGCGGCTCCAAGAACGGCGGCGGTGGCCCCGACGCGTCGGCGCAGTGCGGCGGCACCACCTGCCCCGCCGATCAGGTCTGCCGCTACGACAAGTGCCTGCCGCCGCCGCCGGCATGCGTCTCGGGCGCGTGCTCGGGCGACGCCTGTTGCGACACCTCCGCCAACGAGTGCCTGCCCTACGGCCTCGGGCCGTGCGGCGCCAGCGATCCGGGCTGCACGCGCACGCCGGTACCGGGCGTGTTCTTCCCGGGCGTGCAGTGCGAGTGGCTCGGGCCGCCCGCCGGCGATCCCTATCCCGATCACAAGAACGTGCTGTCGACGCCGATGGTCGCGCCGTTCGACGCGAGCCAGGGCGAGTTCCTGCATCCGTGGATCGTCTTCGTCTCGTACAACTTCACCGACGGTGGCGCCGAGAGCTGCCAGGGCACCAACCCGGCCTACTTCGGCGTGATCCGCGTGATCGACGGCCGCACGTGCGAGCAGCTCGCCACGATCGATGCGCCGACGGTGGTCGCGTCCGCGTCGGTCGCGCTCGCGGATCTCGGCGGCTACGACACGACGCCCGAGATCATCGCGGCGCGCACGATCGGCGGCCTGGTCGCGTTCACGCGCAACCCCGCGACCAGCGCGTGGGAGGTGCTCTGGCAGACCACCGACGACACCGGCGACACCGTCTGCGACTGGGCCGGCCCCTCGGTCCACGATCTCGACGACGACGGCTCGCCCGAGATCATCTTCCTCGGCTCGGTCTACGACGCGCACGGCGTGCTCCTCGACAAGACGCTCGACACCGCGACGCTCGAGCCCGGCGCGCCCGGCTACATCCCGGTGGTCGCCGACGTCGACGGTGACGGCAAGCCCGACCTGGTCAGCGGCGGCCAGCTCTACGGCTGGGACGTGGCCAACACCCAGTGGGTCGCCGAGGGCCCGGCGCTCGGACCGATGGGCCGGGTCGCGGTCGCCGACTTCGGCACCTTCGGCGATGGCGTGACCACGCCCGACGATCGCAGCAAGCTCGACGGCATCGCCGAGGTCGCGATCATCGCCACGGGACGGGCGTACATCTACACGATCACCGGCCGCCAGGTGTTCAACGCCGATCTCGCGGGCGCGCCGCCGGGCAAGGGCGGCCCGCCGACGATCGCCGACTTCGACGGCGACGGCCGCGCCGAGTTCGCCTCGGCCGGCGGCACCGCGTACACGGTGTTCGATCCCGACTGCGTCGCCGGCGCCGATCCGGCGGTGTGCGCGAGCGGCCGCAGCGATCGCATCCTCTGGTCGCAGCCGTCGCAGGACGGCTCGTCGAACGTGACCGGCTCGTCGGTGTTCGACTTCGAGGGCGACGGCACCGCCGAGGTGGCCTACGGCGACGAGTGCTTCACGCGGGTCTACAACGGCAAGACCGGCCAGGTCGTGTACTCGCGCTACCGGCGGTCGTGCACGTGGTTCGAGAACCCGGTCGTCGCCGACGTCGACGCCGACTTCAACGCCGAGATCATCGTGCCGTCGAACACGAACTGCGGCGCGATCAGCTGCCCCGCGGTCGATCCGATCTTCGACGGCGTGGCCTGCCTCGATCAGTCGGACTGCCCGGTCGCGACCGCGTGCATGCGCGAGGCGACCGGCGACGCCCTCGGGCGCTGCCGCTGCGCCCAGGACGCCGACTGCGGCGGCGACAACTTCGTGTGCCGCGATCCGATCGCCGGCCCGTCGCCGATGGGCAAGGTGTGCCGCGCCGAGAACCCGGGCCCGGCGACGGCGTTCGGCCTGCGCGTCATCGGCGATCGCCTCGATCGCTGGGTCAACACGCGCGGCATCTGGAACCAGCACGCGTACAGCGTCACCAACGTCGATGACAGCGGCCACGTGCCGCGGACCTCGCAGTGGCTGCGCAACTGGACCCAGCCCGGGCTCAACAACTTCCGCCAGAACGCGCCCGGCTCGGGCAGCATCCCTGGCGCGACGCCCGACCTCACGGTCCACCAGGCCAAGGTCACGTGCACGAACACCACCGGCGAGATCACGATCGAGATCTGCGATCGCGGCACCGAGCCGGTCGGCGATGGCCTGCCGATCGCGGTCTACGCCGGCGACCCCGCGGGCGCCCTCGCCTGCGTCGCCCACACCGACGCGCCGGTCCACCCGGGCGAGTGCGTCACCGCGAGTTGCACCTGGCCCGACGCCAAGGGCGCGGTCACGGTCGTCGTCGACGACGACGGCACCGGCGCCGGCATCAACAGCGAGTGCCGCGAGGGCAACAACACGCTGGTCGTGACCGGCGTGGCGTGCGCGCCGTAGCGCCGCCGCGGTAGCGCGCGGCATCGGCGGCCGTGCCGAGCCGGTTGGCTGCGGCTACGATGCGACGCGATGGGCTCGTTCTACACCAACGTCCAGGTCCGGACGACCGACCAGGCCGCGGTCGCCGCCGCGGTCCAGCGCTTCGCCGAGGCCAGCGGCCTCGACCTGATCGACGACGATGCCGCCGCCGACCGCACGATCGTGATCGCGCCGGCGGGCGCGTGGTCCGCGATCTACGATCAGGGCACCGAGGATCAGGACGACCGCAAGCTGGCCGCGCTCGCGACGGCGGTCAGCGCGTGCGGCCCGGCGGTCGGCGTGCTGATCCACGACAGCGACGTGTTGCTGCTCCAGCTGTGCCGCGACGGGGCGGTCATC
Source organism: Deltaproteobacteria bacterium (assembly GCA_021413675.1). Classification (GTDB taxonomy): domain Bacteria; phylum Myxococcota_A; class Polyangia; order Haliangiales; family Haliangiaceae; genus JAIOQA01. Next base: position 12,180 of record JAIOQA010000395.1, on the reverse strand, counting down.
GATCGGTACGTCAACGCGCCCGGCTACTTCGGCAGGGTCTCGAAGGCCGAGCAGGCCACCACGCGCGGCGACGCGGCCCGGTGGAGCGAGCTGCTCGTCGCGGGCGCGACCCCGGCGACGTTGCGCGCGGCGTGGGACGATCGACCGAGCTTCGCCGAGGCGCAGCTGGCGCGGATCGGCGAGCTGCTCGGATGGTCCGAAGGCGCGGCGGGCGTCGGCCACACGCACCTCGGCGACGAGCCCCCCGCGGGCGCGATCGCGCTCCGCTTCCGGCTGCGCGCGCGACCGCTGCACGAGCAGCACGCCACGGGCGCTCCGCGGTTCATGCGCGGGGCCTACAACCCCGAGATCGAGCTGGCGGTCGGCGACCTGCTGACCCTGCGCTGCTCCGTGATCAGCACGGGCGGCCCGGCGCGCGGCCTCGTGCTCGCGGTGTGGGGCCCGGCGATCGATCAGGCGCTGATCGCGCCGCGCGAGGTGACGATCGCGCGGACCCGCGGCGACGCGCGCCTCACCTGGACCGCGCCGCTGGTCCGCGAGGGCGGCGCCTGGTTCGCGCGGCTCGCCGATTGCGAGGTGCCCGCGGGCCTGGTCAGCCTCGACGCGGTGGCCAGGGCACCGGCCGGCACGACGCGGGCGGCCCGGGAGGCGTGGCACGCGTGCGCGGTCGACGCGACGATCACCGGCGCGGTGGCCGCCGCCGGGGACGGCTCGCTGCACATCGGCTTCGTGCCCGGCGGCGACCGCGACGGCCAGATGTCCCACACGATCCACCTGCGCGTCAGCGCGCCGCTGCGCCGGCCATCGCGGGCCCGTGCCGAGGCGCCCTCGCACGCGCTGCGGCCGCTGGCCGTGCCCGGCACCGGCTTCGCGCTGATCGCGCTCGACGTCGGCGGGCGCACGGGACCCGCGCGCGCCGAGGTCAACGCCGCCCTCGTCGCCGCGATCGAGCGCTGGCACGGCGTCGTCGGCGACGACGATGGCAGCTACCAGCTCGTGTGGTCGCGGTCCGCTGCGCACGAGCTGATCCAGCGCACGAGCAAGGCGCGCCGCCTGTCGACGAGCAAGGCCTGGCGCGAGATCGCCCCGGCGCTGGCGGAGGTGCGCGCGTTCAGCGCGGAGCTCGGTCGGAGCCCCCGCTTCGAGGACCGGCACGACTTCGGTCGGGGCTTCTCGGTGAATCGCGCGAGGGTCGACGAAGACGACGCCGCCGGCGATCGCGACGCGGCGACCGACCCTGCGCTGCCGCACCTCGGGCTCTGGTGCGGGATCGCCGCGCTCGCGCCCGAGGCGCGCGAGGCGCGCATCGCCGCGCTGCGCGCGATCGTCGACGAGGTCGTCGCGCGCGTGCCGGTCGCGCAGGCGATGGTCGGACGCTGGGCGTGGGCGCCGCAGTTCATGAGCGGCACGACCGCGTACGAGCATGCGTGCGGGATCACCGGCGACGACACCGGTCGCCAGCGCTGGTGCCGGCGCTACCTCCGCGGCGTCACCGGCGATGGGGTGTGGCTCGGCCCGGACCTCCAGCGCCACCTGCCCGAGGGCGCGCTCGCCGCGGCCGGCGCCGTGCGCGTGCTCGATCGCGGCGTCGCGTGCGTCACCGCCGGCCCCACCGACGCCGATCTCGATCGCGCCGAGGCGGCGCTGGCGCCGGTGCTGCCCTCGGCGGGCGATCGCGCGTGACCGCGTCCGGCGACGCGCGGTCCGTCAGCTCCAGGCCAGCAGCACCTTGCCGGTCGCGCCCTTGGTCTGCAGCAGCTCGTGCGCGGCGGCCGCCTCGCTGGCCGCGAACACCTTGCCGACGTGCGGGCGCAGATCGAGCTCGGCGACCTCACCGAGCGACTGGGTCAGGCGCGGTACCCAGGTCGGATCCTGGAGCACGCGCAGCGCGTTGAGCGCGTAGATGCCGCTGTTCTGATCGAACAGCTTGAGCACCGAGATCCGCGGCGTGCGCAGCGCGGCCAGGCCGATGCGCCAGAAGCTGCGCTTGCCGTCCTTGAGCCCCGACGAGATGCCGATGCAGACCATGCGACCGGTGATCGCCAGGCGCGCGCGCTGCGGCTTGATCTCCGCGCCGCCCGAGGCGTTGAGGATGAAGTCGTAGCCGGTGAGCGCGGGGTCGGCCTTGAACTCCTCGACGGTGAACGCGCGCGCGCCCAGGCCCTCGATGAACGGCTTCTTGTGCGCGCTGGTGGTGAGGCCGGTGACCTCGGCGCCGAGCGCGCGCGCCATCTGGATCGCGAGCACGCCGACGCCGCCGGTCGCGCACTCGATCAGGACCTTGTCGCCGGCGCGGACCCGCGCCATCTCGTGCAGCGCGAGCCGGGCGGTGAAGTAGTTCACGGGCAAGGCCGCGCCGCTCTCGAGATCGAGGTGGCGCGGCAGCGGGAACACCTGCGCGGCGTCGATCGTGACCTGCGAGGCGTAGCCGCCGAAGTAGGTGCCCGCGACCACCGCGTCGCCGGCCCGGAAGCCGGTGACGCCCGCGCCCACGGCGGCGACGTGGCCCGAGACCTCGTAGCCCGGCACGAACGGCCGCTTCGGTGCGTCGGGGTAGAACCCGAGGCGCATCTGGATGTCGGCGAAGTTCACGCCCGAGTACTTCACGTCGATCGCGACCTCGCCCGGGCCGGGCGGACGCGCGGGCTGGTCGCGCAGGCGGAGGGTGGAGGCGGCGCCGAAGGTCTCGATCGCGATCTGCTGGTGGGTCATGGCCGGGGTCCTCTTGCTACGATGTGACAAGTATCGAAGTGTTTGAGCCAGAAGAAGGCGGGCCGCGGCCCGCCGGTGTGACGATCGTGTGGTGGCTACTTGCCGGCGGCGGCGAACAGCTCGCGCAGCTCGCGGATGACCTCGGGCCGGACCGAGCAGATCAGCTGCTTGCCGTCGCGCTCGGTGTCGATGAGCCCGGCGTCGGCGAGCTCCTTCACGTGGTGCGACACGGTCGGCGCGCCGATGTCGAGATCGCCGAGCAGCTTGACCAGGAAGCAGTCGTGGGTCCGGCCGCGCGCGAGATCCAGCTTGCTCTCGTCGAGCAGGTTCAGGAACAGCTGGAGGCGGTTGGGATGCGACAGCGCCTTGAACACGCGCGCCAGCCGCTTGGTGTCTCGGTCCACGCGCGCATCAATGCGATGGTTGTCGAAGTTTGTCAATCGCAGAATCGAGGTCCTCGGCCTCGAGGCTCAGCTGCAGGCGGTCGGATGCGCTCCGCAGCGCGGCCTCGTCGATCAGGCTCGCGCGATAGCATCGCAGCAGGAACCGCAGGGTGGCGCCTCGCAGCGCGCCGCGCGCGTCGTCCATCAGCTCCGACGAGATCCGCGTCGGCACCGGCGGCGGCTGCGGTCCGAACTCGCAGGCCCCGCCGCAGATCGCACACGGCGCGTCGACCCTGGTGCCATGGGCCTGGACCCACGCGACCTGCGCGTCGCGCAGGCGCCGGAACCTGCGCGGGTAGTCGTCGATCGTGCGGAGCGCATGCTCGACCTCGTCGAGCCAGAACTCCAGGTTCGCGACCTGGCCCGCGACCTGATGAAGGTTGGCGTGAGCAAGGCGCTCGAGCTGCTTGGCGAGCGCGACGGCTCGATCGGTCGTGTAGGACACCGGGACCTCCGCGGGTCCGTGATGTAGCCCGCCGGGTGCCGACGTGCCAGGCCGAACGCGGGACCGTCGCCTGGTCACACCACTAGCAGCGGCCACCGGCTCGGTTATCCTCGGGGCGCGATGTCCGCGGCTGATCCCAACGCGTCGACGGTCCCGACCGGGCTGGAGGACACCGGGGTCGGCTCGCCATCCTCCACGCTGCCACCGGGCCTGACCGCGACGGACTCCGGCCGCGGGCTGGCGCACTCGACCGCGCCCGGGCTGGTGCCCGGCACGATGCTCGCGCACTTCCGGGTCGAGGCGCCGATCGGGCGCGGCGGCATGGGCGAGGTCTACCGCGCCACCGACGTCGCCCTCGATCGGCCGGTCGCGATCAAGGTGCTGCCCGCCGACGTCGGCGACGATCCGCGCCGGCGCGAGCGGATGATCCGCGAGGCCCGCGCCCAGGCCCGGATCGTCCACGGCAACGTCTGCCACATCTACTACGTCGGCGAGGAGCGCGGCCTCCTGTTCTTCGCGATGGAGCTGGTGCCGGGCGAGACCCTGGCCGAGCGGCTCGCGCGCGGCGCGCTGCCGCCCGGCGAGGCGATCGAGCTGGTGCGGACCGCGGCGCTCGGCCTGCGCGCCGCCCACGCGCAGGGCTACACCCACCGCGACGTCAAGCCGTCGAACCTCATGGTCGACGGTGGCGGGCAGCTCAAGATCGTCGACTTCGGGCTGGTCACGCGCGGCACCGGCGCGGCCACCGGCGACATGTCGATGACCACCGCGGTCGGCACCCCGCTCTACATGGCGCCCGAGCAGGCGCGCGGCGACGAGGTCGACTTCCGCGCCGACATCTACGCGCTGGGCGCCACGCTCCACCACCTGGTCTCGGGGCGCCCGCCGTTCGCCGGCGACGATCCCGACTCGCTGCGCTCGCAGCACGCGACCGCGCTGCGGCCGGTGCTGGCGGCGCGCGGGCGGCGCGGCCGGGTGCTCGAGCTGGTCGACGGCGTGTGCGCGCGGATGATGGCGAAGCGGCCCGAGGATCGCTTCGACTCGTACGACGCGCTGATCGCCGAGCTCGAGCGGATCTCGCCGGTGCGGACGCCGCCCGCGGGCGTCTGGGTGCGGATGATGGCGGCAGGCCTGGATCTGGTGGCGTGCCTGTTCCTGACCGCGCTCGTCGCCAACGTGCTCCCCACCGTCGAGGAGAACGCGATCCTGTGGGGCACCGTGCTGGTGTTCATGCCACTCGCCATCGCGCGCTGGGGCCGGACCCTCGGGCGCGCCTTGCTCGAGATCGAGGTGGTGTCGGTGACCACCGGGCGACCACCCACGTGGCGCCGCGCGATGCTGCGCACCCTCGCCGAGTACGGTGTCCCTGCGCTGATGACCGTGTTCGCGAACGACAACGAGAGGCACGGCCAGGGCGTCGAGATCACCGTCGGCATCGCCCTCGGCCTGACGACCCTGGGACCGATCGTCGCGCTCGCGTACGCCTCGTGGCTGCGGCCCGACAAGCGCACCTTCTGGGACCGCGCCGCGGGCACGATGGTCCGCTACCGCCGGCCCCCGCCGACCTAGAGATCGGCGGACAGCGGCGATTCGCGCGCGGCGCCCGGGCGCTCGCGTATGCTCGACGGGCATGGGGGATTCCGCGGCGCCCGAGGCGCTCCTGGCCAAGCTCGAGCCCGATCGCGAGATCGCGGTCGGGTCGGTGCGCGGGCTGGGCGCGGCGCTGCCGATGCTGGTCGCCGCTGGCTGGCTCGAGGTCCGCACCCAGGGTCGCGCCCAGGTCGCGCGGCTCACCGCGACCGGCGCCGCGAAGCGCGCCCAGGTGCTGGCCGCGCCGCCGCGCGCGCGCCGGCGCACCGAGGCGCCGGGCAACGGCACGGGCTCGACGACCGCGATCACGCCGGCCGCGCTGGCCGCGCGCCTGGTCGAGCTCGCCGCGCAGGTCGAGGCGCTGACCGCGCGGGTCGCGCAGCTCGAGGGCCGCGCGCCCGCGCCGGTGACCGTGATCGATCTCGCGCCCGCCGCGCTGGCCGCGATCGCCGAGCTCGACGCCAGCGGCCGGTACGGCGGGCTGGTCCCGATCCCGGTGGTGCGCGGCGCGCTGCGCGCCCGCGGCGCCGACGACGCCGCGATCAGCGCGACCTTGCTCGAGCTCGAGCGCCAGTTCCGCATCGATCTGTCGATCGCGCAGTCGCCGACGACCGCGCCCGATCGCAGCCAGGGCATCGAGCGCCCCGGCCGTGGCCTGCTCTACTACGTCGCTCGACGGTAGTGCCCGGAGGACCGCATGACCTCGCCCGCCGATCTCGCCCTGCTCGCCGCGCCCAGCCCGTTCGCCGATCCGGTCGTGCGCCTCGATCCGGAGATCGATCCGCCGCCCGATGTCGCGCAGATCCACGCGCCGGTGCGCGCCGCGATCGAGGATGCGATCGCGACGGTCGGGCGCGAGCGCCGCGCCCAGATGGTGCTGGTCGCCGGTGATCCGGGCATGGGCAAGACCCACCAGCTGGCGTGGCTGCGCCGCCGCGCGGATGGCGCCTACGCCTGCGTCGACATCCCGCCGCTCAAGGACGCGACCACGCCGTTCGGCCACCTCGCCCGCTACACCGTGCAGGGCCTCGCGGTGACGGGCCACCTCGAGCGCATCCTGTGGGACGCGCTGCGCCGGGTCGCGATCGCGGTGCGCGCCGAGGCCGACGACGCCGGTGACGACGACATCGTCGCGCGGCTCGACGAGGCGCTGCCGCCCGGCGATCAGTTCGCGCGGGTGTTCCGCATGCTCGCGCAGCAGGATCCCACGCTGGGCGCGCTGCTCTACCAGCGCGGCCGCCGGCTCGCGCCGCTGTCGGGCCTGGCCGCGGATTTCGGCAAGGTGCTGTGCCGGATCACCGATCGCGCCGCCGAGCGCGCGCTCGTCGACTGGCTGCGCGGCGCCGAGCTCGCCGACGAGGATCTCGCGCTGCTCGACGTCAAGCACCGCGCCGACAGCGAGGACCGCGCGTTCGAGGTCGTGCGCGGCCTCGCGCAGTGCGCGCCGAAACCGATCGTGCTGTGCCTCGATCAGCTCGAGTCGACCAGCGGGCTGCTCGGGCCCGACGGCCTGGCGCGGATGTTCACCGCGCTCATGGAGATCTACCAGCAGACGCCGGTCGGCATCGTGCTCATGTGCCAGAGCCAGCAGTGGGCCGAGCTGCGCCGCGATCTGCCGCAGGCGGCGGTCGAGCGCGTGCGGGTGCTGCCACCGCTGGCCAAGCCCAGCCCCGACGACGCGCTCGCGATCCTCGCCAGCCGGCTCGCGCCGGTGTGGGCCGCGCAGGGGATCGAGCCGCCGTACCCGACCTACCCGTTCGCGCCCGCGTTCGTCGCGGCGCTGGTCGCCGACACCCGGCCGACGATCCGCCAGCTGCTGCTCGACTGCGACGCGCGCCTCGCCGAGCAGCGGCGCGCCGGCGCGATCCGCGAGCTGACGCCGGCGGTGCCGCTCGGGACCGCGCCCGGGCCCGCGCCCGCGAATGACACCGCGCCCGCGCCGATCGCCGACGCCGCCGCGGCGCTCGCCAGCGCCCAGGCCCGGTACGTGCGCGTCGTCGAAGATCGCAAGGACCTCGCGAACCCGGGATTCCGCCAGGACCACCTGCGCGAGGCGATCGTCGATGTGCTGCGCGGCATGCAGCGCCACGGCCGCGCGCTCGACGGCGTGACCGTCGCCGAGGTCACCGCCGCGCCCAAGCCCAAGCACGGCCCGCGGCCGCCGGTGATCGTCGCCCTCGACGGACCGCGTGGCCGGCAGCGGATCGCGTTCGACGTCTACAGCGACGAGCGAGGCCGAGGTGCCGATCGGCGATGGCGCCAAGCGCACCAACGAGGTCGTGCGCGCGCTCGCCGAGCGCGGCGGCGGCGTGGTCTACCTCGACCGGCCGGCGGCGATCGCGCTGTGCGGCGCCGGCGCGCTGCTCGATGCGGCGGCCGCGGCCGAGGTGCTGATCGGCGAGCGCCAGGCGACCCGCGACGAGGCCCTCGCCCACGTGGTCGCGAGCGAGCTCACGGCCGCGCTCGCGCCGCTGGTCGCGCCCGCGGCGGCGCCGCCGCCGTCGGCGGCCCGCGCGGTATGATGCGCGGGTCGTTCGCGCATGCCTGATCCCTCGCCCGAGCCCACCGCGCCGCCTCCCGCGCCCCACCCGCTCGCCGCCGGCGACGTGATCGCGGGCAAGTACCGGCTCGACGCGATCCTCGGCGAGGGCGCGATGGGCGAGGTCTGGCGCGCGACCCAGCTCGGCCTCGATCGCGGCGTCGCGCTCAAGGTCCTGCGCGCCGACTTCGCGCGCCACGCCGACGCGCGCGCGCGGTTCGTGCGCGAGGCCCGGGTCGCCGCGACGCTGCATCACCCCGCCGCGGTCGCGGTCGTGGACTTCGGCGAGCACGATGGGATCCTGTTCCTGGTGATGGAGCTGCTCGTCGGGCGCACGCTGCGCCAGCGGCTCGACGCCGGCCCGGTCTCGGTGCCCGAGGCGCTGGCGATCGCGGGGCAGATCGCCGGCGCGCTCGACGCCGCGCACCGCATCCGCCTGGTCCACCGCGACATCAAGCCCGAGAACGTGTTCCTCGAGGCCCACGCCGATGGCGAGCGCGTCCGCGTCGTCGACTTCGGGCTGGCGTTCATCGCGGCGCCGCCGGGCGACGCCGATCCGCGCTCGCTCGGCCGGCTCACCGACGAGGGCATCCTCGGCGGCACGCCGGCGTACATGTCCCCGGAGCAGGTGCGCGGCCGCGCGATCGGCCCGGCGTGCGATGTCTACGCGCTGGGCTGCGTGCTCTACGAGCTGATCTGCGGCCACCCGCCGTTCGTCGGCGCGGTCGCCGATCTGCTCACGCGCCACGCCTACGCACCGGTGGTGCCGCTGCGCCAGGCCGCCGCCGATCGCGACATCGAGCCCGCGCTCGACGACCTGGTGCTGGCGATGCTGGCCAAGAGCGCGCCGCTCAGGCCGCCGCCGTCGGCGATCATCGAGCGGCTCGCGGCGCTCGCCGCGCCCGGCCGCGTGCCCGGCCGCTCGGGCGCGCACCAGGGCGATCGCGCGTCGCGCATGGTCGCACGCGCGGAGCCCGAGCCCGGCGACGATCCGGTGATCGAGGTCGCGTGGCGCGGCGCCTGGGACGACGACCTCGCGCTCGGGCTCGCGACCGCGGGCCTGCGCGCACGCCGCGATGGTGCGACCGGGCCAGGCGCGCTGGTCTACGCGCCGGGCGCCGACATCCCTGCGCTGACCGCGCTGGTCGCCAGCGGGGTGATCGTGCTGACCGACGTGATCGCCGGCGACATCGCGGCGATCACCGCGCGGCTGCGCGCCGGCGTCGCCGATGTCGTCACCCGGCCGGTGCGCGTCGACGATCTCATCCGCAAGCTGACGCGGGCGCGACGCTGAGCTACCAGCCCAGCGGCGCGACCGCGCCCGCGGGCGTCGGCTCGAGGAACACGCTCGCCGCGAGGTCGACCGACACCGTGCGGCCGGTGACCGCGAAGTAGTTGCGATGGCCGCTGTCGAGCCGGCACGCCGAGGTCGCGGGCGCGGTCGCCGGCGGGAACTCGAGGCAGCCCCAGTTCGCCGTGCCCTGGTACATGAGATCCGCGGTGCCATCGGGGCCAGTGGCCGCGAGGTGGCCGGGCGCGACCGGCGGCGGCGCGTAGTCGGCGGCCTCGGGCGGCGCGATGCCGAGGGTGTGGAGGATCTCGTGCGCGCCCGAGAACTCCCAGTACGCGAGCGTGTGGCCGTCGGGCGAGAACGCGTTGGCGCGGCAGTCGGGGATCGTCGTCGCGGCCTGGAGCGGCTCGCCCGCCGGGTGCGCAGCGGCGAGCGGCGCCGCGAGGGTCAGCGTGTCGGCACCGACCGCGATCACGCGCACCGCCTCGCTGCCCAGGGTCGCGTCGAACGGCGCCGCACCGAGGGGCAGGTTCGCGAGCGAGTAGACCGCGAGCTGCGTCGCGCCGGCGCCCGCGTCGGCGGTCAGGAACGAGCTCGCGAACAGCCCGCCGACCTGCAGCGACGGCATGTGGCCGTGGAGCAGCGGTGGCAGCGGCGCGCCGCCGCAGTGCCGGAACGACAGCCCGTCCCAGTACACGAGGTACATCTTGTGCGGCTCGGCGAAGCGCGGCGCGAGCAGCGCCTCGAGGCGATCGCGCAGGTAGTCGGGGCCCGCGGGCGCGCCGACGGTACCCTCGGCCAGCGCGCGCTCGGCGTACGGCGGGTCGAGCTTCACGTACGTGACGTCGAGGACGCCGCCGGCCGTATCGAAGCGCAGCCGCGGCCCGCCGGTCTGCGCCGCGAACCACGCGTCGAACGCCGCCACGCTGCGGCGGATGCTGCCGTCGGTGTCGAGCGGCGCGGCCGGCGTGCGATCGGCCGGTACGACGTACAGCACGTGGATCTGGTACGCGCCGGGCGCGTCGTCGGGGAGGTCCTCGGTGGCGCGCGCCGGCGGCGCGGCGTCGAGGGCGGCGTCGAGCCCGGCGTCGATGCGCGGGCGCGCGTCGATCGCCCCGGGGGTCGAGGAGCAGCCCACGAGGATCGCCGCGAGGAGACACGCGCGCACGCAGTGATCATAACGCGCGGGCCCTGCGGGCGGCGCGGGCGGATGTACTCTCGCGCAGTCGATGCCACCCCGCGCACGCTTCCGCCGCCGCCTCGCGCTCGCCGCGCTGGGCCTGGCGATCGCGCCGGTGCTCGTGGTCGGCTGGCTGTTGATCGGCGTCAACCAGGACGCGCTCGAGGACACCGACCGCGACCTCCTGTTCGCGGTCATCGGTGACGTGAGCCGGACCCTCGATGGCACGCTCGACGAAGGCGCCGGCGCGCTCGCGACCGTCGCGCAGCTCACCGGCGACGCCAGCCTCACGCCGCCGGCCCGGGTCGCGGCGGCGCGCGCGCTGGTCGGGGCCTCGCCCGCGCTCACCGCGGTCCGCATCTTCGACCACGCTGGCGTGCCCATCGACACGATCCGCGACGCCGGCGACCACACGCCGCTGCCCGACGCGCTCGGGCCCGAGCTGCGCGCCAACGCGGCGCCCGCGATGGGCGGGATCGTCCTGACCCCGGCGGGCCCGGCCATGGCCATGGTCGCGCCGATCCACCTCTCCGACGACACCTGGTACGCCTACGCGCCGGTGTCGCTCGCGCCGCTGGGCGATCGCGTCGCGCGCATCGCCGACGAGACCTTCGCTGGCGATCGCGAATCGATCTACGTCATCGATCGGCAGTTCCGGATCGTAGCGCACCCCGACCCCGAGCGCGCGATGGCGATGGCGACCACCGCCCGCACCGAGCTGCTCGCGGGGCTCGAGCGCGCGCCCGGCGGCGAGCAGTACCTGGTCTTCCGCGGCTTCGACGGCCCCGACGGCGCGATGATCGGCGCGGTGCGCTCGCTGCCGCGCGCGCCACTCGCGGTCGTGGCCCAGCTGCCGCGCGCCCGGGCGTTCGCGTCGATCGGCCGCATGCGGTGGGTCGTCGCGATCGTCGTGGCGGCCGCGGCGCTGCTCGCCGCGCTGCTCGCGCTCGTCCTCGCCAGCCGGGTGTCGGCGCCGGTCCGGCGCCTGGTCGCCTACGCGGGCGCGCTGGCCCAGCGCAACTGGAACGCCCGCGCCGACGTCCACACCGGCGACGAGCTCGAGATGCTCGGCGACGCGATGCAGGGCGCCGCCGCCGAGCTGGCCGCGAGCGAGGCGCAGCTGCGCGACGAGGCCGCGATCCGCAACGATCTGGGCCGCTACCTGCCCGAGCAGCTGGTCGAGCGCGTCGTCAAGCGCGAGCAGTCGCTGCGCCTCGGCGGCGAGCGCCGGCAGATCACGGTGCTGTTCGCCGACGTCGCGTCGTTCACGGCGCTGACCGAGAAGCACCCGCCCGAGGTCGTCGTCACGATCCTCAACCAGCTGTTCACGATCCTCACCGAGATCGTCTTCCGCCACGGCGGCACCGTCGACAAGTTCATCGGCGACTGCGTCATGGCGTTCTGGAACGCGCCCGACGACCAGCCCGATCACGCCGCGCGCGCCGTCGCCGCGGCGATCGACATGCTGCGCTGGCTCGAGGTCGGCAACGACGCCTGGCAGGCGGCGCACGGCGTGACGATCCACCTCGCGATCGGCGTCAACACCGGCGAGGCCGTCGTGGGTAACTTCGGCTCGGAGGCCCGCATGGAGTACACGGTGATCGGTGACGCGGTGAACATCGCGGCGCGGCTCGAGTCGCTCGCGCGGCCCCAGCAGATCCTGATCGCCCAGCCGGTCGTCGAGGCGCTCGGCGATCGGGTCGACACCCTGCCGCTGGGGCCGCAGCGCCTGCCGGGCCGCCTCGAGCCGATGCCGCTGTGGGAGGTGATCGCGTGACGAGATCGGAGATGTCCATGATCCGCCAGAGCCTCTGCGCCCTCGCCCTGGTCGCCGCGCTGGCGCCCGCCGCCGTCGCCGAACCGACCCGCGACTACGTCGTGAAGGACGGCGATACCTGCATCAAGATCGCGACCGACGAGCTCGGCGATCGCCAGCTCTACCTCAAGATCCACGCGCTCAACCCGCAGCTCGGCGCCCTG
>JAIOQA010000399.1 GCA_021413675.1 Deltaproteobacteria bacterium | reverse complement strand
CGGCGTCGGCCTTGCGGTAGCCGTCGATGCTGACCCGGGTCAGCGCCGGCCACGCCTGGGCCGCGATCGGCACCGCCGCGGCGTCGATGCCGTAGGCGTGGAACAGCTGGAGCGTCTCGAGCCGGCGCAGCGCGGCCAGCGCCGCGATGTCCGGCACCCGGACAAGCTCGCCGTGCAGCTCGAGGCGCGCCAGCTCCGGGTGCGCGACCAGCGGCGCGACCTCGACGGTGGCGACGTTGGTGATCTCGAGCGCGCGCAGCGCGGGCAGGCCGCGCACGCCGAGCGGCCCGGTCGGCGCGTTGATCGCGAGCGTGAGCGCGCGCCCGTCCCCGGGCTGCACGCACGTGAGCAGGCTCGGATCACCCGACACCCGCAGCTGCCTGACCTCGCGCGGCAGGGTGAGGGTCAGCGGCGCGGTCACCTCGACGGCGAGCTCGCGCAGGTTGGTGCCGCGCACGTCGATCGCGCGCTGGCCGTGCGCCATCCACGCGAGCGTCCCGATCAGCGGGCGACCGCGCACGTAGGCGAGCACGGCGGGATCGCGGCCGCGGTAGGCGAGCTCGGTCAGGTGCGGCAGCCGGTCGAGCTCCGCCCAGCGGGTCGGCGCGTCGCCGTCGGCGACGCTGATCCGCGGCGTCGTGAGCCGCACGGTCGACGTCGCGCTGCCGAGATCGAGCTCGATCTCGTCGCCCTCGGGCGCCTCCTTGTACGCGCGCCGGACGTCCTCGGGCAGCGCGTCCCACCGGGCCTGCAACCCGATCTGCAGCCCCATGCCGGTCCAGCTACCGTGCGCCACGCACTCGCCGACCTCGCGCACCGGCGCCAGGCCGAGCACGCGGAGCTCCGGCGGCGGCGGCCCCGCCTCGACGTAGTGGTACGCGAGCTGCCCGGGCCAGCTGTGGTGATCGATGCGCAGCGCCGGGACCTCGCGGAGCGCGTCGAGCGCCGGCGGCGCATCGCCGACCCAGCGCAGGTGCACGATGCACGGCGTCGCCTCGTGCGCGCCGACCACCTGGCACGCCGTCCAGCGCCCGTCGTCGAGCGGCACCGCCAGGACCGTGCCGATCGCGACCGCCGGCTGCGCCACCGCCTTCCGCGCCTCCGGCGCCTTCTTCCCCGTGCCCGTGCCCGTGCCCGATCTCCGGACAGCCTTCGCGTTCCCCGCCTGCTTCCTCGTGCCCGTGCCCGATCTCCGGACAGCCTTCGCGTTCCCCGCCGTCTTCCCCGTGCCCGTGCCCGTGCCCGTGCCCGATCTCCGCACGAGCTTCACCTTCCCCGCCTTCTTCCCCGTGCCCGCTCTCCGCACCGTCTTCGCCTCCCCCGCCGCGCGCGTCTTCCTCGTCGCTGCCATCCTTCGATCCTCTCATCCCCTCCCCACCGTCACCGCTGCGCTCGCCGCGAATCGCGTCCGTCACATCAGCGCGCCGCCGTCTCCCCGGCCTCGAGCTCGACCACGAACGTCGCGCCCTCCCCGACCACGCTCTCGATCCGGATCGCCCCTCCCATCGCCTCGACCCACCGCTTGACGATCGCCAGCCCGAGCCCGCTCCCTCCCGACTTGCGCCCGCCGCCCACCCGGTAGAACCGCTCGAACACGCGCTCCTGCTCCGCCGGCGCGATGCCCGGGCCGCGATCCGCGACCTCCACGATCACGCGGCCACCATCGCGGCGCGCGCGCACCGTGACCGCGCCGCCGCCGTGCCGGACCGCGTTGTCGACGAGGTTCTGGACCACGTGATCGAGCCCGTCGCGCGTGCCGAGCGCGACCGGCGCGCCCGCCACCTCGATCGTGATCGCCGCCTCGGGCACCGCGGCGCGCGCGGTCGCGACCGCGTCCGCGATCACCGCGCCGACCTCGACCGGGCCGCGCTCCGAGACGATCTCCGCGCGCGCGTCGAGCCGCTCGAGCACGAGCAGATCGTCGACCAGCCGCGCGATGCGCGCGGTGTTCCGGCCGATCACCGTCAGGAACTCGCGCGCGGTCGCCGCGTCCACGTCGCCGCCGAGCAGCGTCTCGGCGTACCCGGCGATCGCCGTCACCGGCGTGCGCAGCTCGTGGGTCGCGTTGGCCAGGAACTCGCGGCGCAGATCCTCGAGCGCGCGCAGCCGCGTCAGATCGTAGAGCACCGCGATCGCGCCGTCGTCGCCGAGCGGCCGCGCCGACGCGCGCACCACGCGGCCGCGGACCACGACCTCGGCCTCGCTCGCAACATCGTCGTCGCGGGCGATCGCGGCGATCACCGCCGCGATCTCCGCGGGCAGCGCGCCCTCGCCGATGAGCGCGCGCGCCGCGGGGTTCGCCAGCGCGATCGCGCCGCCGCGATCGACGACGATCACGCCCTCGACCAGCCCGCCGATCACCGCCGACAGCAGATCGCGCTGCGCGGTCAGCTCGCCGACGCGCTTCTCGACCTCGCCGGCCAGCGCCGCCAGCGTCCGCGACAGGAGGCCGAGCTCGTCGCGCGCGTCGCTCGGCGGCGGCACCTTGTAGTCGCCGCGCGCGAGCTGCTCGGCGGTCACGGTCATCGCCGCCAGCGGGCGCGTCACCGAGCGCACCGCGAGCAGGCCGAAGACCAGCGCCGCGACCACCGCCAGCGCGAAGCCGAGCAGCAGGCGGTCGCGCATCGCCGCGCGCGTGGCCTCGACCTCGTCGGTCGGCACCGCCAGCCGCACGACGCTGCCGTCGCCGCCCGCGACCGCGACCAGGTACTGCTCGACGCCGTCCCCATCGAGCACGCGCGTCGCCTGGCCGAACGCGCCGCGGCGCGCGGCCGCGACCTCGGGCGCCTGGCCGATCGGCCGGCCGATCTCGCCGGGCGCGGCCGAGTCGCCCGCGACCAGGCCATCGGCGCCGACGATCGTCACGCGCGCGGCGACCAGCGCGCCGAACCGCGGCGCGAGCCGCTCCGGGTGGCGACTCGTCTGCAGCCAGCCCGCCACCGCGGTCGCCTGGGCGCGCAGCCGCGCGTCGAGCGAGCCGGCCAGATCGCTGGCGAGCGAGCGCTCGAGCACGAACAGCGTGACGCCCGCGACCGCGACCACCAGCAGGACGTAGGTCGCGACCAGCCGCGCGCGCACCGATAGCCGCGGGCCGCGGCGCGCTGTCGCCGGCGCGGTCACGCGTCGCGCTTGGCCCGGTAGCCGAACCCGTGGACGGTCTCGACGACGTCGGCCGCGACGCCGAGGCTGATCCGCAGCCGGCGCACGTGCACGTCGACGGTGCGCGAGTTGATGCCGGTGCGCATGCCCCAGACCTCCTCGAGCAGATCGTCGCGCGAGAACACCTTGCCCGGGCTCGCGACCAGGAGCGCGAGCAGCTTGTACTCGAGCGGGCGCAGCTGGATCGGCTGACCCGCGGCGGTCACGTCGTGCGTGACCGGATCGATCTCGAGCACGCCGGCGCGCAGCCGCGCGCTCGCCGGCGATGGCGCCGCGGGGGCGGCCGCGGCCTCGCGCCGCTCGGCGATCCGCCCGGCCAGCGCGGCCACGCGCAGCGCGACCTCGCGCACCACGAACGGCTTGACCACGTAGTCGTCGGCGCCGACCTCGAGGCCCATGATCCGATCCTCGGCGTCGCCGCGCGCGGTCAGCATCAGCACGCCGACGTCGGCGGTGCGCGGGTCGGCGCGCAGCTGCTGGCAGACCTCGTAGCCGGTGGTGTCGGGCAGCATCAGATCGAGCACGACCACGTGCGGCGGCGCGCGCCGCGCCTGGGCCAGCGCGAGGTCGCCGCGCCCGACCGCGACCACCTCGAACCCGGCGGCGCGCAGGTTGAACTCGACCAGGCGCGCGACGTCGGGCTCGTCCTCGACGAGGAGCACCTGCTTCATCGCCACCAGGATACACCGCTGCCGCCGCCGGCTGCCAACCGCCCGCCGCGCAACCGCCCGTCGCAAACCATGGTCGCGGGTTACAGCGCGATGACACGCGGCGATCGCGCGATCGCCGCGCGAGGATCGCGCGACCCGAAAGGTAGAGTCGCGCCATGCGCGTCCTCCTGCTCGCGGCCACGCTCACCCTCGCCTGCGGCGGCAAGCGCGCCGACCCCGCGCAGATCCACGTCGCCGCCGCCGCCGACCTGACCCGTGCGTTCACCGAGGTCGGCGCGGCCTTCAAGGCCAAGACCGGCATCGAGCCAGTGTTCACGTTCGGCTCGACCGGCCTGCTCGCCAAGCAGCTCGGCCAGGGCGCGCCGTTCGATCTGTTCGCCGCCGCCAACATCTCGTACACCGACGGCCTCGTCGCCGACGGCACCTGCGCCGCCGACAGCCGCGCGCTCTACGCCCGCGGTCGGCTGGTGGTGTGGACCTCGACCGCGATCGCGCCGCCCAAGCGCCTCGAGGATCTCGCCGATCCGCGGTTCGCGAAGATCGCGATCGCCAACCCCGACCATGCGCCGTACGGCGTCGCCGCCAAGGCCGCGCTCACCAAGGTCGGCATCTGGAGCGCGGTCGAGCCGCGCATGGTCTACGGCGAGAACGTCCAGCAGGCGCTGCAGTTCGCGCAGTCGGGCAACGCCGACGCCGCGGTGATCGCGCTGTCGCTCTCCGCGATCACCGACGACGGCAAGACCCTGGCGGTCGATCCCGCGCTCCACCCGCCGCTCGATCAGGCCCTGGTCGTGTGCAGCCACGGCGGCAACGCCAAAGGCGGCGCCGCGTTCGCCGCCTTCGTCAGCTCGCCCGAGGGCCGCGAGATCATGAACCGCTATGGCTTCCTGCTGCCGCCCGCGGCGCCTGGATCGGGGGCGAGCGCGGCGCCGCCGGGCGCGCGCGCGCCGGTGGCCGCGATCCCCGAGAGCGAGACCCGCGCGCTGATCGCGGCGTGGCTCGCCGCCCAGAACCGCGCGGACGCGACGGCCTACGCCGCCTTGTACGCCGCGCGCTTCACCGGCGTGAAGCGCGTCGGCATCCGCAGCTGGCAGTACGACCGCGCCGGGTGGCTCGCGAACCGCGCGGCCATGTTCAAGCACCCGATGACGGTCGCCGCCGACGAGATCGCGATCCACGGCGCGGGCTCGGTCGCGATCGTCGAGCTGGTCCAGGACTTCACGCAGGGCAAGTTCCACGATCGCGGGCCCAAGCAGCTGGTCGTCGTCCGGACGCCGGACGGCCTGCGGATCGCGCGCGAGGAGATGCGCGCGTCGCACGCGGCCCAGGGCGATCGCGATCCCGGCATCGGCTTCGTGGTCGGCGCGGCCGGTGCGCGCTACGCGCTCGTCGACGAGGCCGCCGCGCTCACCGGCACCGGCGTCCACGCGCTCGCGAGCGCCGGCCCGCCGATGATCGCGACCGAGGGACTCGATCCCGCGGCCGTCCCCGCCGCCACCGCCGCGCGCGCCGCCTCGATCCGCGCGCTGATCGCGCCCGCCGGCGGCTGCCCCGCGGCGCTGGGCGCACCCGCGCTGGTCGCGATCGCCACGCCGCACTTCGGCACGGTCCAGGACTGGGACGGCGACGGCGGCCGGCCGGCGCTGACCGCCGCCGAGCGCGCGCAGGCGCTGACCGCGCTGGTCGCGCGTCAGCTGGGCGTCGCGGTCACCGGCCCCTGCGCCGCGCGCTGGTACACGACCGCCGCCGATCCGGTGGTGTTCGCGCCGTCGAAGGTCCCGGCGGATCGCCTCGCCGAGGCGGTGGCCGGGCTGCGCGCGACCGCCGCCTGGAAGCAGCTCCAGACCGAGTTCGCCGATCACGGCGGGACCGGCGACTGGAGCCAGGGCGACGACCACGCGACGCTCGCGAACCTGTTCACCGATCCGTCGGGGACGCGCAGCTACCTCGCGGTCCAGGTCCGATCAGGCCACGGCTGCGGCGACTTCGCCGGCGAGGTCAGCGGCCTGTGGCTGGTGACCGATCACGCCGCGCCGCTCGCGGTCGCGCCGCCGGGCGCCGCGCCCTGGCCCGCGGCGATCACCGACGTCGATCGCGACGGCGCGATCGAGGTGCTCACCGACACCGACGTGCTGGTCCCGACCGCGACCGGGTTCGCGAGCGCGCGCCACCTCGAGCGCAACGACTTCGACGATCCCTGCTAACCCCGCGCGAACCGACGGTGCCGGCGCGCCTTCAGGGCGCCAGCGACCGCGCCGGCGCGGTCAGCCAGTAGACCGCGAAGCTCGGCAGCCAGTGGTTGCCCGCGTAGCTCGCGCCCTCGAGCGCGCGCAGCCCCGCCAGGCCGTGGCTCGCCGCCGCCGCGAACAAGGCCGGCGCGCGCGGATCCTCGCCCAGCGCCGCCGCGATGCCATCGAGCATCCAGGCCCGCGACAGGTTCAGGCCGTCCCAGTGCACGAGCTTGCCGTCGACGCGATCGATCGGCGTCACCGGCGCGTAGTCGGCGCCGCGTCCGAGGGTCGGCGCGAACCGATCGAGCCACGCGGCGTAGTCGCGCCCGCCGAGCACGCGCGTCATCAGCCACGCCGCGCCGAGCGCCGGTGACACGAAGTCGTGCGCCGACGGCTCCCAGTGGAGCGGCGCGTCGTGCTCGTGGCCGTGCAGCCGCCGCGCCGCGCCGACCAGCGCGTCGTCGACCTCGCGATCCCCGGTCGCGCGCGCCCAGTCGATCGCGAGCGCCATCGCGAGCGCGCTCTGGCTGTGCTCGCCCGAGCGGATCGGCGCCGGGATGCGCGCGGCCCAGCCGACCAGGCGATCGCGCGCGATCGCCTCGAGCTCGGCGATCTCCGGCGCGCGCGCGTCGCCGCCCTCGCGCAGCTCGGCGGCCAGCGTCAGCACCCACGCCAGCCCGTACGGCAGCTCGAAGCCGGGGAACCGCCGCAGGTGCCGGGCCTCGATCGCGGCGTGGTTCGCGGTCAGGCTCGCCGCGAGGATCGCCTCGCCGGCGGCGCGGTCTGCGTCCTCGAGCCAGGGCGCCAGCCGGACCAGCGCCCAGTGGTTGTGCACCGACGAGTGCCAGTCGAACGCCGACGCGAACATCGGCGTGGCCGCGCGCGGATCCGCGACGTGATCGTCGTCGAGCAGCGCGACCTGCAGGTAGGGCCGCGCGGTGGTCAGGTTGGCGCGGAGGATCGCCGCGAGCGCGGCCGCGCGATCGCGATCGAGGTGGCGCGAGGACATGCCCCACCCTACGCCGTCCCTCGGCACGCGCGGCATTGCCTGTGTGCCGGCGCACGATCGGATCGGCCGGCGCCAGCGGATGCCAGCGCGATCGCCCTCCGCTTGCCCGTCGACGCCACTACCGTCACAGCGCCTGCGACCACGACCTCTCGCTCGCCGCAGAGCGGCCAGCGAGTGTTGCCCGCGCGGCCTGGTTCCGCACCCCCGACCTCCTCCACCGTGAAATCCCCATGAAGCGACGCTCGTTCCTCGGCTGGACCTCCGCCGCTGCCGCCACCGCGGTGCTCACCCGCTTCGCGAAGCGGAGCTGGGCCGATCCGTTCGGCGAGCCGCCGAGCTCGGCCGCCTCGGTGATGCTGCCCGAGAACCGCCGCGCCAAGCGCGTGCTCGAGGTCTTCCTCTACGGCGGCATCTCGCAGTGGGAGACGCTCTACCTGGTCCGCAACTATGGTCGCCCGACCGATCCGCAGTACGCGAACCAGCAGTACTACACGTTCGACTTCGACGGCCAGGGCGGCACCCGCGCCGCGTACCAGCAGTGCGGCCTGCCCGCGGGCGGCGAGATCGGCCAGGCGTTCGCCAAGGACGCCGACGGCGCCGACGTCGAGCTCGGCCCGTTCGCGCGCCGGTTGTGGCCGCGCACCGACATCCTCGATCGCATGCGGCTCGTGGTGCAGCGCCACAAGCTCGAGCCCCACGAGGCCGCGGTGCCGCAGGCCCTCACCGGGCGCCCGGTCGGCCAGCCGTCGGCGGCGGGCCTCGGCAGCCACATCCAGCGCTACCTGTCCGATCGCGAGGGCCCCGAGCGCTCGGCGCCGTGGTCGTACGTGTTCGCGACCGGCGGCATCTCCGGCGACAACGTCTCGGCGGCGGCGGCGACCGGCGCGCACCCGGGCCGCGCGCGCCCGCTGCTGGTGAAGATCGACAACGCCGCGAGCTTCGCGCGGCTGCTCGCGCGCGCCGAGGTCTCGGGCGCGGGCGACAAGGCCCTGTACGACGCGCTCGAGCGCACGTACGTCGCCGACTACGGCAAGCGGCTGACGTGGAAGGGCGGCCAGCCGGTGCGCGCCAACCGCTACGGCGATCTCGCGGTCGCCGCCGGCACCGTCGAGCGCACCGACGCGATCCGCGGCGTGCTCGACGCGCCGCTGTTCACCGATCGCGCCGGCGCGGCGTGCGGCGACTCGACCCAGCGCGACATCCCGGGCATGAGCCTCAACGCGGCGCGCGCGCTGCTCACGCACCCGACCCAGCCCGCGCGTTACGTGTGCGTGAGCGACGTCGGCCTGCGCGAGGCCTCGGGCGGCGGCGGCTACGACACCCACTCGCAGAACGCCTACGACACCGCGCGCAACTTCGACAACATGCTGCGCTCGCTGCTGTCGATCATCAACGCGCCCGGCGAGAACGACCCGACCAAGCTGTCGCTCGACGACACGCTCATCATCCTCAACACCGAGTTCGGCCGCACGCCCTGGTCGCAGGACGGCGGCGACGGCCGCAACCATCACCCCTACGGCTACGTCACCGCGTTCATCGGCGCGACCGTGTCCGCCGCCGAGAAGGGCATCTACGGCGCGATCGGCCCCGACGGCGTCGCGACCACCGCGGCCACGCCCGCCGAGAACCGCATCGGCGCGCTCCTGTCGCTCGGCATCTGGCCGTTCGCGCAGGAGGCGTTCGCGGTGTCGGACGTCACCGGCGCCGCGTCGGAGGAAGAGGCCGTGAAGCTCGCCACCCAGCGCATCCTCGGAGTCTCGCTGTGATCCGCACCGCCTCGTTCACCGCGCTGCTGCTCGCGCTGTCCCTGTCCGGCTGCAGCGGCTGCAAGGACACGCCGCCGCCCGTCGAGCCCGATGCGATGCCGCCGCCGACCTTCGACAAGTGCGGCGCCGATGGCCCCGCGTTCGTCCGCGAGGCCACGCTCGCGATCCTCGGCCGCCGCCCGACCTCGCAGCACGAGGTCGACGCCTACGCTGCGCTCTACGATCAGGTCGCCGCCGCGCAGGCCGACGGCACCTCGACCGTCGCGCCGCGCACCGCGGTGGCGCGCGCGCTCCTGTCCCGGCCCGAGCGCGGCCCTCGCTGGACCGTGCACTTCATGGACGCGCTGCGCGTGACCCGCGTCGAGGATCAGTCGCAGCGCGACTGCTGGGGCGCGACGAACTTCACCAACCCCGACGGCGCGCTCGCCACCTACGTGCGCGACAACCCCGCGACCGCGCCGGGCACCAGCGGCTTCACGATGCTCGATCTCGCGCACAGCGCGATCGCCCTCGACGATCCGACGATCATCTACCGGGCCCACCTGTTCCCGCTGGTCAGCCTGCCGATCACCGCCGCCAACGTGCCGCCGGTCCAGGCCGAGCTCGCGCGCCGCGAGGACTTCGGCAACACCTTCGATCAGGCGTACCTGAACCGCGACATCGTCTGCCTCGCCTGCCACAACAGCGAGCAGTCGGTCACCGACAACGCCGACCCCGCGCGCGATCGTCACTGGCCCCTCGACGGGTTCGTCGACCAGGCGCTGTTCGGCATGTCCGCGGGCGAGGAGTCCGCGGTCGCCCACGCGATGTTCCGGGTCGACGGCTTCGTCGATCGCTTCGGCCAGAAGCGGCCGTGGGGCATGGACAAGGACTGCGGCACCTTCGCCAACCCGGCCTCGCTCGAGGCCGACCCCGCGAACATCGATGGCCGCTTCGGCTCGCTCACCGGCAAGAAGCTCACGGTGTTCGATCTCGATCTCGCGATGAAGCGCGGCTTCGATCACCTGCGCGGCGGCGCGGTGACGATCGGCTCCGAGGGCCAGATCGCCGATCCCGATGACGCCCTCGCCTACGCGATCGCGACCAACCTGGTCGAGAGCGTGTGGCGCGAGGTCATCGGCAGCCGCCTGACGATCGCCAACTACTTCCCGCGCAACCAGGCGGCGAAGGACGAGCTGCAGCGCCTCACCAACCACTTCCTCGCCAGCGGCTACTCGCTCGATCAGCTGCTGGTCGACATCGTGACCTCGGACTACTTCGCGCGGCTGCCGCCCGAGGCCGGCTGCGGCGCCGATCCGTACACCTACCCGGCGGTCTACGATCCGTGGACGATCGCCGACACCGATCCGGCCAAGCACGGGAACGGCCCCGGCGACGCGGTCGCGCCGGTCTCGCCGCGCACGCTCCTGTCGTCGGCGTACGCCGGCCTCGAGTGGGGCGAGCCCGACGGCGAGCAGTTCCCGCTCGACGAGACCGGCTGCGAGGGCCTGTCGTGCAACGACCTGCAGCAGTACTGCGGCTTCGGCTTCTGCTGCGACACCTACGCCACCACCTGCCAGGGCCAGCCGCCGTCGGGCGACCCCGACGAGCTGCCGTTCCAGCAATCGATCGGCGTGTTCCTCAAGAACGGCGAGCGCGGCTTCCGCGGCCTCGACTTCCAGGCGCGGCTGGGCTGGGAGGATCGGTTCGGCGCGTGCGCGAAGCCCGCGCGCCTGACCACGCCCGACGTGATCGACCGCGCGCTGACCGCCGCCGCCGCCGTGCCGACCGCGACCGTCGGCGACGTGCTCGCGCTGCTCAAGGACCGGCTGGTCGGCGAGGCCGCGATCACCGCCGATGGCGAGCAGGCCGCGATCGAGGCGCTGGTCGGCCAGCCGCTCACCGCGCCGGCGAGCTCGCTCACCGCCGCGGCCGCGCGCCGGTTCTGCGGCGTGCTCCTGTCGTCGCCGCAGTTCGTGCTCTCGGGGCTGCCCGCGCGCGGCGGCACGCCGCCGACCCTCGCGCTCCCCGGCGACGGCTTCGACGACGCGTGCGCCCACATCCGCGACGCGCACGTGCCCGGCTTCACCGTGACCTGCGCGCCCGGCGCGCTGACCGCGACGGCGAACCCGTGAGGCCGGCGATCCTCGTCGGCGCGATCGGCGTGATCGCGTTGGTCCCGACGATCGCGGCGGCCGGGCCGCGCTGGGACGACGCCACCGCGCAGACCATCGGCACGACCGCCGAGTGGACCAGCAAGGCGCTGGTCACCGATCTCGACGGCGACGGCTGGGACGACATCGTCTTCGCCAACGGCGGCGACTACGCCAGCGCGGGGACGCCCGAGCCGCAGCGGATCTTCCGCAACCTCGGCAACTGGGGCGCCGCGCCGCCGCACTTCGAGGAGATCACCAGCGCGGTCGCGCTCGGCACCCGGCTGTCGCGCGTCATCAAGGCCGTCGATCTCGACGGCGATGGCGATCGCGACCTGTTCGTCGGCGGCGCGCACCAGACCGTGAGCGGCCTGTACCTGCAGGGCCCGCCCGGCGTGTTCACCGACGCGTCGGCGAACCTGCCGCAGGGCCCGGTCGCGCTGGGCGACGCCGAGATCGGGGACGTCGACGGCGACGGCACGCTCGATCTGGTGCTCGCCGACTGGGGCGCGCCGCCGCTGTCGGGTGGCGGCCCGACCCGGCTCTGGCTCAACGACGGCCACGCCCACTTCACCGACGCGACCGCGCAGCTACCGGCGGTCAAGGTCGGGATGTCGTGGGACCTCGAGCTGGTCGACATCGACGACGACACCGATCTCGACGTGCTCGTCAGCTGCAAGCTGTGCACCGGCGGCAAGGCCTACGTCAACGACGGCACCGGCCACTTCACCGACGAGTCCACCCGCCTGCCCCAGCGCTCGAACAACTACGAGTACGAGCCGATGGACCTCGACGGCGACGGCGACCTCGATCTGGTCACGATCAACGACGGCCCCAGCGTCACCGAGACGATCCTCATCAACGACGGCAGCGGCCACTACGCCGACGAGACCGCGGCGCGGCTGCCGACCGGCAACACGCCGGGCGCCGACGACAACGTGATCGCGTTCGCCGACGTCGATAGCGACGGCGACGCCGACGTGCTGGTCGGCTCGCTCTCGGATCCCGATCGGCTGTGGACCAACGACGGCACCGGCCACTTCACGATGGACGACACGATCATGACCCTCGACACGCCGGGCACCCTCGGCCTCGCGGTCGCCGATCTCGATCACGACGGCCGGCCGGACGTCGTCGAGTCGCAGGGCGAGGTCGACTCGCCGGACAAGGTCCTGCTCGCCAACAGCGCGGTCGCGGTCGACACGTCGGCGCCCGCCATCGAGATCCTGCGCGCCGCGGCGCTCGGCGATGGCCGGGTGGTCGCGCGCATCCACGATCACAAGAGCCCGAGCACCGCGAGCGACTGGGACGCGGTCGCGATCGAGGTCACCGCGCCGGCCGCCGCCACGATCCCGCTCGCCTGGTACGGCGAGTACGAGTGGCGCGGCAGCCTCCCGTCGCCATCGGCGGCCACGCAGTACAAGATCTGCGCGCGCGATCGCGCCGGCAACCAGGGCTGCAGCGAGCTGCGCTCGCTTGCCGGCGGCAGCGACGCCGGCGTCGACGCGACGCCCGGCGCCGACGCGGGCACGACCGGCGGCGGCGACACCGGCTGCTGCGGCGCGGGCGGCGGGCACGGCTCGCTCGTGCTCGCGCTCGGCGCGATCGTCCTGCGCCGCCGTCGGCGCTGAACGCCGAGCGCCTACGCCCGCCCGCGGCTCTCGCCGGTGGTCACGCCGCCGGCGATCAGGTGCGCGAGCCGCAGCGGCTCCGGCACGTTGCCGTGGAGCGTCGTCGCGCGCAGCAGCGCGATCGCCTCCGGCCGCGTCAGCCCGACCCGCTGCATCCACAGCGCGCCGACCTGCTCGAGCGGACCCGCGCGCTGGATGAGCTGCCACTTGCGCGCGCCACCGGGCGTGCGCTCGAACAGCGCATCCTTGACCATCGCGAGCCGCGGATGCCGGCGCACCGTGACCACGACCGGCACGTCGAGCTCCTGGGACAGCCGGTGGATGTCGACGACGTTGAAGCCGGCGAGCGCGATGCCCTGCATCATCACCGCGCGCACGTGCTCGCGGAACTTGCTGCCGGCGACCAGCGCGACCAGCGCGTCGGTGGCGTTGCGCCCGTCGCGGCGCACCCGCCCCGACAGCACGCCATCGAGGCGCGTCCGCGAGCAGACCGCGCCGACCACGCGCACGTCGCCGCGATGCGCGTGCGCGAACGGCGCGTCATCGAATCCCACGACATTGGTGATCGCCTTCATCCGTCGGTCGAGCGTACACGGCCCGTCCGTGACGATCGCGCCGCGCGAAAGTTGCGCCGCGCGCAGTCGATGCGTGAGGTGCGCTGCCGGAATTCTGCGCACGGGTTGTACGGAGTTCGGCGCGGCGCGCAACGGTCGTACAGTCCCGGCTAACAGACCGTTCGCCAATCGCGCAACAATCCACGGATCGCCGCGATCTGTCGCAGGGGGCGGTGGCGGCACATCGCTTGCTGAAGTGGCCCGCGATGGCCGTAGCAGTTGGAGCCCCCTCGCCGCGACGTGTGTTGCCGTACGTGCTCACGGTCCTCCTGTGCGGCACGGCGGCGGCCCTGGCGTGGAAGGGCTGGACGTTCTACCGGCTCGGGCTCGAGGAGCGGCCAGACCATCCCGACTTCCGCACGCTCCGCCCCAGCGGCACGCTCGGCAACGGCTACGGCTACGCCGGCGCGCTCCTGGTCTTCATGAACCTGTCGTACCTGGTGCGGCGGCGGTTCTCGTCGGCGCGGCTGGGATCGATGCGGGTCTGGCTCGATCTGCACGTCTTCACCGGGCTGCTCGCGGCGGTGTTCGTGAGCTTCCACTCGGCGTTCCAGCTGCGCACGCCGATCGCGACCTGGACCAGCGTCAGCCTGCTCATCGTCGTCGCGACTGGCTTGCTCGGCCGCTTCCTCTACGCGCTGTCGCCCGCGGGTGAGGCCAAGAAGCTCGGCGCGGCGATCGCCGCGCTCGACGGCGCCGAGCCGGGCATCGGCCGCGAGATCGACGTCGCGCTCGCCGGCCTGCCCGCGCCGCAGGTGCGCGCCAACGCCTCGCTCCTCGGCGCGATCCTGGCGATCCCGCGCTGGCGGCGCGTGTCGCGACAGCGGCGCGAGACGCTGACGCTGCTGTTAGCGCAGCGCGACCTCGGGCGCGCCACGCGCGCGCTGCCCCGCGCGGTGCTCAAGGGCGCGTCCGCCGACGCGCGCGCGTCCGGCGCGAGCGCGCTGCTCCGCACCTGGCGCGGCCTCCACCGCTTCTTCGCGATCCTCATGCTGCTCGCGGTCGGGCTGCACATCGGCATCGCCTGGTACTACGGCTACCGCTGGATCTTCTCGTGAGCCCGCGCGCCCTCGCCCTCGGCGTGATCGCGTTCGCGGTCCTCGCGATCGCCCGGCCCGCGCGCGCGCAGCTGCTGTCGCCCGGCCCGCTGGTCTCGGCCCACGCCTCGATCGACGGCGACGACGACTGCGAGTCGTGCCACACCTCGGGCAAGCAGGTCGAGGCATCGAAGTGCCTCGGCTGTCACAAGGACCTCGGCGCCAAGGTCGCGCAGAACCGCGGCCTGCACGGCCGCGCGTACCGCGGCCAGGCCTGCGAGACCTGCCACGTCGAGCACAACGGCCGCAACTACCGGCTCGTGCGCTGGCCCGGCGGCGCGCCCGAGAAGCTCGATCACAAGGACACCGGATGGACCCTCGACGGCAAGCACGCGCAGACCGGCTGCGCGAAGTGCCACACGCAGAAGACCCAGGGCGGGCGCGCGACCTACCTCGCGGCGCGCACCGAGTGCGGGTCGTGCCACAAGGACACCCACGCCGGGCGGCTCGGCGCGGCGTGCCAGCAGTGCCACAGCGCGCGCGACTGGAACGAGGTCGACCTCAAGCAGTTCGATCACGGCAAGACCCGCTATCCGCTGACCGGCGGCCACAAGACCGTCGATTGCGCGAAGTGCCACGGCACGCCCGCGAAGTACGCGCCGCTGCCGTTCGGCACGTGCGACTCGTGCCACAAGGATCCGCACGCGTCGAAGTTCGCGCCGCAGCCGTGCACCAAGTGCCACGAGACCTCGGGCTGGGACACCGCGTCGGCGCTCATGTCGAAGAACCACCCGTGGCTGTCGCTCGGCGGCGGCCACAGCGACGTGAAGTGCGCGAAGTGCCACGACAAGGGCAACGACAAGCCGCCGACCAAGGGCAAGACCTGCGTCGGCTGCCATCCGAATACCCACGAGGCCAAGTTCGGCAACCGCTGCGAGACCTGCCACCGCGCGATCCGCTGGCTCAACCTGCCCCGCCAGGTCGGCCTCGATGCGCACGACAAGACGAAGTACCCGCTCGAGGGCGCGCACGTCGAGGTCGCGTGCGCCAGTTGCCACTCGCCCAAGCTGTCGGCCAACGCGCGCTACCGCCGCCTCACCTTCGACAGGTGCACCGGCTGCCACGCCGATCCGCACAAGGGCGAGCTGGTCAAGCTCGGCGCGGACTGCGCGAGCTGCCACACCGTCCGCGGCTACCGCCCGACGACGTTCACGGTCGCGGACCACGCGAAGACCGCGTACGCGCTCGACGGCAAGCACGCGGTCGCGCCGTGCTCGGCGTGCCACGTCGCGGCGTCGCCCCGCGTCGACCTGCGGGTCGGCAAGACCGCGTGCGGCGAGTGCCACGAGAACCCGCACGGCGATCAGTTCGCCGCCGAGATGAAGGACCGCGGCTGCGCCCACTGCCACTCGAGCCAGAGCTGGGGTCAGGCCAGGATCGATCACACCAGCTTCCCGCTGCGCGGCGCGCACGAGCGCACCGCGTGCGCGCGCTGCCACGGACAGGTGGCGCAGGGGGCCGCGCCGGCGGCGTTCCGCGGCGTGCCCCGCACCTGCGACGGCTGCCACGAGGATCCTCACGCGGGGCAGTTCCGCACGACCGAGCCGGTGAAGGCGTGCGAGCGCTGCCACACCGAGGAGCAGTTCAAGCTACCCGGCTTCGATCACGCCAGGGAGAGCGGCTACCGCCTCGACGGCCAGCACGCGAAGGTGCAGTGCGCGCAGTGCCACCCGACGACCGCGCTGCGCAACGGCGCCGCCGCGGTGCGCTACCGCCTGGGCTATCGCCGCTGCAAGGACTGCCACGCCAACCCGCACGGCGAGGGGCTCTGATGCGCGCGCGGATCCTACTCGCGATGCTCGCGGCGCTGTTCGCGCTCGTGGCGATCACGCCCGACGCCGACGCGCGTCCGCGCAAGCACCACACGTCGCACCGCGCGAAGCCCAAGCCCAAGCCGACGCCAAAGGCCGTGCCCGCGCCGGCCCCGACGCCCGCGCCGGATCCGACGCCCGCGCCGGCGCCCGAGCCCGTTCCCGTGGCGGCGCCCGCCCCGACTCCGGCACCGCCGCCACCAGCTCCCGCGCCCGCGCCCGCGCCGATCCTCGCCCCGCCGGTCGCGCCGCCCGCCACCGCGCCGGGCCAGACCGTGCGCGCGCCGTCGTCGCACGCGTTCCTCGGCGACATGGACTGCTCGTCGTGCCACACGCCCGACGGCTGGAAGCTCTCGACCGCGTCCGACGGCAGCGGCTTCGATCACGATCGGACCGGCTTCGCGCTGCGCGGCATGCACGCCGCCACCTCGTGCGTCGGCTGCCACACCGGCGCCCGCGCGATGCCGCGCGAGTGCACCGGCTGCCACCAGGATCCGCACCAGGGCCGGCAGGGCCGCGCCTGCGCCGAGTGCCACGTCGCCACCGACTGGCGCGACACCGAGACCCTCGCGCGCCACGCCCGCAGCCGCATGCCGCTGACCGGCGCGCACGCGCTGCTCGACTGCACCGCGTGCCACCGCCGCACCGGCGAGCGGCAGTGGAGCGACGTGCCGTCGCAGTGCTTCGCATGCCACGAGCGCGACTACCGCGCGGCGACCACGCACCCGAACCACGTCGCGCCGACCGATCCGATCACGCACGCGCCGACGCCGCCGTTCTCGCGCGAGTGCAGCCAGTGCCACTCGACGGTGACCTGGGCCTCGGCGGTGGCCGACGGCACGCTGACCGGCGGCCTCACGATCGGCGGCGCGCCCGCCAACCACGACGCGCGCTTCGTGATCTCGACCGGCGCGCACCGCGGGCTCGCCTGCGACAGCTGCCATCGCGATCTCGCGCGCCCGGCCCAGGTCGCGTGCACTGGCTGCCACGCCCACGAGCAGGTCGCGCTGCTGCGCCAGCACCGGCGGATCGCGACCGGCCGCGCCGCGCAGACCTGCCTCGCGTGTCACCCGGGAGGGATGGCCCGATGAGGCGCGTCACGCTCACCGCGCTGGCGATCGCCGCGCTGCCCGCGGCCCACGCGATCGCGCAGCCGCGCGACATCGCGGTCAAGGTCGTCGAGGTCGCCGGCGGCCGCGCGTACCTCACGCCGGGCGCCGCGGCCGGGCTCGTCGCCGGCACCGCGGTGCAGGTCGGCGGCAAGCGCTACGTCGTGATCGACGCGACCGACAAGAACGCCGCGATCGATCTCGGCGGCGATCGGATCGCCATCGGCGCATCCGGCAGCGCGACCGTCGAGCCCGGCGCGGCCGCCGCGATCACCGCGAAGCTGCCGCCGCCCCGCCCGCTCGACGCCTGGCACCAGCAGTGGCCCGACGCCGTCCACCCCGCCGACACCCAGCAGGTCAAGCCGGTCGCGCTCGGCAGCGGCAAGGCGCCGCGCCGCGCCCGCATCGCGATCGTCGGCAGCGCGCTGGGCTTCGCGCCGCGCCAGGCCAAGGCGGTCGCCGCCGCGTCGATCGGCGCGCGCGTGAGCGTCGAGCCCATCGCCGATCGCCCGTTCGCGATCGACGCCGACGCCGCGGCCCAGGTCTTCTACACCCACGGCGGCGACGATCGCGCGCGGCCGATCGCGGTCGTGCGCGAGGCGCGGATCCGCTGGGGCGAGGCCGCCGATCCGCGCTTCACCGCCGGCCGCCTGCGCTGGGCCGCGACCTCGGTCGGCCTGCTCGATGGCGCGCGCGTCGCGGCCCACGTTGGCGGCGGCGTCGAGCTCGCGGCGTTCGGCGGCGTCGTGCCCGACACGCTGTCGGGCGCGCCGTCGTTCGATGCCTCGCGCTTCGGCGTCGAGGTGCTGGTCGATCGGCCGCGCGCCGCGTGGGCCCCGCGGCTCAGCGTCACCGCCCACGGCTCGACCTGGCAGGGCGCCGTCGACGAGCGTCGCGTCGACGCGATGGTCGACGCCGAGCGCGGCGCGATCGCGGTGTCGGGCACCGCGGAGGTGTCGTCGTTCGCGAGCGGCAACCCGTGGGGCGCGCCCGCGGTCGAGCTGACCTCGGCCGGGCTCGGCGGCAGCTACCACGCCGGCGGCGCGCGCCTCGGCCTCGATCTCGCGTATCGCCGCCCCGAGCGCTCGCTCCGCCTCGACGCGTTCCTGCCGCCGGGCTGGCTGTGCACCCGCGCGCCGCAGGATCCGGCGGCGACCAGCGAGCCGTGCGATGGCGAGGCCGCGCGCAGCCAGGCCACCGCATCGGCGTCGTGGACCCGCGGCTGGGGCTCGCTCGACGCGGGCGCGACCGCGATCGCCGCGACCGGCGCGTCGCTCGAGGCCTCGGGCTTCGCCGACGCGCGCGTGCGGCTCGGCGGCCGCATGCGCGCCGAGGTCGGCGGCGCCGGCGGCCGCGCGGCGTTCGTCGACTGGGTCGGCGGTCACGTCGGGCTCGGCCTCGCCTTCCGCCACCTCGATCTCGCGGTGCGCTACCGCCCGTGGGTGGTCGGCTACGTCGGCGCGACCGCGCCCTGGCTCGAGCACCGCGCCAGCGTCGACGCGACCTGGACGCCGCGCGCCGAGGTCAGCTATGGCTTCGCGCTCGAGGGCCAGGCCGGCAACGACCTCGACGCGCTGACCGCGATCGCCACCGTGATCTGGAGGCCGCGATGATCCGTCCCCTGCTCGCCCTCGCGCTCGCGATCGCGCTGACCGGGTGTTTCCGCCAGCACGACACGACCGGCGCGATCGCCGACACCGACTGCGTGTCGTGCCACGCCCCCGAGTTCCAGACGGCCGCGACCCACATGGGCCAGGGCTCGACCCGCTGCGCCTCCTGCCACTCCGCCGCGGTCGAGCCGCCCTGGGCGTTCGCGCACCCGGAGCAGCCGTTCTCGATCACCCGCGGCAAGCACGCGCAGTTCGCGAAGGACTGTCACACCTGCCACAACGCGTCGATCAACCAGGTCGACTTCATCGCGAACATCGACTGCTACGGCGGCGGCAGCTGCCACTCCCCGGGCAATCGACCGTCCCACAACTTCGACCCGGCGCGCCCAGGTCGCTGTTTCGAATGTCACCCCTCGGGCAACGCCGACGATTGAAGGAGGCCCCCATGTCGCGCATCCGCCGTCCCTCGTACTTCCTGACGCCCCTGGCGCTCGCGCTGGTCCTCGGCGCGTGCTTCCAGCAACAGCACGCGAGCGGCACCGACGTCTCGGGCCTCGAGTGCGCGACCTGCCACATCGATCTGTACAACGCGAGCCCGACCCACGCGGGACGGCCCACGACCTGCGCCGACTGCCACAACACCACCGACTGGGGCGCGTCCGGTCACCCCGAGAACGCGTTCCCGATCGCCTCCGGCGCGCACAAGGGCATCGACTGCGCCACCTGCCACGTTGCGTCGCGCGGCTCGCCGGTGAAGGGCGCCAACACCGACTGCGTGCAGTGCCACCCGCAGAGCAAGGCCGATCCGGATCACAGCGGCGTCTCCGGCTACCAGTACGACGGCAACACCAAGAACTTCTGCCTGACCTGCCACCCCGACGGCACCGCCAAGTCGCACCCGGAGAATCCGTTCCCGATCAAGAGCGGCAACCACGTCGGGATCGCGTGCGCGACCTGCCACAACCCGGCGCGCGGCGCGGTGCCTTCACAGAACATCGACTGCTACGGCGGTGGCGCCTGCCACAGCGGCTCACACCACTACACCCCGGCCACGCCGTCGAGGTGCGCGAGCTCCGGGTGCCACCCCTCGGGCTTCGCCAGCGACTGACGATCTTCCCTCTCCCGCTCGTCACGGCCCCGTGAAACGATGGGGTTTGGACTGCTCGGGAGAGGGACCCATGAGCCGATCGTGTGCGCCCGCGTTCGTCCTCGCACTCGCGCTGACCGCGTGCTTCCAGAGCCAGCACGCCGCGACCGAGGCCATCACCAGCGCCGACTGCGCGACCTGTCACATCGATCTCTACAACGCGAATCCCACCCACCCTGGCCAGAAGCCGATCACCTGCGCCGATTGCCACACCACCGATGACTGGGGCAACGCCGGCCACCCCGAGCCCGCGTTCCCGATCGCTGCCGGCGCCCACGGCGGCATCCGCTGCACCACGTGTCACATCGCGTCGCTGGGCTCGCCGGTCAAGGGCGCGAACACCGACTGCCTGCAGTGCCACTCGCAGGCCGACATGGATCCGCACCACACCCAGGCCACGGGCTACGCCTACGACAGCGCGCACCGCAACTTCTGCCTGACCTGCCACCCCAACGGGCGGAACCAGTTCGTCGCCCCGCCCGGGACGCGCGGGCTGTCACCGCCGAGGCCCCCGACGTCCCCATGAGCTCCACGCTCCTCGCGATCCTCCTCGGCGCCGCCGCGCTGGTCCTGTTCATCGGCTGGGAGCTGATCGACCACCGCCGCCACCGGCGGGCACGCGCGGTCGCCGCCGACGTCGCCGAGCTCGGCGACGATCTCCTGCCGACATCGATCCACCCGCTGATCGACGCCCACGCGTGCATCGGCTCGGGCGCGTGCGTGCGCGCGTGCCCCGAGGACGACGTCATCGCGATCGTCCACGGCCGCGCCGAGCTCATCAACCCGCTGGCGTGCATCGGCCACGGCCGCTGCATGACCGCGTGCCCGGTGCAGGCGATCACGCTGGTCTTCGGCACCGCCGCCCGCGGCCTCGAGCTGCCGGCGGTGTCGACCGACTTCGAGACCACGCGCGCGGGCGTCTACGTCGTCGGCGAGCTCGGCGGCATGGGCCTCATCCGCAACGCCACCGAGCAGGGCCGCCAGGCCGCGGCCGCGATCGCGCGCTCGTCGCGCCGCGGCGCCGGCGACACGCTCGACGCCGTCGTCGTCGGCGGCGGCCCCGCCGGCATCGCGACCACGCTCGGCCTCATGGCCGCGGGCAAGCGCGCGCTCCTGGTCGAGCAAGGCGAGCTCGGCGGCGCGATCCGCCACTACCCGCGCGCCAAGGTCGTCATGACCGGCAACCTCGAGCTGCCGGGCTACGGCACCGTCCGCAAGAAGACCCTCGCGAAGGAGGAGCTCGAGGCGCTGTTCCGCGACATCCAGCACCGCACGCAGCTGCCGCTCGAGACCGGCCTGCGCGTCGACAGCGTCGTCGCCGATGGCGATGGCTGGATCGTGCGCGCCGGATCGTGGGAGTGCCGCGCCGCCAACGTCGTGCTCGCGCTCGGTCGCCGCGGCGCGCCGCGCACGCTCGGCGTCCCCGGCGAGGACCTCGCGAAGGTCTCGTATCGCGTCCTCGAGCCCGAGCCGTTCGCCGGCAAGCACGTCCTGGTCGTGGGCGGTGGCAACGCCGCCGCCGACTGCGTGATCGCGCTCGCCGCCGCGGGCTGCAAGTCGCTGGGGCTGTCGTACCGGCGCGGCGAGCTCGCGCGCCTGCGCGGCTCGGTGCGCGCGGCGGTCGATCGCGAGGTCGCCGATGGCCGCATCACGCTGCACCTGCGCAGCGAGGTCGAGGCAATCGACGAGGACGTCGTCGTGCTGCGCACGCCCGAGGGTCGGATCGAGCTGCCCAACGATCAGGTCGTGATCCAGGTGGGCGGCACCGCGCCCGACGAGCTGCTGCGCGGCATCGGCATCGAGCTCATCGAGAAGCGCGGCGAGGCGTAGCGCGGCGCGCGGCACGCGCCGTGCACCAGCCGGCCCTGGCAGCACGATGGCGTCCCCGCGCCTCGCGCCTCGCGATCGCGGGGTGACGCGTCGGCTGCACCGGAGCCACCATGCGTCGCCTGATCGGAACCATCCTCGCCGTCGGTACGTCCGTCGGACTCACGGCCTGCAGCCTGAAGAGCGAGGGCGCCCCGTCGCAGGTCGCGAGCGCGCGCGACGCCGCCCCCGCCGACACGGTCGTCCTGGACAGCGCCCTCGCCGCCGCGACGGAGTCGTTCGCCGACGTGCGCGATCGGGTGGTCGCGGCGCTCGACACGCACCTCGCCGAGCTCGACGCGAAGATCGCGACGCTCAAGATCGATCTGGCCGCGCGCGTCGGCAGCGCGCAGACCGCGGTGAGCGCCGCCGGCAAGAACACCATGAACAACGCGGTGGCCGCCCTCGAGCGCCAGCGCGAGGACGCGCGCGCGGCCCTCGACCTCGCGCGCCGGTCCACCGCCGATCACTGGAACGACGTCCAGCGCGTGGCGTCCGACACGGTGATCCGCGTCCAGGACGCGTACGACGCCGCGGTCGCGGCGCTGCGGCGCTGACCCCGCGCGGATCGCCCACCGCTCGCGACGGCCCTCCGCTTGCTAGTGCGAACTGCATGTTCAAGTGCCTGGTCATCGTCGAGTTGCTGGCGAGTCTCGCCGCGTGCACCACCTCCCCGGACGCGAGCGGCGACGCGGGACCGCCCGACGCGCCCGGGTCCGTGGCACCGGACGCGGCGCCCTTCACCAGCGGCGTGAGCACGCTGGCGGGCGCCGCCGAGGCCGGCGATGTCGACGGCGATCGCAGCGTCGGCCGCTTCGCCAACCCCACGAACGTGCTGCGCGCACCGTCGGGTAACGTCTATGTCGCCGACTTCGACAACGGCCAGATCCGCGTCGTCGATCCGGCCGGCACCACCGCCACGCTGATCCACCAGGCCGACTTCTCGCGGCCGTTCGGCATGGCGCTCGCGCCGAACGGCGTCCTCTACGTGGAGACCGACAACGCGCCGGGCGGGGCTCACTCGACCACGACCGGGGCGATCTGGAAGATCGAGGCGGGCGCGCACACCGCGGTGGCGATCGGCACCAACCTCGGGCGCCCGCGCGGCCTCGCGATGCTCGCCGATGGCCGGCTCGCGATGGCCGATCACATGCACCACGTCGTCGAGATCTTCGACCCGCGCACCGGCAAGGCCGTGATCCTCGCCGGCAAGTTCGATGCGCCGGGCTACGCCGACGCGACCGGCGCCAGCGCGCGCTTCACCAGCCCGTACGGCGTCGCGGTCCGCGCCGACGGCCGCCTGCTCGTCACCGACTACGGCAACCAGCGCATCCGCGTGGTCGATCCGGTGTCCGGCGCGACCACGACCCTCGCGGGTACGGGCGTCGCCGGCTTCGCCGATGGCGAGCTCAAGGCCGCGCAGTTCAACCTGCCCCAGGGCATCGCCATCGACGACGACGGCACGATCTACCTGACCGACACCGGCAACTACCGCGTCCGCCGGATCCGCGGCGAGACCGTCGACACGCTCGCTGGCGACGGCGTCGGCGGGTTC
Organism: Deltaproteobacteria bacterium; assembly: GCA_021413675.1. Lineage (GTDB taxonomy): Bacteria > Myxococcota_A > Polyangia > Haliangiales > Haliangiaceae > JAIOQA01. Next base: position 1,949 of record JAIOQA010000399.1, on the reverse strand, counting down.
AAGGACGCCGACGATCGCCTGACCGCGCAGTTCTGGGGCCTCGAGGGGCTCGCGGTCGCGCGCGACGGCATGACCATCTACGTCGCCGATGGCAGCCGCGGCGACGCGTCGCCGTACAACCGCGTCCGCCTGATCGACATGACCCCGTGACCGCGGCGGGCGCGCGCCGGCGCGCCGCTACTTGGCGGCGTCGACCGCGCCGCGGTACGCGATGTCGAGGGCGGCGAAGGTGGTCTCGACCGACGTCCGGCGCACGTCCCAGGTCTCGGGCGTCGCGATCGCGACCGCGTCGACGGCGTCCGACGCCAGCGGCTGGGCCGCGGTGACGGCGGCCAGCGCCGCGCGCAGCCGGGCCGGATCCTTCACGCCAGGCGCGCGCGCGCGGAGCTCGTCGATCGAGACCTCGAGCTTGCGCAGGTTGGCGCGGCCCTGGGCGAAGACCTCGTCGCGCTTCCCGATGAAGACCGCGTCGGTCACGCTCTGGCGGGCGACATCGGCGCTGGTGTTCGCGACGTTGCGGGCGAGCGCAACCTGCGAGGCGCTGACGTCGCTGTTGGAGTGGCGGGCCGCGGCCGCGGCCTCGGTGGTCTGCGCGATCGCGGCGTGATCGGCGACCGGCGTGGACTTCGACTCGCAGGCCGCGATCGCGAGCGCGGTGCCGAGCAGGAGCGTGGTGGTCAACGGACGGAGTGGGCGCATCGAGACCTCTCGAGCGCGCGACCGGCGCGGCGGCAGGGCGAGATGCCGAGGTCCGCCGCGGGTTCGCGCGTCGTCGTGACCGGTCACCACAGCACGCCGCGTGCCGGGCCGCGATCGCACCGTGGGCGGCCTCCGCTGAGCGCTGGCGCTCAGCTGAGGCGTCCGCGCGACGTGGCCGATCGGCGCTGCCTCGAGGTCACGCATACCTACGCGACGCGAGGCCGCCCGACGCGGGCCACGAACGCCTGGCCCGGACGCTGCAGTGCCTCCGGCCACGAGGTGCGGAACGGAGACAGCGCTGCGGGGCGCTGCCCAGCCCGTGTCGTCCCGTCGCCAGTCGCCGCTTGCACCTCGAGCGCAGGTCACTCGGTTCCCCATCGAGTGACCTGCGCGTTTGTGCGTCGCGCGTGGTGCGCGCCATCTCACGCCGACGGCGTGCGCCTGGGCCCGGCGAGTTCGCGCGCAGCGAGCGCCCGGTCGCGCCTCCTCGCGGGCGTGAGACCGCGATCGCCCACCCGCGAAGAACCTGCCGGCGCCGGGGCGTCGCGTGCTGCCGCATTCGCGATGCCCGGGCCGCCCCCGCGTCCCGTCGCGCGCCGCGCGCGGGGAACCCGCTGCATTCATGGGGGAACCCCGCTGCGTCGCGATGCCGCACCGCCGCGGCACCGCGCTTGCTTCATCTCAGGGCATGTCGAACACGCTGGTCGTCGTCGAGTTGCTCGCGGTCCTGACCGCGTGCACGGCGTCGCCCGCACCGGGCGACGACGCCTCCCTTCCCCTGCCGGACGCCGCCGTGGCGGACGCCCCCGATGCCGCGCCGCCCGCGGACGCCGCGCCGTTCACGCACGGCGTGAGCACCCTGGCCGGCGCCGCCGAGACCGGCAGCGCCGACGGCGATCGCAGCGTCGCGCGCTTCGCCAACCCGGTGAACGTGCTCTACGCCGGGGGTGACGCGCTCTACGTCGCCGACTTCGACAACGGCCTGATCCGCGTCGTCGACGCCGTCGGCACGACCACGACCCTCGTCCGGCAGGCGGACTTCTCGCGCCCGTTCGGCCTGGCGCGCGCGGCCTCGGGCGTGCTCTACGTCCAGACCGACAACGCGCCGGGCGGCGCGCACTCGCCCACCACCGGGACGGTGTGGCGCATCGATGCCGCGACCCACGCCGCGATCCCGATCGCGACCAACCTCGGGCGCCCGCGCGGGCTCGCGATGCTGCCCGACGGCCGCATCGCGATGACCGACTACG
>JAIOQA010000065.1 GCA_021413675.1 Deltaproteobacteria bacterium | reverse complement strand
CGCGCTCGCGCTCGCCGGTGGCGCAGCCGCGCTCGTGCTCACGCGCGGCGGTGCCGCGTCGCCGCCCGATGCCGCGATCGACGCGCCGCCGCCGGATGCGCCCGCGCCGCCGGATGCCCCGCCACCCGATGCCGCCGTCGATGCCGAGCTGCCGCCCGACGCGGCGCCCGCGCCGAAGGTGATCCACGTGCCCCAGACCGGCGGCACCGACTTCCTCGCCCTGCCCGCCGCGCACCAGTCGCCCGAGGCGATCGCCGCGTGGAACGAGGTCGCGCGGCTGGTCAGCGAGGGGCGCTTCCGCCGCGGGCTCCAGGCGCTCGATGCCTACGACCAGCAGTTCGGCGCGACCGAGGAGTCGAAGATCCTGCGCGAAGCCCTCGCCGACGCGCCGCCGGATCGCGCCGGCTGGCCGCCCTGACGATCACCCGCGATCGAAGCGGATCAGCGTCGCGCGCTGCTCGGCGAGCGCCTCGCGCAGCCGCTTCTGCGCCAGCTCCTCGCGCGACCGCGCCGCGCGATCGCGCTGCGCCCGACCGACCGCGGCCAGCGCCACGATCCGCGCGACCGCGGTGGTGACCTCGGCGGCGACCTCGAGCACGACCATCTCCTCGAGCGGGTCGCGCAGCGCGCGCTCGACCGCGCGCGCCAGGCGGTGCACGACCTGATCGGCGTCGGCGAGCAGCACCTCCTCGGTGTCGCCCCACGCCAGCCGCCGCGCGATCGCGTCGTGCAACGTCAGGTCGAGCCCCGGCGCGGTCTCGCCGTGGGCCGCCAGCGCCCGCACGATCGCGTCGAAGACATCGGTCCCCGGTGGATCGCCGTCGCCGCGCTCGACGGTGTCGAGCACCTCGTCGCGCAGCACCATCACGCGATCGGCGAGGCTCACGACGGCCCTCCCGGCTTGCGCGGCAGGCGCGGCAGCATCGACGGCTTGGCCGCGCGGGTCGCGTACTGCCGCTCGAGATCGGCGAGCCGCGCCTCGTTGCTCGCGACCTCGGCGCGCAAGGACGCGGTCTCGCGCGTGGCCTCGCGCAGGCGCTCGCTGATCGGCGCGGCGCCCTCGACGACCAGCCCGGCCAGCGCCGCCGCCAGCGCGAGCTGGGCCGACGCGACCCGGCGCATGACCGCGACCGCGATCTGCGGATCGCCGCCGGCCCGGCGCAGCGCGGTCACGAACGCCGCGCGGCCCTGATCGAGCGCGTCGAACAGCGGCGACACGCCCGACTCCTCGAGCGCGCGCACGCCGTAGAGCTCGCGCGCCTGGATCGCCGAGCCGGTCGCGTTGACCGGATCGAGCGCGGCCCGCTCGATCGCGTCGATCACGTTGCGCGCTGGCACCCGGCCGGTGCCGACCACGCCGCGCGCCGCCTGCGCCACCGCCTGCAGGTGCGCGCGCACCTCGGGCGACGCGAGATCCGCGACCGGCCGCGCCGCCGGCATGAACGGGATCGTCGGGGTCTCCTGGAAGCGCGCCGACTCGTCGACGCTGGTCTGGACCAGCGTGTGCGCCTTGATGAGCTCGCCCTCGGTCACGCGCAGGCGCTCGGCGAGCACGCCGCCGACCGCCATCTCCGCGGTCGTGAACGCGCGCTGCACCGCGGTCTCGACCAGGAGCGCGAGCGCCTGATCCTCGTGCGCGATCGCCACCACGACCGCGTGCGCCGCGCCGACCAGCAGATCGAGCATCTCGGCCAGCGGCGCCCACGCCCCGCCCTGATCGAACCAGCCGTGGGCGAGGTTCTCGGCATAGGTCCACACGTTCACGCCCGTCGATTTCTCGAGGTCGTGGAAGATCGCCTCCGCGAGGTTGCCGGCGACGATGTCGATCGCCTCGTCGGGCGACAGCACCGCGCAGATCGGCGAGCGCGCCAGCCCGCGCTCGCGCGCCGCCCCCAGGAACGCCTGGCGCCGCGCCCACCACGCGACCGCGCCGCTCGTCGCGTCGGTCGAGGCGTAGCCGTAGAGCCCGTCGGAGCACAGCATCAGGCGATCGCCCGCGACCAGCTCGAGCTCGAGCAGATCCGGCCGCGCCTCGGCCTTGGCGCCGAGGTTGCGCGACAGCACGTTCTTGTAGGCGTGGTTCTCGGCCTCGGCCGGCGACAGCGCGCCCTGCGCCATCAGCTCGGCGACGACCGTGTGATCGCGGGTCAGCTGGGTCAGCCGCCCGTCGCGCAGCAGGTACGCGCGGCTGTCGCCGACGTGCGCGACCCACGCCTTGTTGTCGTCGACGAACAGCGCCATCACCAGGGTCGTGCCCATGCCCTGGCGATCGCGCCGCGCCTGGGCCTCGCCGTGGACCGCCGACGACGCGGCGGTGATCGCGGCCTCGAGCAGCGCGCGCGGCTCGAGCGTCTTCTTCTTGGCGCGCACGTACTCGTGGATCACGTCGCGCGCGCGGTTCGACGCGACGTCGCCCGCCATCGCGCCGCCCATGCCGTCGAGCACCGCGTAGAGCCCCCACCGGGGGTCCACGATCATCGCGTCCTCGTTGGCCTCGCGGACCTTGCCCACGTGGGTCATGCCGTGGGTCTTGAGGACGATCGCGCTCACGAGCCACCTCGCCCGGCGAGCGAGCGGAGCTGCGCGACGCGGCCGTCGAGCTCCTCGGCGATGATCTCGACCACCAGCCGCGCGGTCGCGCGATGCAGCCGCGCCAGGCTCGCGATCAGCTCCGCGGTGCGCGGGCCCGGGCCCAGGTCGCGCTGCGCCACCTGGATCGCGACATCGCCCAGCGCGATCACGGCGTGGAGCAGGTTCTCGGCGCCCAGCCCCTCGGCGGCGCGCAGCGCGCGAAAGCTGCGCAGGAACCCGCGCAGCGCCGTCGCATCGCCGGTGGCGAGGAAGCCTTCCTGGTGGGTGAGCACCGCCTCGAACTGCGCCGCGGCCGCCCGCGGCTCGAGCCGGGCGAAGCCCGGGTCGAGACTCGACCGAACCTCGACGAGCCGCGCGGCCACCGCCGGCCTCAACCCCGCGAACACGCTGGCGTGACCCGGCGAACCAGACATCCGGCTCGATGCTACCAAAGCCGGCCCCCCGCGTGGTACGGTCCGAACAACTGCTGAGAGGGAACGGCTTGCAGGGCGGGCGCATACTCATCGTCGATGACGAGCCCATGGTCCGCGAGACCATCGCGACAGTGCTGCGCGACGAGGGCTACGACGTGGACCTCGCCGACGACGGCGCGGACGCGTTGCGCAAGCTCGACGCCCACCGGCCCGACGCCGTCCTGCTCGATCTCATGATGCCGGGCATGAACGGCCGGCAGTTCCTCACGGCGATCCGCAACGAGCGCGGCCTGACCGACCTGCCGGTCGTGGTCATGACCGCGGTCCACGGCGTCGGCCAGCGCGCGCTGTCGCTCGGCGCCACCGACATCGTCGAGAAGCCGTTCGACGTCGACGAGCTGCTCGGCAAGATCGCGCTCGCGGTCTACCGCGCCCGCGGCAACGCCGATCTGCCGCCGCCGCTCCGCACCCAGCGCATGCCGACCATCCCCGCCGAGCCGCCGCCCAACGAGGGCGAGCGCGGCGTGGTGTTCCTCGTGCACCACGATCGCGGCGCGCTGCAGCGCCTGGACGCGATGCTGTCCGCGCGCGGCTACGCGGTCGTGTCGATGGGCCGCGTCACCGCGCAGCTGCCGCGGCTCGCGCGCGTGCTCGCGCCCCGCGCGATCCTGCTCGACCTCGATTGCCAGGGCGGCGGCCTCGACGTGGTGCGCGCGCTCCGCGCCGAGCCCGCGCTCGATGGCGTGCCGGTGCTGCTGTTCTCGCGCGCCGATCAGGCCGTCGATGACGTCCGCCCCGACGCCGACGCGCTCGCCGCCGCCGCGGTCTCGCAGCCATTCGACGAGCAGCTGCTTGGCTTCGTCGAGCGGCTCGAGCGCTGAGCGCCCGTCGCCGACGGTGGCCACCCGAGTAGCCACCCTGCGCGCGATCGCGCGGGTCTGAAATTACCGGGGTCGGGGCTACATCTCTCGGAGATTGGGAATCTCCGACACCGGGATATCCAAGAATCCCGTGGATATGCGATTCGCGTTTAGTGAACTATCGGGTTGAAGTGAAGCGCGGTTCGACGAAGAACCAACCTGATGTCCCGCGCACAGCTGCCATGAAGACCCACCTCGCCCTGCTGTTGCTCCTCGTCCCCGCCCTCGCGCACGCCGCACCACCCACCGGCGCCGAGGTCCTCGCGCACCAGGAGGAGGCGCGCAAGATCGCCTCGTTCCAGGCGCGCGCCACGCTGTCGACCGTCAAGGACGGCGGCAAGGAGAAGGCGCCCAAGAAGTTCCGCTGGTGGCGCAAGCTCGGCGACGACGGCGTCCGCTTCGTCAGCCTCACGCGCTTCGACGAGCCCGCCACGATCCGCGGCGAGGGCGTGCTGATCCGCGAGGGCAAGAGCAAGAACGACGTGCTGCTCTACCTGCCGCACTTCAAGAAGATCCGCCGCGTCGAGGGGCAGTCGCAGAGCTCGAGCTTCTTCGGCTCGGTGTTCAGCTACACCGACGTCGCCACGCCCCACGCCGCCGACAACACCGCCAAGGTGCTGCGCGACGAGAGCTGCCCGGGCGAGAAGACGAAGTGCTGGGTCGTCGAGATCACGCCCGCGACCGAGGCCGATCGCGCGCGCACCGGCTACAGCCGCAGCGTGCAGTGGATCCGCGCCGACAACTGGATCACCGTCGCCGGCGACTTCTACGACCTGAAGGGCAAGCTCTGGAAGCACCTGGTCGCGACCGAGGTGAAGGAGATCGACGCCAAGGCCCACAAGTGGCTGCCGCTCCACGTCGAGCTCGCCGACGTGCAGAGCAAGCGAACCACCGTGCTGCAGCTCGCCGACGTGAAGACCGGCGTGTCGCTCGACGACGCGCTGTTCACGGAGCAGAGCCTCGCCAACGAGTGATATGCGGCCCCGGGTCGCGATCGCGACGGTCTTCCTCCTCCTCGTGCTCGGCGCGACCGCCGCGCCGGCGTTCGCCAGGCAGCGCGTCGTGCTGCTCGCGATCGAGGGCACGGGTGGCGATGCGGCGCGCGACGCGGTCGAGGAGGTGCTCGCGCGTCAGGTCGCGGTGCTGTCCGAGGGCCTGTTCCGTCGCCGCCAGCACCGCCTCGGCATCGCCGCGCTCACCGACGAGACCTACGCGAAGATCGCGACCGACCTCGCGGCCGACGCGATCGTCACCGGCACGCTGCGCGCCGCGGGCGTGCGCGCGCGCCTGAGCCTCACGGTCCGCGACGCGCGGACCGGCGCGATCACCGCGGTCGTCGTCGTGGTCGTGCCCCGCGCGGCGATCGATCGCGCCGGCAAGGACGCGATCGCGGCGAAGCTCCTGCCCGCGGTCGCGGCGATCGCCGAGGCTCCCGACGCCGCGCCCGAGCCCGCGGATGGCCCCGCCACGGACGCGGCCCACACCGATGACGCGCACGCCGATGCCACGCACGCCGACGACACCGCGTCGAGCGACGACGCCGCGCACGCCGATGCGACCGACACGACCACCGCCGACGCGAGCGGCGCAGACGCCGCGGCCACCGACACCAGCACCACCGACACCACCGCCCCCGCCGAGGCCGCGTCCACCGACGACAGCGAGAGCGAACCCGAGAGCGAGGGCGGCCTCGGCCCGCTCAGCGGCAAGACCTTCGCGTACGTGCGTGCGCCCGTCGACGGCGGCCCGTTCCAGCAGGTCTCGAGCTCGCTGTGGCTGTCGGCCAAGCCGCGCATCAGCGACACCGTCTCGGCGCGCCTCGAGGTCGCGCTCGACGGCGTCGCGACCTCGCAGACCGAGACCGCGCGCGTGCGCCTCAACCTGCGCGAGGCCTTCGTCGCGATGCGCAAGCGCGGCTGGCTGGTGCGCGCCGGCCAGCAGATCATCCCTTGGGGCTCGAGCGATGTCGTCAACCCGACCGACTTCCTGACCGCGCGCGACTACCGGCTGTTCGTCGTCGACGCCGAGCAGTCGCGCACCGGCGCGCTGAGCGTGATGGTCTCGCACGCGTCGCGCCACCTCGAGGCCACCCTGGTCGCGACCCCGGTGTTCGCCGCGTCGACGATCCTCGTGCCCGCCGACGCGCTGCCGGCCGGCGTGACCCTCGACCCCGCGGCCACTCCCTCTGCCGCCGTCCTAGACACCGAGGTCGCCGCCAAGCTCAAGCTGTCGGGCGAGGGCTGGGACCTCGGGCTCGTCGGGTTTCGCGGCTGGAACCACACCCCGGAGTTCGAGCTGGTGTCGGCCACCGCGACCTCGGTCGTGATGCGCCAGACCCACCATCGCATCCTCGCCGCCGGCCTCGACGGCTCGGCGAGCGCCGGCAAGCTCGTGTTCCGCGTCGAGGGCGCGTTCGTGCTCACCGACAACCGCGATGGCACCGATCCAACCATCCAGCCCTCGTACGCGTTCGGCGTCGTCGGCGTCGAGCGACCGCTCGGCGACCGCGTGCGGATCCAGGCCCAGGTGATCGCCCGCGCGTATCCGAGCTGGACCGCGCCCGCCGACGCCACCGGGACAGATCCCGCGACCACCGCCGGACGCCAGGCGGTGGCGGCGGCCAACGCGCTCCTGCTCGATTACCAGGATCAGCAGCGGCCCGCCGCGACCCTGCGAATCGCATACACGAGTGAGGACGAGCGCATTGAAGCGGAAATCTTCGCGGCGATGAATCTGGTCGGAAACGATTACCTGATACGACCGCTCATCGGCTGGCACCCCGCCGAGGCGGTCAGCATCCAGGTTGGCCTCGACGGATACGGCGGCCCCATCGACCGCCCGCTCGGCGCGCTGCACCCGTTTGGAGGCGCGTTCGCGCAGGTTGCCTACACGTTCTAGTTACCGCCGGATGGCACATCCCTTGCTGACTCGAACACCGATGGTTCGCGGTCGGCCCTATGTACCCAATCGTGCATCGGTGAATCGACGGATCGCACTGCTACCTCGAGGAGCCTGGCTCCTCGATCAGCCACAGGAGTGCCGGCCATGACGCAGACCTTTCGCACCTTGATTCACGAAGAGCTCGACGGAATCGTCAGAGTGCAGTTCAACCGCGAGAAGTCGACAAACGCCTTCTCGCGCGAGATGACCCTCGAGCTCACCGCGGTGTGCAAGCAGCTGCAGGCCGATGCGGCGTCAGCGTCGCGGCGCATCCACGCGCTGGTCCTCACCGGCGGCACCGGACGCTCCTTCAGCGTCGGCGGCGACTTCAACGACGTCAGCCGCCTCGCCGAGGAGACCCAGATCCGCACGTACCTCGGCGAGATCATCGACCTGTACATCGCGATCCTCGAGGTCGACATCCCGGTCATCGCCGCGATCGATCGCTACGCCATCGGCCAGGGCCTGCAGGTCGCGCTGATGGCCGACTGGCGCATCGGCGCGCACAGCTGCCAGCTGCAGATGCCCGAGCTCAAGAACGGCGTCGCCTGCCCGCTCGGCGCGATCCTGCTCGAGGTGCTGCTCGGCCGCGCCAAGATGCAGGAGCTGGTCTTCGACTGCGAGATGATCGACGCGCCCGCCGCGCGCGCCCACGGCCTGCTCAGCCAGCTCGCCGCCACCGACGACCTCCAGGCCGCCGCGCTGGCGATGGCGAAGCGCCTCGCGGCCTATCCGCGCACCTCGTACGTCGCGACCAAGCGCATCCAGAACCAGCGCTTCGTCGCCGCGCTCGAGCAGGTCCGCGAGCCCAGCTCGCAGGCCCACGTCGCCGCGTTTCTCGAGCGCACCGGCGCGAAGCACTTCGATCGAGTCCTGGGAACCGGGGGTGGTTATGGCGGACATGAGTGACGAAGCGAAGGTGATCGCGGCGATCCGCAAGCTCGGCCTCGGCGGCGATCTGCCGATGACGGCCACCACCGACCTGCGCGATGACCTCGGCCTCGACTCCGCGGCCCTCATCGAGCTGACCGTGGTCATCCACACGCTCTACGGCGTCGACCTCGGTCGCCGCGCCGCCGAGCAGCAGGCCATCCCGGCCACGATCGGCGATCTGACCGCCCTCATGAGTGGCTCGTGAAGGCCTACGTCGTCGCCAACCCGGCGCCGCTGCCGCCGTTCGGCAAGCCGGTCTCGGCGTTCCGCTTCAAGGAGGGCACGCTCGGCGAGCGCCTCGATGCCCAGCTCCGCGCCGCCGGCCTCGAGGTCGTGAAGGTCGACCGCGCCGACCAGGCCACGCCGCGCTCGATCGTCGTCACCGACGACGTCGTGCTGTCGAAGCGCTTCCTCACCCGCTTCCTCGCGGCGATCGCGGATCCCGCGCGCAGCTACCAGGCCGAGATCGAGTGCGGCCGCTTCACGCTGCTGGCCTCGGCCAGCGCGCCCGCGACCTGGCGCGCCCTGCCGCTCACCTACCGCGGCGACACCGCCGCAGCGCCCGAGCCGGTGCGCCTGCAGCCGACCGCGGTGTTCGAGTTCACCGAGGGTCTGCCCGCGCGCATGCACCTCATGACCGACATCAAGGTCTACTTCTTCGACATCTGGGCGGTGCCGATCGCGTACTGGTTCGATCTGCAGACGGCGTCGAGCCTCTACACCCGCGAGCTGGTCGCCGATCTGATCGGCAAGTTCCGGGGCAAGGTGCCGGGCCGGATCCTGTCGTGGTTCACGAGCTCGCCGTGGGTGATGAGCAAGTGCAACCGGATCGGCAAGAAGACCCGCATCCACCGCACCGCGATCCTCGAGGGCTGCGTCGTCGGTGACGGCGTCGAGATCGGGCCCTACGCGTACCTGCGGTCCTCGGTCATCGGCGACGGCGCGGTCATCCGCGAGAAGTCGTCGATCAAGATGTCGTACATCGGGCCGAAGGCCTTCATCATGGGCTCCGACGTCGTCAACACGTACGTCGGCGCGGAGACCTCGATCTTCACGCCGATGCTCTACAACGTGCTGTTCGGCGAGCGCGGCTTCCTCTCCGGCGGCAGCGGCTTCGCGGACTTCATCCTGGGCGCCGCGTCGATCCCCGCCACGATCAACGGCAAGCAGGTGCCATCGGGCCTGCCGTTCCTCGCGAGCGGCATCGGCGACGACTGCTTCATCGGCGCGAACCTGCTGTTCGCGCCCGGCCGCACGATCCCCGACGGCACCAAGCTGCTCGATCACGGCCTGATCAAGCAGGTGCCGACCAAGCCCGACGGCTCGTTCGTGGTGTCGGGGACCGATCTGGTCCAGATCCCCGACGCGTTCCTCAAGCGAGGTGTGGGATGAGCGCGCTGCCCGACACGATGCAGGCCTGGGTGGTCCGCGAGGAGCGCCACGGCGATCCGATCACCGCGATGCAGCTCGAGACCGTCCGCGTCCCCAGGCCCGGCGTCGGCGAGGTCATCGTCCGCGTGAAGGCCGCGGGCGTGAACTACAACCACATCTGGGCGTGCCGCGGCAAGCCGGTGAAGATCAGCGGGCTGCACCCCGACGAGCCGCTCCACATCGGCGGCAGCGACGCATCCGGCGTGGTCGCCGCCGTCGGCAGCGGCGTGAAGTACTGGAAGGTCGGCGACGAGGTCATCACCCACCCGAACCAGAGCTGCGGGCAGTGCGCGGCGTGCAACGGCCTCGAGCCGCTGTCGTGCCTGCAGCAGAAGGCGTGGGGCTTCGAGACCAGCTGGGGCAGCTTCGGCCAGTACACCCGCGTGCAGGCCCAGCAGCTCCTGCCCAAGCCCAAGAACCTCGGCTGGGACGAGGCCGCGTGCTTCGGGCTCAAGCTGTTCACCGCGTACCGCATGCTGTTCGTCAGCTGCGACATCAAGCCCGATGATCGCGTGCTGGTGTGGGGCGCGTCGGGCGGGCTCGGGTCGTACGCGATCCAGCTGTGCCGCGCGGTCAACGCCACGCCGATCTGCGTGGTCAGCTCGCCCGAGAAGGAGGCGTACTGCCGCGCCCTCGGCGCCGAGCACTTCATCCACCGCACCGACTTCCCGTACCTCTCGACGCCGGCCACGTCGGCGGCGCCGACCGAGGAGATGCGGCAGTTCCGCCGCAAGCTGCGCGAGCTGACCGGCGGCGAGGATCCCGAGATCGTCTTCGAGCACGTCGGCGCGGCGACCTTCCCGACCAGCGTGTTCGTGGCCCGCCGCCTGGGCAAGATCGTCATCTGCGGCGCCACCACCGGCTGCGACCTGCACTTCGACGCGCGCTACCTGTGGATGCACCAGAAGCAGATCGTGGGCTCGCACGGCTGCAACCAGCACGACGCGACCCGCGCCGCCAACCTGGTGACGAAGGGCGTGATCAAGCCGACGCTGAGCCGCACGTTCGCGTTCGCCGACGCCGCGGTTGCGCACCAGCAGCTCCTCGAGGATCGCTCGAGCCTCGGCAGCTTCGCGATCATGGTCGACTGATGCTGTGGGACGCGCTCTCGGGCTCGGCGGTCGCGACCTCGTCGCGGCCGGCGATCGTCAGCGACGCGGCGACCGTGTCGTACGCCGAGCTGTTCGCGAACGCGACTGCGCTCGCCGACGCGCTGGCCGCCGCCGGCGTCGGCCCGGGGCACGTCGTGCTGGCGTACCTCGACAACGCGCCGGCGTTCCTGGTGGCGCTCTGCGCCGCGGCGAAGCTGCGCGCCGCGTTCGCGCCGATCGACATCGGCGTGACCGACACCGAGGCGCGCGCGCTGATCGAGCTCGCGCACAGCGATCTGATCGTCTGCGATCCGACGTCGCTCGCCCGCTGCGCGACCTGGTCGCGCAACCTGGTCGCCGTCGATCCGCGCGGCGCGCTCGTCTCGACGAGCATCACCGCGCTCGCGCCACCGTCGGTCGATCCCGGCATCGGCATCATGCAGTTCTCGTCGGGCACCACCGGTGCGTCGAAGGGCATCCTGCTCGGCCACGAGGCGCTCTTCTATCGCGCGCGCTACCTCGCGAACGCCCTCGGCCTGCACGACAGCGATCGCACGCTGTGCACGCTGCCGCTCAGCCACACCCACGGCGCCGAGTGCCTCGCGCTGCCGTCGCTCATGACCGGCGGCACGCTCTACCTCAAGTCGCCGAAGTTCGCGTTCCCGCTCTACATCCTC
>JAIOQA010000426.1 GCA_021413675.1 Deltaproteobacteria bacterium | reverse complement strand
GCGCTGATCTCGGCGGCCGCCACCGAGCTCCGCTCGGCGAGCTTGCGGACCTCGCTCGCGACGACCGCGAAGCCCTTGCCGTGATCGCCGGCGCGCGCGGCCTCGACCGCGGCGTTGAGCGCCAGCAGATCGGTCTTGCGCGCGATCTCCTCGATGATCGTGATCTTCTCCGCGATCCGCTTCATCGCGGTCACGGTCTGCGCGACCGCCTCGCCGCTGGCCTGGGCATCGACCGACGCCTTGGACGCGAGCTTGTCGGTCTGCTGGGCGTTGTCGGCGTTCTGCTGGACCGATGCCGCCATCTCTTCCATCGCCGCGGTGCTCTCCTCGGTCGCCGCGCTCTGCTTGCCCGCGCCGCTGGCCAGCTGGTTCGCGGTCGAGCTCATCTGCTCCGAGCCGGTCGCGACGTTGCTGGCCGCGGCGATCACCTCCCCGGCGACCTGGCGAAGGTTCCCGACCATCTCGTTGAGCGCCGTCACCATCTGCCCGACCTCGTCGTGGTTCACGACCTCGACGGTCCGGGTCAGATCGCCCTTGGCCACCGCCGCGGCGAGCTCGCCGGCCGCGCCGAGCGACCGGCTGATGTACCGCACGGTCCACAGCGTCATGCCAAGACCGAGGAGGAACGCGAGCCCGAGCGCCGCGATGAGCATCGCGCGCGACGCATGGTAGGCGTCGCCGGACGCGACCTGTTCGGTCGCGAGCACGGCGATCGCGTCCTTGAGGACCACGTCGAGCGCCTTGTTGGCGCGGGCCACCTGGGGCTGGTACTTGGTCACGCGCATCGCCGTCGCGGCCGTGGTCGAATTGTCGCGCGCCAGCACGCGAATCTGCTGGTGAACGGTGGTCCACGCCACCACCTTGGCCCGCGTCTCGTCGAGCGTGCGGCGCGCGTCCGGGGCGGTGGTGCGGCGCCCGACGGTCGCCAGCGCTGCCGCGAAGGCCTGCTCGTGCGCGCCGAGCTCGACCAGCTCGGCGTCATCCTCGTGGTCATCGGCGAGGATGATCATCGTCGCCTCGCCGCGCTCGATCGCGTTCAGTTCCCGACCCGCGCGCTCCACCGCCAGCAGCGCGCCGCCACTGTCCGGCTGGAGCGCGAGCTGCGTCGCGAGCGCGTCGAGCGCCGCCACCACCGCATCCCGGGTCGCGATGCCCTGCCCCCGCGTCAGCGCGGTCGCGCGCTCGCCGCTCGCCTTCATCGCGAGCACGCGCATGTCCTTCTCGATCGCGATCATCTGGCCGAAGGGCTCGTCAAACGCCGCCAGATCGGCTCGGGCACTCGCATCCATGAACTGGCCGAGCTGGCGCCGCAGGTCGGCGGTCTCCTGGAAGTAGCCATCGAGCGCGGTGGCGGCTTCCTTGCGCTCGGTGTCGTTGCGGCCCAGCAACAGCTCGCGCTGCGCACGCCCGAGTCGTCCCAGCGAGGTCAGCGCCTGCGACGTCAGGCGCACCGCGGTCGCGGGGCCCTCGAGTGGTCGAGACGCCCGTTGCTGGTCGCGAGCGACTGGATGCCGATGGCGGTGGTGACACAGATGAGGAGAAGCAGCGTGCCGCTGACGCCGAGGAGCTTCGTGCGAATCGAGAGCTTCATTGAGTTCCTTGCGAGACCATGTGCGGCGCGAGCGCGAGCGCGGATGCCTCGAGCCACGCGAGCAGCTCGGCGACGTCGCCGACGAACGTCGCGACGTCGAGGCGTGCTGCGATGGGCCACCAACGCAAATCGACCAGGCCCGCGGAGGGAAGAGCACCAGAAGCGCAGTCTTTTCGCGCTACTTGTGCGCCGCGACTTGCGGCCACACGCACGACCTGCGCGGGCGAAACGGGCGTCGATTCCCATCACGTCGGTTCGCTCGTATCGCCCCGGAATGTGGCGCATCAGCGCAGCGCGTGCGGCAAGGCGCCACGTCGGCGCTGCTCTCCTTCTTGCAGAGCTTGGCCGAGTTCCTTCCTGGACACGGCCCCGAGGAGATCATGACGACCACGGCCTTCCACACCGAGAGGGTCACGACGCGTCGCGCAGCCGCCTATGGCGTCGCCATCGCCGCGCCGCTGATGCTCATCCTGGCGAAGTCGTGGGCGCCATGGTTGGCGATGCACCCCTACGTGCTTCTGCTCATGCCGACCACGACGGCCGCGTGGATCGGCGGGAAGTGGCCCGGCGTGGCGAGCGCGCTCGTCTCGACCACGATCGTCGAGCTCGGCCTGCTGGGCAGGGGCACGCACACACCGGGATCGGGCAGCGAAGTGTTCTTGCTCCTGGGGTACCTCGGCGAGTCCGCCGTGATCATCACCGTGCTCGAGGCGCTCCACCGCTCACGTCGACGCCTCGCCGCGAGCAATGTGGCGCTCCAGGGCGCGCGGCTCGAGCTCGAGGCGCAGGCCGAGCAGCTCCGGCAAGCGCACGCCCAGCTGCAGCGCTCATGGAGCGTGGAGCTCGCGGAGGAACAGTCCGCACGCCAGGGTGTCGAGCACGCCCTCCGCGGCACGGAAGAACAGCTTCGCCATGCGCAGAAGATGGAGGCGGTCGGCCGGCTCGCCGGCGGCATCGCGCACGACTTCAACAACCTCCTGTCCATCATCCTCGGGTACAGCGCCATGGTCTCGAGCTCGCTGCCGGCGGAAGACCCACTTCGCGCCGACGTCGACGAGATCGCCAAGGCCGGTGAGCGCGCGGCCGAGCTGACGCGGCAACTCCTGGCGTTCAGCCGCCGGCAGGTCTTCAGCGAGCGCATCGTCGACCTGAACGCGCTCGTCGGCGGGATGCATCGCATGATCCGCCGACTCCTCGGCGAGGACATCGAGGTCGTGTTCCAGCCCGACGCCGTCCACCACAGCGTCTTGTGCGACCCCGGGCAGATCGAGCAGGTCCTCATGAACCTGATCGTGAACGCACGCGATGCGATGCCGCGCGGCGGGACGTTGACGATCGAGACCCGCGACGTCGAGCTCGACGAGTCGTTCGCCGCAAGCCACGCAGGTGTCCAGCCAGGGGCTCACGTGATGCTCGCCATCACCGACACCGGCGTCGGGATCCCCGCGGAGATCCAGGCACGGATCTTCGAGCCGTTCTTCACGACCAAGGACGTGGGCCGAGGCACCGGCCTCGGGCTCTCCACCGTCTACGGGATCGTGAAGCAGAGCGGCGGCACGATCTGGGTCTCCAGCGAGGTCGGCCGCGGCACGGTCTTCACGGTGTATCTGCCACGGACCCAGGTCGAACCGCTCACGCCGGAATCGCCGCCAGCAGCCCGGCGCGCCTGCGGCGGGACCGTGCTGCTCGTGGAAGACGAGGACCAGCTCCGAGTCCTCACGCGGTCACTGCTCCGCCGCGCGGGCTACACCGTCCTCGACGCGCGCGACGGCGCGGAAGCGCTCCAGGCCTGCGCCAGACACGCATCCAAGATCGACCTCCTCCTCACCGATGTCGTGATGCCCATGATGTGCGGCCGTGAACTCGCCGAGCGCGCGCGCCTGGTCCGCCCCGACATGAAGGCGCTGTTCATGTCGGGCTACACGGATGAAGTCATCGGGCTTCACGGGGGGCTTGAATCGCAGGTTGCGTTCCTGGAGAAGCCGATCAACGCGAATCAGCTACTCACGAAGGTGAGCGAGATGATCGGCGCGTGACCGACCGACGACCTGACACGCCTCCGTTCAGGGGCCTGGCGCTCGTCACTGCCCGCAGCGGTCGACCGCGCCTTGGCCGTCAGCGGTCACGCACTCTGCCGGCAGCGGCAGCAGCTCGGCACGTGCGGCGAAGTACGGCGGCACGTTGCGCAGGGTCATCGGCATGACCTCGGCAGTGCCGGTCTTGTACAGCCGCCAGATGCCCCACGACGCACCATCCAGCGGGATCGCGGCCTCGCGCAGGAAGGCGCCCGGCACGAAGCGGTGCGCGGCGTCGATGATCGGCTCACCGTCGCCAGTGCACGGGCACGGCACGCCGACCTCGAAGCGGCAGGTGCCGTCGACGGCGTTGCCGACCGTGATGGTCTCGCCGCTCGGCGCCACCAGGCACGCGCCCGCCAGGCCGTACGTGTCGAGATGGTCGACGCCGGGCGGCACGAAGAAGTGCTGCACCGTGGTGGCGAGCGCGTGCTGCGCGTCGGCTTGCGGTGACAGGGGCCCGCGCACCGCACGGCGCGGCGATGCGGTCCACAGCTCGTCCTCGCACACGCCGGGTGCGCTGTTGCCGCTGTAGCCGGCGCGCAGGCGCACGCGGCGGTGGGCGAGCGTGGCGACCTCGGCCAGCTCGTCGGCGGTGAGATCGAGCGGGACGCAGTTGGCCGGCGCGGTGCGCACCTGGCGGCCGCCGAACAGATCGAGCCAGCGCGCGTCGGCGTCCGACCAGACCTGGATGAAGTAGCCGGGCGACTCGCCGAGCCCCACCACCTTGGGGAACACCGGCTCGTCGCCGAGCTCCACCTGATAATCGAAGTACTGAAACGAGGTCGCGGCCTGCGCCGGCAGCGGCGCGAAGTCACCGCAGGTCGCCTCGTCGGCGCACGCCACCGGGACGCCAGGCGGCGGCGCGACCAGCGCGTCGGAGAACACCGGCATCGTCGGCACGCCGCCCTCGGGCGCGAGCCAGCCGGCGGGATAGAGGTTGCGCCCGGCGATCGCCATCGCCTCGACGTCGGCGCGGTCGAACGGGGCCGCCGGGCCGGGGTTGGCGGCGAGGTACGCGGCGACGACCGTGGGCTGGGCCAGGCTGTCGAACAGCGCCGCGCCCTGCGCGCCGACGGGTGCCTGACTGCGAGCCAGGAACTCCCCGAGCGGCAGCAGATCGGCCGCGGGGTCGAGCACGTCGGCCCAGCGCCAGACACCGGGGTGCGGCACGTCGTCGAGACGGTGATACTCGAGCGCGCGCTCGTGGACGTACAGCGTCAGGCTGTCGAAGCGATCGAGCATGCGCTCGTAGCGCACGTCCCCTGGCGCGCCGCACACCGAAGGCGAGCAACCCTGCTCGGCCAGGGCGCGCGCCTCGGCGATGTGCCAGAACAGGCGGCCCAGCACCTCGTCGGACGGCGTGCTGTCGAGCAGGCGCAGGTCGTCGTAGAAGCGCCGCACGCGGGCGCGCGAGGTCGCCTCGGGGAAGGCGCTGGTGAAGAAGTCCTCGACGAGCGCGTCAGCCTCGGCGCGTGTGCCCGGCGCGCCCCACGTGTACTGGAACAGCGCCTGCCACTGCACCATGCGGGTCATCGCGGCGCGGTACGACTCGAGGAACAGCCACTGGTTGGTCTTCGGCGCGACCCGCGCGTCGAGCGCCGCGAGGTGCTCGACGTAGTCGGCGGCGTTGGCCGGGTGCGTGTCCGCGACGACGCCGCGCTCGACGAACGCGTAGCCGTAGTAGCCAACGGTCGCGGCCTGCTGGCCGGCGACATCGAGCGCACGCGGGTCCGCGTGATCGAGGTTGGCCATCGCGACGACGTCGGCGTCGAAGCCGACGGTCGGCGGCGTGCCGGTCATGTTGTAGAGCGCGGTGACGATCAACTTGCGACGCGGCGCCGCCGGATCGTTCCACCGGCACAGGTCCGGGTCGCAGGCGCGGACCCTCGCCGCGACCCGGTTGGCGAGCGCGACGTAGGCGTCGGTCGTGGCCGCGCCCGGTGACACCGCGCAGCTCGCGTCGCAGCAGGCGCCATCGCAGGCCGGCGTCGTGCGATCGGACAGCTCCAGCGAGAACGTGTCGGCCTCGGGGTACGCGCGAAAGAACGCGATCGCCAGGGTGCTGAAGTAGTCGTCGATCGCCTCCTGCGCCGCCGGATCCGCGGATTGCACGGTGACCGCCGGTGCGTTCGAGAAGATCGGCGCGCAGAGCGTCTCCGGCGGCACGCTGCCGGTGGGCAGGCACGCGTAGGCGCAGTCCACGTCGGTGCCGCCGGCGTCGCGGCAGGTGGCGTGGCAGTCGCGCGTCGCCGCCATCAGGCGCGACACCTCGACGCGCCACTCGGGCATCCAGTGCGGGACCACCTCGGTCAGCACCTGCAGCGCGGGGTAGGCGGGATCGTGATGCGAACCGCTGATGGCCTGGCCCTGCATCGGTCGCAGCGAGTCGTCACCGACGCCGTTGTGGCGGAACCATTCCTCCTGGCCGAACCCCGACTGCGGATCGGGCTGGACCAGGAAGCCGTGGTAGAGCACGCGCGGGGTCTCGTCGCGAACGACCGCGACCTCGGCCAGCGCGGCCGGCTGCGGGAACACCTCCCACGCCGGGCCCGGCGCGAAGTGCCGATAGCCGAGCGCACGGAGCAGCGACCACAGCGCGGGATCAGTGGCGCGGTCGGTGGCCCCGAGCACGTAGTAGCTGCCGTTCGCCGGGGTGAGGACGTAGCGCTGGCGCGCCTCCACCGCCACCGGACCGGTGGGGTCCGGGAACGCCGCGACCACGACGGGGTCGGTCGCGAAGTCGCTCGCCGTGCCGAACCAGATCGCGGGCGCGCCGTCGGGGTGAGCATGCTCGAGCGGGCATCCCTCGCCGACGCACTGCACGACGAAGCCGTCGGTGAGCCCCGCAGCGCGGTCGAGGTACGCCGCGAGGTCCGCCGCCTGCCGGTGCAACGACAGGTGGAAGGTGTTGGCGTCGCGGGTGATGAAGGAGGTGGCCGCGCCCGGGCCGTCGTCGGCCCAGCGCGCGCCGGCGATCACGATCGGCAGCGGCTGGCCGCCAGGCAGGAAGTCGGTGCCGCCGGCGGTGCAGGCGGCCACCGGATCGTGGAACACGCCGCGATCGGCGGTGCAGCCATCGAGGGTGCAGGCATCGCCGTCATCCGTGGCGGGCGCGAGCCCGGGCGTGCAGGCGCCGCCGGCGCACGCCTCGTCGCCATTGCAGACGTCGGCATCGGCGCACGAGGTGCCATCGGCCACCCAGCGCCCGAGGTTGACGCAGCGCCCGGCGCGGCAAGCCTCGGGGCCATTGCAGGGCTCCCCGTCGTCGCACGGCGTGCCGTTGCGCCGACCAGCACAGGCGCTGGTCAGGTTCGCGCCGGCGGTGGTGGTGGCGGCCGGGTCAGGGCCCGCGCAGGCCAGCGCGGAGCAGAGAAGGAACGTGACAAGTCCCGCTCGAAGCATCGAGGTCTCCTGCGCCCCAGGGAGTGGCGGTGAGGCGTGCCCGATATCGTCGCGGCCCGTCCGGACGTGACCTCAAAATCGACCGCGCGCGATCCGAGCCGTCACACCTGGCGCGATGCGCACGCTGCCGCGGGACCAATGCCGAAGCATCCCGTGTCTCGTCCGTCCTCCCCTGTTATTCGCGCCTCGGTCACGCGCGCCACGCTGCTCGGCGCGCTGTTGCTCGGCGCGTGCATCCCGCCGGGAGAAGCTCCCGACGACGACGCGATCGAGCTCGGCAACGACGAGCAGGAAGTCGGGGTCGGCACCACGCCGCTGGCCTACCCCGAGCTCGATCTCAATGTCGTGACCAACAGTCTGTGGCGCGCCAGCGCCACGGCCTCGGAGGTCGCGAGCCTGATGCCATGGGGCTACCGCCTGACCTCGATCGACGTGGCGTCGGAGCAGCCGCTGCGCTTCGCCGCCACCTACGTGCAGAACAGCGGCCCGTACCAGCGCACGGGACAGGGCTGGAACGCGTACGCCACCGAGAACGACCTCCAGAACATGCTGGCGAACCCCGCGCTGCGCGTGGTCGACATCGCGCCGTACACCCTCGGTGGCGAACGTCGGTACGGCGTCGTGTGGCTCGACAACACGGGTGCGCAGTACCGCGACTATCAGGTCGTGCTGCACGTCCCGTACGCGAGCCTGGTGATGGCGGCCAACAACTTCGGCGGGCGCGTGACCGACCTCCACGCCGACGGCCCGTACCTGTTCAGCGCCGTCATGATCAAGAACACCGGCGTCGATCAGCGAGGCCAGTGGATCGGCATCGCCACCGTCGACCAGGCCATCAACCTCGCCGACCAGCACGACGCGCGTGTGCTCACCCTCGAGCCCTGGACGCTCGATAGCCCGTATGTCGTCTACGTGATGGAGGCCAGGCTGCGCGCGGTCGGCGAGCGTACCTGGTGGGCCAGCGAGCTGATCGACGACCCGGTCGGCGGCGTCGACAACGACGACAGCCTGTACCACGCGCCGAAGCGCTTCGGCGGCCGCTACGCCAAGCTCAACGCCTACCCGACCAGCGGCGGCGTCCGCTACTTCGGCTTCCTCGCCGACAACGCGCCCGTCCCCACCAGCGGCTCCGACAACGCCGGCAATGCCACGCTCGACCAGATCGACGACACGGTGCGCGACCTGATGAAGCGCGAGGGCATCCCCGGCGCCACCCTCGCGATCGTCAAGAACGGGAAGCTGATCCACGCGAAGGGCTACGGCTACGCCAACCTCGCCACCTCGCGCACGACCCAGCCGACCGATAGCTTCCGGATCGCGAGCGTCTCCAAGACCATCACCGGCACGGCGATCCTCCGGATGATCCAGGATGGCCGCGTGCTGCCGCGCTCGGCGCCGAAGGCCGGCGCCAAGCTGACGCTCGACACCCACCCGTGGGGCGATCTGTGGCCGTACACGCCACCCGCCGGGCAGCCGATTCACCTCGGCCAGATCACGATTCGCAACCTGCTCGAACACGCGACCGATCTCGACAACGACCGCTTCGAGTGGGCGACCGCCCCGGCGACCTGGGTGACCACCGAGCAGAACAACGTCGCGACGGGCACAGCGTCGTTCAAGGGCGCGCCTGGCACGCTGGCCAACGCGACGTACATGAACGCGAACTACTACATGCTGGGCCAGGTCGTCACGTCGGTCACGGGCCAGCCCCTGGCCACGTACGTGCGCGACACCCTGCTCACGCCGGTCGGCGTCGGCCGCGTCCTGCCCGGTCACGTCACCGGTGCCGCCGACGTCCTCACGACCTACCAGGCGTTCACGTACAACCGGCCAGGCCGCTACTTTCGCCGGTTCCGGGACCTGCAGGGCGTGCTGGGTGACGGACCGAACGACCGCGGCGACTGGGCGATGGATCCCGCCCTGCTCGCGGCAAGCGGCTACGCGGCGTCGCCGCTCGAGCTCCTGCGGATGATGGTCTCGCTCAACGGCGCGCGCCCCGGCGCGCGGGCGCTCGACAACGCCAGCTACTGGGCGATCCGAGACAAGGTGAGCCCCGACCTGCAGCCGGGCTGGTGCACCGGCCGCGGCCTCGCGTGGTGGGGCAACTGCAACGCACCGACCGGCCGCGGCTACGAGCACGGCGGCTACCTGCCCGGGACCACCGAGGCGGTGGCGCGCATGCGCGACGACGGCATCGAGTTCGTGTTCGCGACCAACAGCGACTCGCTGGGCAACCTCGACGCGCTCAGCCTGAAGCACGGCTTCGGCGGCGCGCTGCTCGACACGCTCGATCAGATCCTCGACGCGCAGGGCGGCGCGCTGCCCGACCGCGACCTGTTCCCGGCCTACGGCATGCCGTGAGTTGCGCCGAGCGCCCCCCCGCGCGACTCACCCCGCCCCGCCGCCCGCTTCGTCGGCGGCCAGGTGGCACTTCTTGTACTTCTTGCCGCTACCGCACCAGCACGGCTCGTTGCGGCCGGGACGTTCGGGGCGCAGCGCGGGCAGCGCGGACGGCACGAACTCGCCTGCCCCGGCGACGCGCCCTGCGCGCTGGAAACCGCTCATGCTTCGGCGGAAGCGATCGGCGGCGTCGGCGCCGCGCGCGCACTTACGCTGATGCGCGTCGGTGAGGGTGCCGCCGAGCATCTCGATGGCGGCGCGGAGCTCGATGAGCGCGTGGTTGGCGAATGGGTTGTCGCCCTCGGTGATCGGGTAGCGGTCGAGCTCCTCGAGCAGCACCGGGACGGCGCGCGGGTCGCCATAGCTGCCGAGGAAGTCGGCCAGGGTGGGCTCCGCTCGGACCTGCTCGACCAGGATCGCGAAGATCCGCTCGTCGCGAACCTGCAGCGCGGCGAGCACGCCGGCGATCCGCGATCGGTACGCCGGGTCGGTGCTCGCGGCGTAGGCCCGCAACGCGGGCTCGATCACCGGCGCGCCAAACGTGGGCAGCACGGTGAGGACCTCACTGGTGATGAGATCGAGGGCGTCCGTGGCGATGATCGCGCGCAGCAGGGGCTCGATGGCATCGACGTCGCCGATCGCGCCGAGCAGGCGCGCAGCGTGGATGGGCGCATGGCCAGCACCGGGCGCGGTCACGCGCGCCAGCGCCTCGTCCTCCAGGATCTCGATCAACGCGGGCACGGCCACGGCCGCGCGATCGACGATCGCGCGCTCGATATCAGGCCGGCGCTGGGCGCCGACCTCGAGGATACGACGGACGATGGCGCGGACCTCGGGGTCGCTGCCTCGGAGCATGGGTTCGGTCATCGCGGCCTCGAGGGCCGCTGGACGTCGCGAACCGAGGTCCGCTAAACCCTCGGCCCCAGCGGCGCGGACCGCGAGCCGAGAAATGAAAGGAGTGCCCAGGGACGGAGTTGAACCGCCGACACGCGGATTTTCAGGCCGCGCACCCAAGGTTCCAAGGCCTCGGCTTCGCGTGATCTTTCCGCGTCCAGACGGGACGAAGTAGCGGCCGGGGACACATCGGGGACACGCGAGTTCGCGGGGTTGCGATTTCGGCCGGCGTGGCCGCGAGCCACTGGTCGGCCACTGGTCGGCCGCACGCGCGTGCGAGCCCGAAGCGACCGCTCTGTGGCGACACGCGGACCTGCGCTCGGCACGAGTCGTGCGATGGGGCGACGTGCGAGGTGCAAGGCATCGCCGCGCGTTGCCCTGGGTGCGCCCGGGCCACCCCCGAAAGACCACCGAGGACCCGATGACCTTCACGTACGACGCCGCCGGCGATGTGCTGACCCAGACCGACGCGCGCGGCGTGACGCTGACCGCGACTTACGATGCGCTGCACCGGCCGATCACGCAGGATCTGCGCCGACACCATCGTCCCGGGCGCTAGCGCCTTCGGCCTCAATCGGTATGCCAACGTCGCCCAGAATCCGATCGCGTATACCGATACTGTCGAGGATGAAGCGACTTGCGCGCCCCGTGAGTTGCCGCGTCCGACGTGGGACGAGTCGCTCGAAGAACTCGAGCATCGAAAAACGAGCCGGCGGCTGGCCGGGCGCGCGCGCTGCTCCAACGCGTTGCACAACACGTCTTTCCTCACCTGCTGTGAGGGGTCCATTCGATTGTCGCGAGGTTCATCCGGTCGCGGGGCGGGCACACGATCTGAGCGCCGAGCGACTCGGCCAAAGGGGTAAGAGCGATGTTGACTACGCTGCTACAGCAGGACGCGGTCCCGTTCGAGACGCTGCACGCGCGCTACGGCGCGTTGCTCGTGCTGGTGCGCAAGCTGATCGGCGTGGTGCCGAACTGCGATCCGTTCCTCGAGATCTGGCCGACCGCGTTCCGCACCTACAACGTGATGGTGCCGAACTTCCTCAACCTACCGTTCGTGGTCTGGGGCCGCGGGCCGCGCGAGGCCATCGGCCTGGCGATGTATATCGCCAGTCGCACCGCCGGCTGTCCGTACTGCTCGGCGCACTCGTGCTCGTTCGCCCTGCGCCGCGGTGCCAGCCCCGAGCAGATCGCGGCCAGCATGAATGGCGGCGCAGCGCTGTCGCCGGCGCAGCAGGCCGTGGTGCGGACCGCGCGCGCGCTGGCGAGCGTGCCCGTCCAAGCGCCCGACGATCTCTCGCAGCACTACTCGCTGGCCGACGCCGAGTGGATCGTGCTGTCGATCGCGATGATGGGCTGGCTGAACAAGGTCATGGATGCGCTCGGCGTACCGCTCGAGGTGTCGACGGTGGCCGAGGTCAACGCCATCATCGCGCCGTCGGGGTGGACCCCGGGTCGCCACCTGCGCGAGCTCCCGGCCGATGGCCCGCCGCCGCGCGTCGACACGCTGCGCAGCAAACTCGGCGTGGTCCCGCTCATCCCATCGGCGGTAGCCCTCGACCGTCGGTGGATGAAGGGTGTCCCCGGTACCTGGCCACGGGTTGGCGAGTTCCTGCGCACCGCGACCGGCCACGATTTCCCGGTGCTGTCCCAGCTGCGCCACCGGCGCGCCATCCGCGCCATCGCCACCATGATCCGCGACAACTTCGACGCGGCGTCCAGTGTCCTCGGTCGCCAGGCCAAGCTGGCGACCGGGCTCATCTTCGCGGACGCGGTCGGTAGTCCCGGGCTTGCCGCTGCGCTGCGCGCCACCGGGGCAACGCCGACGCCCGAGTCGGCGCTCACCGCGCTGGCGCGCGCGATCTCGCCGAGCCCAGCCGAGGTCGACGCCGCGGTGGTCGAGCGCAGCCGCGCGCTGCCGCCGGCCGGCATCGTCGAGCTCGTCTCGTTCCTCGCGGTCCTCCAGATGCTGCACCGCCTGTCGGCGTACTTTCCGATGCAGCAGCAGCTGGCCTGAGCGACCCGCGGGTCACGGCGTCACGGGACCTGACGGACGCGACCTCAGCCACGGGGGAACAGCCCAGGTTCAGCGCGGCCGCACGCGTCTCCGATTCGCACGCGAATGTGGCAGCCCCACGATCTCGGGCCCCGCGTGGCCGGCCGCCGTCGGCCGGCCGGGTCGGCCACGACCGTGAAGCTCCGCGACGTGGCCAAGGCGTGAGAAGCACTCGCCGTTATAGTGGCGCGACGCTTGCTCAACGGGAGCTTCAGGAGGCCCTGCATGCTCACGCTCGTCGAACGGGTGTCGATGATCCTCGCCTTCGCGGGGCTCGCTGCTTCCTTCGTCGATCCATCCTCCACCGAATCCGCGGGCACGGCCGAGGGAGCGCCTCGGTGATCACCCCAAATCCGGCGTGGTGGAGCAGGCGATCGAGCAGCGCCGAGACGGCCGCGGTGTCGCCGAGGAGCTTGCCCAAGTCCTCGACGGGGCGATTCGAGGCGTCGCGGTAGCGGACACGATGACGAAGCCGTCGAGATGGACGACGCGCTCGCCGAACGCGTGGTAGCGAAACGGCTCGATGGGGAGTGCGCGCAGGTTGTCGAGGACGGCGGTCGCGGTCACGCCACCGAGCCGACGGAAGGCCTGCTCGTGCAGCTGCGCCCCCAGCGTCGTCCGGCGACAGCCCAGGCGCAGGTCGTGAGCGGCGGTCCGTCAGGGAACACCGCGTCCCACAGCTCGAGAGTGTAGCGGCGCCCGTCGTCCGTGAGGCGACGCGGGGCGCGGCCGCCGAGGACGATCGCATGGAAGGTCCTCGCAGCGGCTGCGTCCGATCGCGGTCACATCTCGACCGGCGGGAGCTTGTCGACGAAGATCACGGGTCGCCCGGCGACGATCTCGTTTGCGGTCTTGAGGTCGCCGGTGTGGAAGAGCGCCTCGTACCAGCTCATGGTCCCCCGGGAATGAGCCGCCATCGTGTGGACGACGACTGGCACGACCAGGAGCGCGCCTCCAATGAAGCCGGCTACGGCGGACGGCTGGGGGCGAGCGGCGACGATCTGGTTGGAGGAGCCCTTGCCGAACGGATAGAAGTTCGGGAGCCGGGTAAACGCGGATCGCTGTGGCACCGCCGGAGGATCGGGAACGGCGATCGTCGTGCCGTAGCGGCTGCCCTGGAAGGTCAGGAGCGGCCCGCCGCGCGCAGCGGCCTGCTGGTTGAGCGAGGCCGCAAGCGCCTCCGATTCGCACGCGATCACGTTCACATGTCCGCCGCTCGGCAGGTGCGTCCGCGCCATCGCCAGGATGTCGGCGGTGCTGTACTCGACGCCGCCCTCGACCATCGAGTAGAGCGAGGTAAGCCGGGGCCCGCTATGACCAACAACGTTCCAGACGCCAGCGTTCCTGATGGGGCTGAGAGGATACATGTCTGTAGAGAGCTGGGTAAAGCCACCGCCGAACGTCGAGGCACCGATCGGCGTGTTCGCGCTGACCCCGAGCAGGCCCCACGTGCTCAGATTCAGATCCAGTCGCAGATCTGGCGGGGGCGCGTGCTCGCGGATGACCGAGACATCGCCGTTGTACTGGGGCTGGGGGCCATTCGCCCAGGTGCTGCTGCCGCTGTAGGGCGCGGCCTCGTCAGTGTGGCCGGTCGGATCGATGCGATTCACCGGATTCTGCGCGGCGTAGGCATACCGGTTGTGGCCCATGACGCCGGGGCCGGTCGTGACGGTGTCGGGGGAGATGAAGCGGGCGGTGATGGGATCGTAGAGGCGAGCGGTAAGATCGAACAGACCGCCGCCGGGCTCGACGGCGGTGGCGCGGTCCTGGCGGGCGCCCGTGAACAGGACGTCGCGGGCCGCGGCGGGATCGCCGGCGAGGCGCTCGCCGAAGGTGGCGTAGGCGAACGCGCCGCTGGGGAGGAGCTGGCCGACCTCGTCAGTGACGAGCGCGGTCGACGCCAGGCGGTCGGCGTGGACGTAGCGGCGGAGGCCGCTCTCGTCGGCGGCGGCGACCAGGCGGCCAGCGAAGAAGTAGCGCTTGGAGAGCTGGCCGGCGGTGTTGCGCTCGGTCTCGGGGAAGAGCGCGTAGGTCACGGCGCCATCAGGCGCGACGGTCTTCTGGCGGCGACCGTCGTCGCCGTAGGTGTAGCGCGACGTCTGCCAGTCGGTCGGCTCGTCGAGGCCGTCGCCATCGTCGATGAAGACGCCGACCTCGGTCGGGAGGTTGGCCTCGTCCCAGACGAAGCGGCGGGACGGCTGGCCGGCGCGCTGCTCCTCGAGCAGGTTGCCGGCGAGGTCGTAGGTGAAGCTGCGATCGCCGGCGGTCGCGGCGGCGTGGACCTGCACGCCGTGGGTCGGGTAGGTGTACGCGCCGAGGCCGAGGGCCTGCGCTCCGCTCGGGCCGTACGTCGTCCCGGTATGGCTCGCCAGGTTGCCCAGCAGGTCGTACTGGAACTGCTCGGCGCGCGAGCCGTTGACCGACGTGATCCGGTTCTGGCCGTCGTACCCGAAGTAGAGGTACTCGAACAGCCCGCTCCCGGTGCTCCCGGGGCTCGCGCTCGTGCTGCGCTGATACCAGCTCAGCTGGTCGCGCTGATCGTAACTGTAGGATGTGTTGCCCAGGTAGCCCGTCGGGCCCGTGAACGCCTGCCACGTCAGCTGCTGGCCAAGGCCATCGTAGCCGTAGGTCTCGACGACCTGATTGGCGAGCACGAGCGAGCTCAGGTTGCCCTGTAGATCATACGTCGCATCCGTGACCACGCCCGTCAGCCCGACGGGCCGGCCCAGGCTGTCGTACTGCGTCTCGACGACCTCGCCGTCGGGATAGGTCAGGCTCGCGGTACGCCCGAGCGCGTCGTATCCCAGCGTCAGCGTGTCCGCGACCGCATCGAGACAGCGCTGGACGCTCTGGACCCGGCCCAGCGCGTCGTAGCGCAGCCGCGCCGCGCGCCCGGCGCACGTGTCGGTCACCGCCGGGCCCGTCGCGGCGCTGTCGATCACCGAGGTCAGCTGGCCGAGCGTCGCGCCGGTCGCCGCCGGCTCGTCGTAGACGTACGTGACCGTCCGCGCGTTCGCGGAGTTGGTCCGCGCGACGGGCCGATCCAGCTCATCGTACGCGGTGGTCGTCGTGACGCCGTTGCCGTCGGTCGCCTCGGTGAGGTTGCCAACCGCGTCGTAGGTGTAGGTCAACTCGCCGAGGTCCGGATCGCTGACCGTGCGCACCCGGCCCAGGCTGTCGTACGTCGTGGTCGCGACGTTGCCGACCGGATCGATCATGCGGACCTGATGCGCGACCTCGTCGTACGCGTAGCGGGTCACGGCCTCGACCGCGCCGTCGTGCGGCTCGTGCACCGCGACCGGCCGGCCGCGGCCATCGAGCTCCGTGGCATCGAGGAGCCCGCGCCCATCGGTCGTGCGCACGCCGTCACTGGTGTACGTGGTCGTGGTCTCGACGCCGTCGGCGCGGCGCGTCCGGACGGGCCGGCCCCATGCGTCGAACGTCGTCGTCGTGAGCCATCGCGCCTGGGCACTGCCATCGGTCCAGTCGCTGACGCGATACGCCGGCCCGCGCGCCTCGGCGTACTCGGTGAAACGCGTCGCGAGGCCGCTATCGCTCGGGCGCTCCTCGCGCACGACCCGGCCCGCGCCATCCAGGTAGCGCCGCGACCACAGCCGCTCGTACGCGAAGTCGGGCGGCGAGGTGACGCGCCCCGGCATCTGGGTCGTCGTCACCGATTGCGCCCCCGGCACGCCGCGCGCCGCGATCGTCACCCAGGTCGTGCCGCTCGTCGGCGCGTAGCTCCACTCCGGCTGCCCGAAGACATCGTAGTGCTGCTCGCGCACGAGCACGCCGTTCGCCTCATCGGTCGTCGCTGTCACCGCCCCCGCCACGCGCGCGTCGTCGTGGTCCAGGCGCACGCTCTTGCCCAACGCATCGGTCACGCGGATCGGCACCAGCGCCCACGTCGGGTCATAGTCGGTCTGCGTCGTCCGGCCGAGTGCATCGCTGGTCGCGATCGGATTGCCGACGCCGTCGTACGTCGTCACCGTTCCGACCCACGCCCCCGTGTGATCATCCCACGCCTCACGGCGGACCGGCAGGCCGCGCCACAGCCCGGCCGCATCGCACCCCACCGGCGCGTCGTAGCAGGTCCGCGTCTGCCCTAGCACTGGCCCCGTCACCGCGCCCGCGTGGACCGCGGTCTGC
The DNA here is from genome assembly GCA_021413675.1 of Deltaproteobacteria bacterium. Taxonomy (GTDB): domain Bacteria; phylum Myxococcota_A; class Polyangia; order Haliangiales; family Haliangiaceae; genus JAIOQA01. The sequence continues at coordinate 16,425 of JAIOQA010000426.1, read as the reverse complement.
GCCGTGCGCGTCAGGAACGGCCCCGGCGCGTGCACCGTCGTCAGCACCGTCGCCTGATCGTCCGCCGCATCGCTCACCAGGCCATCGTCGTAGAAGACGACCAGGTCGCGATCCGCGTCGTACGCGTAGCGCTCCTGGAACGTCCGCTGCCCTCCGGCCCCGTCGGTCTCCGTCGTCTGGGTACGGGTCGCCGCGCAGAAGTACGGCGCCTCGCCGATGGGCGCGTAGGTCGTCTCCGCCAGCTGCGTGCCGTCCTCGCCGCCCGTCGTCATGACCCGCGTCGCACGCGCGCCACACGCCGCGTCGACCTCGCTGACGGTCTCGGTCCGCGTCCACGGCCGCACCGTCTCGTCCGCGGTCACCGCCCCGAGATCCTCCGCGCTCGCGTGCTTCCACCCCAGCAGCCGCCGCTCCGCCGTCGACCACACCGGGCACGCCCGCGCATAGCGCGTCTCGGATGCCGGCCCATCCTCGCTCGCACGCGTCCGCACCTCCGCGACCACCCAGCTCGGGGACGGTGCCGCCATGCACCCCGTGAACCACCCGCTCGGCCCGCCGTACGCCGTGCTCGCCTGATAGCCGACCTCGCTGATCGCGCCGAGCGGCGACACGATCCGCGTCAGCACCGCCTCGGGCCGCTGCAGCTGGGTGCGGTACTCCGCGGGCACGCCGTCCTCGACCTCGACGCTCGTCAACTCTGGTCGCAGGTCGCCGTCACCGTCGCCGAGCACGGCATTCCCGAGCATGAGCCCGGCGTTCGGGTCGTCCACCGCCGACTCCTGCACGGGGCCGAGGGTCAGCCCGTCAGCGGTCCAGGTCAGCGAACGTGTCCGGACGCTGGTGATGACCCGTGTCGGATCGATGAACCCGTCCCAGTGATTTCCCCGCAGCCTATCGCAGAAATCCCGGATGACTGGGCCCGACGGCAGCCACGCGTTCCTCGCGTCCGCGCATGCGGGGGAATCATGCTGGTTCGAGGAGCAGGCATCGACGACGTGCTCATACTCGGCCAGATTCGCCGTACAGGCGACGTCGTAGTTGGCAGGATACCTGGTGCGCGTGGGCGACGTGAGCGCACGGAGGCGCACCAGATCGGGCGCGCGGTCCCCATTCACATCGGCGAGCCGAAATTCCGCGACCTGCGCGCTCCCGATCGGCTCGAGCTCCTGGTGCGCGGCGACGCTCATCGTGCCGTCACCCGCCGACAGCAGCGCGACGAGCGCGACGCTGGGTGCGGTGGGGCCGACGATCTGGTCGGTTGGGGGCGGGGCGCCGGCCGGCTGGGGCGCTGGGCTCGACGCCTCGATCGCGACGGCGAGCAGGTCGCGTGCGCCGTCCCCGTTGAGGTCGGTCACGCGCCACGCCTGCGGCGACACCGGTGGCCCTTCGACGAGGCTGGCGACCGCACCGAACGTGCCGTCGCGACGGGACAGGAGCGCCTCGACCCTGGTCCGCGGCCCGGCGCTCGCGTCGATGATCGGCCACGCGCCGACCAGGTCGTCGCCGCCGTCGCCATCCAGATCCGCGGCCTGCCAGGCAGCCGTCTGCGGATACGCGTCGCAGGTCTCGACGCCGCCGACGGAGGTGACGCCCATGTCGTTGCCGCCATCCGTGGGATAGCGATAGACCCACAGGTGCGTGACCTGCGGAAACGGACACGCTGCGGCACTCGCGCCGTTCGGGCTCGATGCGAGGAACACCCACTCCCAGGTGCCATCGCCGTCCGTGTCCATCAGGTGCCACCGCACCTGGCTCGCTTGCCGCGCGTCGGACGAGGAGGCGACTCGGGTCGTGGCGCTCCACTGGCCATCTGCGCCTTGCTGCAGCGCGATGAAGTACAGCGCCGAGCCATTCGCGATGACCTGGACGAGATCGTCGCGGCCGTCGCCGTCGATGTCCGCGACGCGAAAGCCGGCGAGTGGCAGCGGCTCGCCGAATAGCGAGAGGAAGACGGGCGCAGGCGGCGAGCTGCCGTAGAGCCCCGGAGCCAATCCCGACATCCGGTCGATGCGCAGCGTCCCGGCGGTGATCGACAGGCGCGCCCACTCCTGGCGGCGGTCGCCATCGGCATCCATCTGGAGCCACCGCCCCTGCCTACCGGGCGCGCCATCGAGCCGATACGTCACGGTCTTCATCGGCACCTGCCAGCTGCCCGCCCACGCCCCTGGGGACCTCACGTCCGCGGGCACCGTCGTGATGAGCTCCGATTGACCGTCGCCGTCCGCATCCGCGATCGCGAAGTCGCTGGTGACGTAGCCATCGTCGCAGCCCGGTGAGGCCTCCAGTTCGCGGCTTTGCTCGGGCCCGAGGGCGTCGGTCACCCGATCGAAGGAAGCGTAGAGCAGCGTGTGGAGCGTATGCGCGTCCGGCGTGCCGCGCCCCGCGCACGAGTGCACGATCGTGTACGCCTCGTCGAAGCCATCGCCATCGAGGTCGTCGAATCGCAGCTCGCCCGGGGCAACGAAGTAGAACGTCCCGCCAGCGAGCCGTGCGGCCTGTAGCAAGCCGATCCCTTCGAGCGTGTAGCGGACCGTCTCCAGCGAGACGCGATTCCCCGCTCTCCGGGCCTTGTTGCCCACCGCGACGAGATCTTCGCGGAGGTCGGCGCAGAATGGCCCGGTCGCCAGGACCTGATCGGACATCAGCCGTCCATCCGCGAAGGTCTCGAGCTTGCGGACTTCACAGACCCAGGATTCCGCCTCGGTGAGGAACCACGCGTGCTGGTGGAAGGACTCGCTGTGATAGGTCGACGTGACCAGGCTGGCGTGGCCAAGGCCCTCCAGATCGAGTACGGCGACACTCGCGATGTGGCCGTCCGAAGCCTTGCGGTCTGGCCAGTACTTCGCAGGGTCGTGCCACGCGACGTCATGCCAGAGGTGCTCGGTGGACGCGAGGCGAAAGTCGCCAAGGCCATTGCCCCGGGCGACGTAAGCGAGGTTCGTGGCGCGATCCGTCAGAACGAGGTCGGCGAGCCCATCGGCGTCGACATCACCCGCGGTCACCAGCTCGGCGGCGTTGCCATCGTGGGTCACGTCGATGTCGACGCCGACGCCGTCAGGGTCGTAGCCGATCGCGAACGCGGTGCCGTCGAAGCGCGCGATGGCCGCGGTCACCGCGTCCCGGCCATCGGAGCCATGCGCGCCGAGCCCAACCACGGCGATGTCGACCGTGCCGTCGCCGTCGAAGTCCGCGGCCGCCGTGCGATACCCGGTCGGGGCAGGCGGCAGCGCGATGAGCGCGGTCGCGCCGGGGACGGCCGTACCGTCGAGCTGCGTGATGATGGGCGTGAGCTTGACCGTGGAGTTGCCGATGATCAGCTGAACCCGGTCGGCCCGGCCGTCGCCGTCGAGATCGAAGGTGAGATACTCGGCGTGCTCGCCGGGCCACAGCCAGACCGGCGCCATCGGCGTGCTCGTCGGCGCGGCCGCTGGCGCCGACGGGAGGGCCGGCAGTGCCTGCGGCGGGCTCACCTGCTCGACGCGGCCAGCCCCATGCGCGTCCCCGTCGTAGAACAGCTGGGTCGCGGGCAGCGCCGAGCCCGAGAAGTTGCCGCTGGCGTCGATCGTCGCGTCGGCGCCGAACTCCTGCACCGACGTGAGCAGGGCCGAACCGTTGGTCTGGCTCCGCGCATACCGAAGGTGGTACGCGCGCTGGCGCACGTCGTTCGCCTGCACATCGACGTAGCTGAGCTCCCGTGGCTGCACGACCAGCGTACCGTCGCCGACGGCGCGGGGCGTCGGCGACGGCTGGCCGGTGTAGCCGAGGCTCACCCGATAGGGGCCATAGGCGATCTGTGTCAGCGCGCCCTCGTCGTCGGGACCGGTGACGTCGTACGCGTAGCTCACGTCGTTGCCGCTCGAGTCCTCGACCCGGGTCTGCCGCCAGCGATAGGCGTGCCCGTGTTCGGTCGTCTGCGCGAGGCCAAAGACCGTGTGCACGCCCGACGGCGACCAGACGTGCCACGCCGAGTTCGCGCCCTCGCCCTCGCCCGCCAGCCCGATCCGGATCCCCGCCCCACTGCGGGTCGTGAACATCATCATCCCCGCGACCGCCGACGCGCTCGCGCACTCGCGCACGGCGCTGCTCGCGTCCGCGCAACGCACCAGCTCCTCGCCTTCGAGGTAGAAGCGGTCGCGCTCGTCGAAGTGCGGCGTGCCGCCGCCCGGGCTGTGGCGCTCGATCGCCGTCACCCCCGTGAGCCGCCAGCCAAGCCCCGCCAGCTCCACGCCACCGCTCGACGCATAGGTCACCGCGAGGCTGGGGCCGATCCCGTGGAACGCCGGCAGCGCGAACGGCACGCGCGTGCTGAACCCGCCGCTGACGTCGTCGGCGCCCTCCACCTGACTCGTAGTCCGCATGCCCTCGGCGGACTCCGCAGCGTGCGCGCGCGCGCCGATGGTCGAGAGCAGCGCGGTCGAGATCGCGAGCGTGCGAGCGCGCCTCAAATGGGAAGTCATCCGAGGTCCGGTTTCACGCGCCGTGCCATGGCGCGCGCCACGTTCTTGCCTGGTTGCGCCCGCAACGCAGTTCCCGCTGACGTGGCCGACCCGAGGTCGCTCGGCTGGTCGCCCCCGGTCGACCAGGAGCGGCGGCGCGCCTGGTCCGCGGGATACGTGCGGCGGGCCGCCGCCGCGTCAGCCAGGCCATGGCGAGCGCGCTACGAGACCCGCGCGCGCGCGAGGACAGCCCGACGGGTTGGCCGACCGGGCCGACCACTGGCCGACCACTTCCGCGAAGTTCCGCGGCGTGGCCAAGGCGTGAGAAGCACAGGCCGTTGTGATGGCGCGACCCTTGCTGAGTGCGCCCTCAGGAGGCCCTGCATGCTCAAGCTCGTCAAACGTGTGTCCATGATCCTCGCCTTCGCGGGGCTCGCTGCTTGCTTCGTCGACCCATCATCCACCGAATCCACGGGCACGGCCGAAGAGGAGGTCGCCGGTCTCTCATCGGGGGTACTCGACCTTCCAACGAACGGCCAGGTCGTCACACAAGCAGGTAGACACGCGCTGGTCTTCCGTGGACGGGTGAGGAACCCGTATAGCTTCGGAGCAGGCGTGGACATCCAGGTTCTCGCCGAGCCGCAGTACGAGCGCTGGGAGACCCTGCGGCATCTGGACATCGGCCGGGGTGCCCAGACCTGGGAGACCACCATCGACTACGCGGTGCCCGACGTCGACGTCGCGATGCCGGGATACCTCCCCGAGCATGCATGGGCGCCAGGCGGCCTGGCCCGCTTCCGGGTCCTGATCGATGACCAGTTGGTCCCGACGATCGAGTGCGACACGACCGGCTGCCACGAGCGGAACGTGTACGACGTGCGCGTCGCCGATGGCACGCCGCCGCCCTCAGCGGCGAACCCCAGGGCGTGGAAGCGGTATCTCCACGACCAGGCGCTCTACTATGCGCCCGAACCGGAGGCCGACCCGCCCGCGGACCCGCCCGCGGATCCGCCCGCGGATCCGAACGAGACTGAGGACACACGCATCGAGTTCACGCCCGAGGACTATGACGCCGAGATCGCGCTGTACTACCAGCAACTCGTCAATGCCGACGGCACCGCGACGTTCCCGGTCCTGCTGTCGGAATACCTGACGCAGTATGGAATCTCGAATGCCAGCGACGGCATGATCTACTACAACAACCGCGAGCTGGGCTGGGGCCGCAACCTGCGGTGCCAGGAGTGGCGCCCAACCACACCGGCGAACCACGATAGAGGCTTCACCTGCTACGTCATCAACTACGACGACGGCCACCATGGCGCCCCGGCCGCCGCCCCGGCCCTCTACCTCGCCGGCGCGGTCAAGCATCAGCTCCAGAACGATGACTCACAGATCCGCAACTACGTCATCATCCACTACAATCCCGCGCTCCCGCAGGAGAACCGCCGGGTGCAATTCGCCGCGTACGCCCGCGACGCGAACGGCACGTTCGTCCGCCAGACCAAGGTCACGCTCGACAGCGGCGAGGCCCGCCCGAGCCCGATGGTGTGCGTGAACTGCCACGGCGGCCAGTACAACCAGCAGCTGCACACCGTGGAGAACGCCAGCTTCCTGCCGCTGAACATCAACGAGATCACACTCCCGGATGCGGCGCTGTCGCCGGCGTTCGAGCGCCCGGCCCAGGAGCAGAGCACGCAGTGGATCAACATCTACGCGTACAACACCAACCCGTTCTACGGCCTGCGCGACTACATCGCCAACCTGTACGGATTGACGCCGGCGCAGCTCGGCAGCTACACGACCCCGCTGCCGTTCCCCGCGCCCACCCCCACCCCCGTGCCGGCCAGCTGGGAGGGCAACGAGAAGCTGTACCGCGACGTGTACGAGCCCTTCTGCTTGAGCTGCCATCGTGCGCGTGCGTCCGGCACGGAAGGAGGCATGCTGGCGAACGGAGCAAACTTCCTCTATGGTCTCCGGTCCACGATCAAGATGGACGTCTGCGGTGGCGCGCCCACGATGCCGCACTCCGAGCTGATGATGCGGAACCTCTGGAACAGCAACGCGCGCGTGACCCTCGTCGACGCGATGGAGCCGTGGTTCGCGATGCAGCTCCGGGACGACGGCCTCACCTGGTCCTCGTGCGCCCCGGCCCCGCTGGCCTGGGAGAACAAGCAGCACACCCCGATCCCCGACTACAATGGCGTCTACGAGGATGCCGTCTATCAGTCGATCGCCATCAACGACGACTCGGCGTTTGGCACCGTCCAGGTCAGCTACGCGATCGAGCACACGTACATCGGCGACCTGCGCGTCGAGCTGCTGAAGAACGGAAACCCGCTCGCGACGCTCCACAATCGCACCGGCGGCGGCACCCACGATCTGCAGGCCACGGTCGAGCTGACCGCCGCGGCGCTCGGGACGTCGACGATGTCGGGGTACTGGTCACTCCGGGTCACCGACCTCGCCGGCGCGGATGTCGGGCAGATCACCCTGCTCAAGCTGCAGTTCCGGGCCGCGGCGCAACAGTCCTATGCATCGAGCGCGGCGGTCGCGATCCCCGACTACTACAACGATCCGCTCACCGGCCTCCGCAGCGCCAGTGTCTCGGTGCCGGTGTTCGACGCCTTCGCCATCTCGTCGCTCGCGGTCGCGGTCAACATCAGCCATACCTACGTGGGTGACCTGCGGGTTGAGTTGACGAGGGATGGGTGGCCTGTCGCACTCCTTCAGGAGCGCGAGGGAGGCGCGGTGCACGACCTCGTCAAGACCTTCACCTTGGCGCCGAACCAGCTGGGAGGAGTCTCCACCTCGTACGGCACCTGGGGCCTCCGGGTGACCGACATGGCAGCGGCTGACGTCGGCACGATCAACAACGTGACCTTCACGTTCCAGCCCGTCGACTGACGAGCGGCCGCGGCTCCGGACCGCACGCCCCGCCGCGATCTACGCCCCGCCGATGCCGCCTTCGAGGCGTGCATCCGCGGGGCGTCGTCGTTGAGGCCGCAGGCGAGGCCACGGCGTGCATCGACCACCGGTCTGGTCGGCCATGGCCGGCCAGCTGGCCGGAACCCGAGCCCCACAACCTCGACCATGCCCAGGCTAGCGATGCCGACCGGTTGCGATGGCATGCAGCGTGAACCAGGCGCGGTCGTGCCCAATCCGCCCGCCCTCCCCGCTGCTGCGGAGCGCCCGTGACCGCGCCAGCGGCCCAGTTCGTCGACGCCGAGCGCGGCGTCATCGATCGCCGGATCTTCTGGGATCGCGAGATCTACGATCGCGAGCTCGCGCAGATCTTCGCCCGCTCCTGGCTGTTCGTCGCGCACGAGAGTCAGGTCCCGGCGCCCGGCGACTTCGTGACCACGTACATGGGCGAAGACGCGGTGATCGTCGCGCGCGCCGACGATCGCATCCACGTCTTCCTCAACAGCTGCCCGCATCGCGGCAACCGGGTCTGCTTCGCCGACAGCGGGCAGGCGCGGAGCTTCACCTGCAACTACCACGGCTGGGCCTTCGGGCAGGACGGCGCGCTGCTGCGCATGCCGAAGCTCGAGCTCTACAAGGCCACACCTGGCTTCCGCATGGCCGACTGGGGGCTGCGCCGCGCACGCGTCGAGTCGTACAAGGGCCTGGTGTTCGCGACGTTCGACGACGAGGCACCCAGTCTCGGCGCCTGGCTCGGCGACTTCCGCTGGTACCTCGACGCGGTCCTCGACGCCGAAGAGGGTGGCACCGAGTTTCTCCCGGGTGGGGCGACCCGCTCGGTCATCGAGTGCAACTGGAAGTTCCCGGCCGACAACTTCGTCGGAGACATCTACCACGCGCTGTGGACCCACCTCGGCGGCGCGCAGCCGACGCTCGGTCCCCATGGCGGCGTGATCGTCAAGAACGAGCGGAGCTGGCAGGTCTCGGTCAACGGCCACGGCTGGGAGTTCAACGACAGCTTCCTGGGCAACGCCGCGACCATGGGCGACCGCGAGCTGCTCCGCTACATGCGGTCGCGACAGGCCGCGATCACCGCGAGGCTCGGCGACTTCCGGGCCAAGATGTGGGGCTCGGTCGCCTCGGCGACGGTGTTCCCGAACTTCGCGTTCCTGCCGGGCTACTTCACGTTTCGCACGTTCCAGCCCAAGGGCCCCACGCGGACCGAAATCCACACGTGGACGCTGGTTCCGCGCGCGATGCCCGAGGAGATCAAGGACCGCTTCCGGCGCGGCTCGATGCGCACGTTCTCGCCCGCGGGCCTGCTCGAGATGGACGACGGCGAGAACTGGCAGCACGCGACGGCCGCGAACGCAGGCCACGTCACCCGTCACCAGAAGCTGTGTTACGCGATGGCGCCGGCCGGGCAACTCGCCGATCCCGCGCTACCGGGCACGGTCCACGAGGGCCAGCTGTCCGACGCCAACCAGCGCCTGTTCTACCGGCGCTGGGCCGAGATGATGGACGCGAGCACCTGGCGTGACATCCCGCTCGCCACCCCGACCTGCACGCAGGAGTGCGTCCAATGACGGCCGTCGGAAAGCGCGCGGTCGACTACGCGACCCTCCCGACCTTGACCCACGATCTCGCCAGGCAAGCGGCGCACCAGCTGCTGGCCCTGCGAGGCGACGGCGAGCCGGTCCCCGCCGCGAAGCTCGCGGCGATCGAGCAGTTCTATCGCCGCGAGGCCCGCCTCCTCGACGAGGAGCGATATGCCGAGTGGTACGATCTGCTGGCCGACGACCTCTTCTACTGGCTACCGCTGACGGAGAACCGCTTTCGACGCGACGAGCGCCCGCGCATCGCCGCCGAGAACATGGCGATCTTCGACGAGCGCAAGGCCGACATCGCGGTCCGGATCGGCCGGCTCGACTCCCGGCTCGTATGGACCGAGGACCCGCCGACGCGGCACGTCTACGTCGTCTCCAACGTCGAGGCGTTCGCGACCGGGGTGGACAACGAGTACGAGTGTCACTCCACCTTCCTGCAGTATCGCAACCGAGCCGAGCGCGACGAATCGACGCTCGTCGGTCGGCGCCGCGACGTCCTCCGGCAGGTCGGCGGCGGCTTCCAGGTGGCGAGACGACTGATCGTGCTTCCCCAGGCCGTGCTGCTCACCAAGAGCCTGTCGGTCTTCTTTTGAGCGGGCGACTGGCAGGCGTTCGCGCGGTCGTGACCGGCGCCGCGAGCGGCATCGGGCGCGCCGTCGTCCACCGCTACCTCCGCGAGGATGCGCAGGTCGTGGCGGTGGTGCGCGACGACGGTGACGCCGCCGCGCTGCGCGCCGAAGGCTGCGAGGTGGTCGTCGGCGACGTGGGTGAGTACGCGACCGCCGCGGGCGCGGTCGCGCGCGCGCGCGACGCCTTCGGCGGACTCGACGCCTACGTCGCCAACGCCGGCATCTGGGACTTCCACAAGCGGATCGAGAAGCAGACGCCCGACCAGCTCACCGCGGCGTTCGACGAGATCTTCCGCGTCAACCTGCTCGGCGTCCTATTCGGCGCGCGGGCCGCCATCGGCGCGCTGCGCGAGACCCGCGGCTGCGTGATCGCGACCGGCTCCAACGCCTCGTTCCGCGCCGGCGGCGGTGGCGCCCTCTACACCTCGTCGAAGTTCGCGCTTCGCGGCCTGGTCATGCAGCTCGCGACGGAGTTCGCGCCCGACGTGCGCGTGAATGGCGTCGCTCCGGGCGCGACCGCGACGGGGCTCGCCGGCGCGAGCGCCCTCGGCCAGGCCGCGCGCCGCCTGAACGCCGATGCATCGCGCATGGACGCCATGCGCGACCACATCCCGATGGCGCGGATCGCGCAGCCCGAAGACCACACCGGGTTGTACGTGTTGCTCGCGAGCCGGACGGACAGCGCCTACGTGACCGGCGCGATGTTCCTCTCCGACGGCGGCCTGACGCTCGCCACCTGAGGCACTCCGCTGGTGGTCGCGTGATGGTCGGCCAGGTGGTCGGCGCGGGTGCGCGGCGCGCAGCGCGCGACCACCGACGCGACGACGCCGAGTTGCGATGGCACGGAGCGTGAAACTGCGTCGGCCATGAGAAGCCCCCGCTGCGGCTCGCGATTCCTGGTGATGGCCACGGCCCTGCTGTTCCCTGTCGCCGCGCACGCGCAGGGCGGTGGTGGCGCGGCAGGGATGCGCGACACCAGCCAGGTCGATGGCGCCGATGATGTCAGCGGTGCCTTCCGCACCAGCATCCCGTTCTCGCTGCCGGGCTTCCACGGCATCGGCCCGTCGCTCAGCCTCGCCTACTCGTCCAGTGCGGGCACCGGCCTGGTCGGGCGCGGGTGGCAGCTCACGGGCCCGTCCGCGATCGAGCGACACAGCCCCGGCGGCGGCACGCCGCGCTTCGATGATCGCGACCGCTTCTACCTCGACGGCGAAGAGCTCGTGCGCTGCGCCGACGCCATCAGCGCGGTGCCCGAGTGCGCGACGGGCTCGGCGGTCGCAGGCGAGACGATGTACGCGACGCGCAGCGGTGCGGGGCTGCGCATCGGCCTCGCAGCCGATGGGATGACGTGGCATCTCTGGGCGCCCTCCGGCATCCACACGCTGTTCGGCCGCGCGCAGACCACACAGCACGGCTACGCCTATCGCTGGCGCGAGACCCTCACAGAGGACACCAGCGGTAACGCGGTCTCGTTCGAGTACGACATCACCGGCGCCGACGACGAAGGCGCCCTCACGCGGATCAGTTACGGCCCGTACGCGGTCATCCTCGGGTACTCGCCGCAGCCGACACCGACTCCGATGGCAGTCGGTGATGGCACGCTCGCGACCCAGCGCCGCTGGCTCAACTGGGTCGATGTCCAGGCCGGCGGCGTGCGCCAGCGCGCCTACCGCCTCAGCTACACCCCGAGCCACACCTCCGGTGACGCCCTGCTGGTCTCTGTGCAGGAGTTCGGGTCCGATGCCGTCATCGAGGAGACCGGCTGGGTGTCGGGCTCATCGCTGCCGCCGGTGCGGCTCCACTACGACGGCGACACCGCGGGAGCGGGGAACATCGAGCGCGTGCTCGCACCACAGCCGTTGCCGGCACTTCCGCCGGAGGCGCCGGCCCCGCCGACCGTCACGCCGATGGCGCCGCTGCTGCTCCGTCCCGACGAGCACGCGCAGTTCCTGACCTACGATCTCGACGGCGACCTGCGCGCGGATCGCGTCGTGGTGCTCACCGGACCGGCGTGGATCAAGCTTCAGCCCTTCCTCACGCAGATGGACGGCACCGCCGTGGCCGGCGAGCAGCAGCTCATCAACTTGCCGCAACCCGCGACCGGGTACCGGATCGTCACCGCCGACTTCGACGGTGACGGCACCGGCGACATCGCCGTCGTGGGTCTCGGCGCGCACTTGCCGATCGGCATGGACGTCGTGACCGCGGCCATCGCCCGCTACAACGGCACGAACTTCACCATCAGCCACGATCCCGACGGCTTTGGCGTGGTCATCAATCCGGCGCAGAGCGGCAATGCCGCGGAGATGGTCACCGCGGGCGACTTCGACGGCGATGGCTTCGCCGACCTCGCGCTGACGGACAGCCTGACCAACGTCGCGCACATCGCCCGCGGCAACGGGGTCGGCGACTTCACCGGCGAGTCGATCAGCCGCCTCTGGGCCAACTACACGACCGCAACGCGCTGGACTCAAGGTGTCCTGGGTAGCGTCACCGCGCTCGATCTGGAGGGCAATGGCCAGGCGACGCTGGTCTCGGCGACGCGCTTCTGGAGCGCGCTACGCTCGGGCTCGCAGCCGGAGTCGGGCTATTTCGTGCACCACGGCGCGCAGACGGACCGGATCCTCAGCGGCATCCCGGGCCCGATCCAGACTTCGATCCGCAGGAACGCCGCGCGCGACGATGTGATGACCATCGTGTACGAGCAAGCGTTCCCGACGATCCCCTCAGCAACGATCCTCCGTGGTACCCAACTCGCCGGCCAGTTCTATTTCGCAGCGCCCGGGGAACTGCAGTTCGGCGACCTGGACGGAGACGGCGCCGATGAAGCCTACGCATTTCTCCACACCTGCGCGGGGACGCAGACGCTCCACTCGCTGTTCTACGCCTCGTTCGCTCGGGACACCGGCCGGATCCAAACCGAGCAGTACCTCGAGCTCGCGCCGACCGCGGGCTGCAGCGATAACCAGGGGCTCGCCGACTACACGGTTGCCGACCTCGACGGCGATGGCCGCGCCGAAATCGTCGCCACTACCCCGGCGTGGCCGGGCCGAGCCAGCAGTATCGAGACGCTCGCGTACGGCGAGACCCAGGCGTGGATGAGCACCTCGGTCTACCGCCTGCCCGCCGCACCCGGTGTTCGCGGACGGTGGCTCGACGCTGACACCGATGGCGACGGACGTCGCGAGTGGCTGCGCCTCGCGCCCGACGCCCTCGGGTTCCAGCTCGACCGGCTCCGGCGCAACAACGATGGCACTCTGGCAAGTCCCGAGACCGCGCACATCGCTACGCTCGGCGCCTCCCTGCCGACGCGGGGGTTCCGCATCGGCGACACCGATGGCGATGGGCGCGAAGACCTCGCGATGGTAATCCGTCATGGCACAGACACCTTCTTCCTCGACGTGCGCGCCGGCGCCGATGGGCAGTGGCGCGTCGATTCGCACGTCGCGCACTCCACCGAAGCCAACCTCGCGAGCCAGGCCCGCTGGCGCCTGATGGACGTCGACGGCGATCGCGTCATGGAGTGGGTCTTCGTTGCGACCAGCGCCAATGGTGCAGCGACCGAGACGTGCCGATTCCCGCAGCTGGCTCGACCCTGGGTCTACCGCTATCCGACCGATGGCAGCATCGAGATGGTCGCCACGCTCGGTGCGGCGATCGAGACGTGCGATGCCTATCCCCAGACGCCCGCCTGGCGAACGGCCGACCTCGACGGGGACGGCGCCGACGATCTGATCGGCGTGTGGCCGCGGGGCGGCTCCTCCGTCGAACCTGAGAACCGCGTCTTGTCCCTCCTGTCCCATCGCGATGGGACCTTCGCCGCGGTGTCGAGTGTCATCGCTGGGCGGCCGCTCGCACCCGGCGCATGGCAACCCACGGATCTGAACGGCGACGGGGCGCGCGATCTCGTGGCGCTCGCGGCCGAAGAGCCCGAAGCCACGAACAGCGGCCTGGTGCCCCGCCGTGACCACGTCGCGCTCGTGGGCCTGATTTCCGCGGGCGACGGCACGCTGACCCCTGCGCTGCACGAACGCATCGCGCCGCTTGCCGACTTTCACGCACCCGAGTGGCACATCGCCGATGTGAACGGTGACCGCATCCCGGACCTGGTGCACGTCATGAAGCGGTCGTTCGCGACGACCTATCCCGTCGCAGACGAGGCGACCTGCCGCTACGCGGAGCAGCTGTTGAACGCAACAGCCGAGCGCTGCTGGACAACGGGCTCGGCGCCGGAGGAGTGCAGCCAGCTTCTCGACAACCTACCCGAAGCTACCTTGGACTATTGCGTCACGGTTGCCTCGTCGCGGTCGCGCGACGCCCGCGCCGAGACGCGCGCGGTGTCGTGGTGGACCAACGGGATCGCGCTTGGCGCCGCGCAGGCCGCGCCTATTCCATCGTATAGCGGCGCGGGGGAGGCCGAGCTGCCCTGGGCGTCCGTGTACCAAGTACCGGTGGCGCTCGACGACACCCGCACGCTCGACGCCGCCGGACTCGGCGATGGCGATGGCGACATGCAGCCGGAGCTGTCCGGCATCGTCGTGATCGATGGTGTTCCGACCGAGTTCCGCACGCTCTTCCACCGTCCCGAGGAGCTGCTCACGCGCATCGAGTCGCCGCTCGGCGCGACCACCGAGGTTCGCTACGCGCCGAGCTCGTCTTACGTGACCTCGCCGGCCGGCTTCTCAGGCTGCCAGGCGGCCCCGTCACCGAGTTGGCTGGTGTCGCAGATCTGGAGTAGCGCCGGCCCGGGTGGTCCGCTGTCGGAGACCGACTACGAGCGCGCGTGCCCGGTGTGGTCGGACAGCGAGCGGCGCCTGCTGGGCTGGCAGTTCACCGCGACCGAAGACGCTGGTGCCACCACCGTCGATGGTGTCGTGCGGCCGCCGCACCGGACGGCCGCCCACAACCAGGTCGACGCCGCCTGTGGAAGCCGCCCGCAACGCGTCGACGCGACGAGCATCGCGGACGGCGGGCAGACGACCGCCACCACCTATGCCCCGACCGGCGAGGCGCCTTACTTCTGCGCGACGGTCGCATCAGAGACCACGAGCACGGACGCCGACGGCGGCCAGCGCACGAGCCGCACCCGACTCGACTACGACGCCAATCGCGATCTCGTCGTCGTCCATGACGACGGCCTCATCGACGACGCGACCGACGACCTCGCGACCGTGTTCACCCCGGTGCGCGAACCGGGACGCTTCCTCGCTCGCACCGCAGCCCAGGAGATCCACGAAGGCTCGCCGACCGGACCGGTGCTCGCGCGGACGCGGACCTGCTACGACGATCCAGGCGCCTGTGGCGCGTCGCCGATGACGCGCGGGCTACCTGCCCGCACCGAGGCGTGGGACGACCACAAAAGCGCGTGGATCGGAACCACTACCGAGTACGACGCCGTGGGCAATTCGATCGCAGTGACCGACGCACTCGGGCACACCTCGCACATCACATACGACGCGGCGTGGTCGCTCTACCCGGTCCTGACCACCGACCCTGCCGGCTTCAGCACGCGGCTGGAGTACCAGGATCCTCGCGTCGCGGGCGCCGCGACCGGGACCTACGATGACGCCAACGGCATCCTGATCGCCGAGCAGCACTACGACGTGTTTGGCCAGGCGGAGTGGGCCTACACGCCCGCGACGGGCACGACCTGGACCACGACCAACGCGCTTGGCGTCCCGGGCGAGCAGTCGGTGACGACGACCCAGATGCCGGGGCGGGTCACCTCGCCGCCGGACTTCGCCTACGAGCGGCTGTGGTCGCGGCGCTACCTCGATGGCGCGGGTCGCGTGGTGCGCGAGGAGCGACCCGGCGACAGCGGCCTCGCGACGCGCGTCACCGAGTACGCCGACGGGGGCGGCCCGGCCTATCGCGTGAGCAACTGGACCGATGGCTACACCCAGCCGCTCTGGCTCCAGACCGCGCGCTTCGACGCGTGGGGGCGCCCGATCAGCAGCCGTCGCGTCGATGGCGTCGAGGCAGTCACGACCTATCGTGTCGGTGCGGTCCGTTCCAGCGATGCGATGGGCCTGGTTGCGCAGGTCGACCTCGATGGGCGCGGCCGTCCGGTCGCGCTCCACGAGCCGCACGATGGCGCGAGCGAGGTCGTCACCCGCTACGACTACGACAGCCTCGGCCGGCAGCGTCACACGATCGACCCCGCCGGCAACGTGACGACCACGACGTACGACAACCTCGGCCGCGTGCGCGCGGTCAGCGATCCGGACCTCGGCGAGCTCGCCTACGACTACTACGACGACGGCACCCTCGCGACCGCGACGGATGGCAACGGCGTCACCACGTCGATGACCTACGACGTGCTGGGTCGCCCGCTCACGCGGACCAACTCGGCGAACGCGCGGACGATCACCTACGTCTACGATGAGCCCGCCGCCACCGGCGCCACGCTCGGCCGCCTCACCTCGGTGTTCGACAGCGCCGCGACTGGCACTGCGGTCACCGGCGCCTGCGACGGTCGCGCGCAGCGCCTCACCTACGATGACCTCGGCCGCCTCAGCGGCGTCCAGCGCTGCCTCGACGCGATCGCCGCCACGATGCAGGTCGGCTACGACCCGCTCGGCCGCCCCAAGCGCCTCACGTATCCCGATGGCGAGGTCGTCGAGAACCAGTACGACAGCCTGGGCCGCCTCGTCGGCATGACCGGCGTCGTCGATAACGCGACCTACGATCTGCAGGGCAACCTGAGCACGCTCGAGCTCGCCAACCACGTGACCGAGACCTTCGGCTACGACTGGATGGGCACGAACCTCACGTGGCAGTCGCTGAGCGGGCCCTCGGGCTATCTCGGCAACCAGAGCTACGGCTACAACC